>JAGRFX010000118.1 GCA_020445805.1 Rhodocyclaceae bacterium
ACGTCATGGCCAGCGCGAAGACCACCAGGGTCGCCACCACGGCGCCGGCCTTCTGCAGCCAGTTGCCGCCCTGGGGGCGGGCGGACAGGCCCCGGAGCAGGTGATCGAATCGTGGGTCGGGGGTGGGCATGGCAATCCTCAGTGGGGCGCTGGCGCGCATGGGGGCGCCATCGACAGTGACGGGCGCATTCCCCTAGCTGGGGACGCCTGATCGGATTGCAAGTCCTCGCGCCCCGGGCCGCGCTGGCTCAGGCGCCCTGGGTGGCTTCGCCCTGCTGCTCGTAGCTCGACGGCGTCACCCCGGCCGAGGCGAGGAAATCGCGCAGGTGGCGGACATCCTGGCGGCCGATGGTGTTGCCATGGTGGGGGTGATGCAGCACGTATTCGCGCCTGTTCAGCCAGACATGGAAGCGCGCGCCATGGCCCGGCTGGATGTCGGCGCCCAGGTGCGTGAGCAGCGACTCGATCTCCCGCCACTGGATGTTGCCCGGGGCGGGGTCCTGGAAGACCTGGCGCAGCAGGTTGCGGTGCTTCGAACTCATGATGACCCTCCTTCGGGGCTGTCCCGGTTGGCGGTCCTGTCCTTCTTCACCATAGAACACGCGGGGCCGTGGCGACGGCCGGCGTTGCGGCGATGCCACAGCTTTCGCTCCGCCGGCCCCATTTCCCTGACCGCGCTCAGTGCACGATCTCGGCCACCTGCAGCAGATCGATGGGGGGAATCTTCTTCAGCTGCTTGGCGACGCCCATGTTGATGGTGATCGCAAAACGTGTCATCCGCGCGACAGGCAGCTGACCCGGCGTGGCGCCTTCCTTCAGGATGTGACGGGCCTGCTCGCCGGCCAGGCGTCCCACGTCGTAGTAGCGGGCGGCGACCGAGATCAGGGCGCGGGACTCCCGCACCAGCAGTTCATAGGGGCTCAGCACGGGCAGCCCCAGCGCCAGCGCGCCGTCGGTGAAGGCGTCCCTCTGTGCGCGCAGGAAGGAGGACGAACCCAGGTAGATGAAATCGACACCCGCCGCCTTGAGACGGGCGAGCTTGTCCGGGATGTCGGCGGCGAGGGGCTTGCCGTCGGCGCCGAGGGCGATCTCCTCGGAGACCAGCTCGAAGCCGATCGACTTCCCGAGCTCGGCCATCTCGTCCCGCTTGACCAGCGAATTCTTCTCGTTGGCATTGACCAGCATGCCCAGGCGCTTGAAGGTGGGCAGATAGTTGCGGATGGTCTCGATGTTGACGGTCTCCGGCACCCGGTTGTAGGTCCCGGTCACGTCGGGACGGCCTGGGTCATCGAGGCTGTGCACCAGCCCCGCGGCGACTGGGTCTGCCACGATCATGAAGATCTTGGGCACCGGCAGCTCCGCCTGGGCGGTCTTGTCATCGAGCGCGCCGGCGAGGGCCTGGCTGACATTGGTGCCGTAGGTCAGGACCAGGTCGGGCTTGATCGACACCGCTTCCTGGCGGAACTCGGCGAGCCGGGCGGCCTGGCTGCCGGCATCCCGCATCAGGAACTCGCTGTCCATGCCCTGCTCGTGCAGGTAGTCCTGGAAGCCCTGGCAGGCCTGCTCGCAGCCGTTCCAGGTCACGATCATGATCCGATAGGGCGCCGCAAGGGCGTGGCGCGCGCCGGCGGCGATCAGCAGCAGCGCAAGGGTGAGTCGGAGCAGTTTCATCAGGCGGGCGTCTCCGTGATGCGGCGTCGGGCCGCGAGGTCGATGGGGATGAAGGCCAGGGCGGCGGTGACCACCACCAGACCCAGCTGTGCGAGGCTGCTGGTCGCCGGCTGCCCCTGGAGCAACATGGCGCTGCAGGCCAGTCCGATGATGGCGCCGAGCCGCTCCATGAGCCGCAGCGCGCCCAGCGAGCCGGCCTGGCGGCGGGTCCACTCGCTGGCGATGGCGTGCTGGGGTGCCCGTTGCAGGGCGTGGGCGGCGCCCAGGGCCGTGATCGCCAGGGCCAGGGCCGGTGCGGACAGCGACTGGCTGGCGGCGCCCAGCGCTGCCGCCGCCCCGACGGCGCCGATCACCACCAGCACCGGCAGCGCGGTCCCGCGCTCAGCCAGTCGGCTCGAGACGGGGCCGACGAGAATGGCCGCCAGGTAGTAAAGCATTACGACCCGGGTGATCTCGGCGGGGCCGGCGCCCGCGTTCGCCAGCATCAGGGGCACGAGATACCAGACCACGATCGCGGTCGTGGCCTGCAGGGGCACGACCAGGCAGAAGAGCAGGGCCAGAAAGCCGCCGGCAGGGCGCCGCCCGGCCGCGGTGGCCACTGCAGTCTGCGGCAGCGCCGGCTCGGGGTCGCCGGCCTCGCCCGCCATGCTGCGGGCGGCCAGCAGTCCCGCGACGCAACACACCATCGCGCCCGCCAGGAAGGCCGCGCCATAACCGAAGCGTCCCGCCAGCACGCCCCCCAGGGTCGAGCCGCAGAACACGCCGGCGAAGATGACGCTGAGGAACGCGCTGACGCCGCGCGTGCCCTGGCTGCCGGTCCCCGCCCGCAAGGCGTACTCATGGCAACTGACTGTCGCCAGCGCGTAGGCCACCGCCAGCAGGCTGCGCCACGCCGTGACCGCGGCCAGGCTGTCGGCCGCCGCGAGTCCGCCGAGGCTGACCATGGTCGGGACAATCGCGGCCAGGAACAGCCGACGGGGTCCGTGGCGCCGGGCCAGGCCGCCGCCGATCGGTGCCAGCAGCGCCAGCGCCGTCAGGTAGGCCAGCAGCGGCAGGGCGGCGGCCCACTCCGCGGCCAGCCAGTCGGGTCGGGTGACGGCCCGGGCGAAGACCGGCATGAAGGCGGTGCCGACCTCGGTGGCCGCGGAATAGAGGAACAGTGCCACCCGGATGTCACCGACCGCGGACGGGCGCATGGGCAGCGGGATACGCGCCGCAATGCGCAGGCCCCCTTCACTCGCCAGCGCGGCGCGCGACCGCTCGGTGAGGGCTCCGAACCGTTCCGCCAGATCGCTCGCGTGATCGTTGAGCCGGCGCGCTACGCGGCCCAGTCCGCCGATGCCCGACCGGGGGATGCGCCGCCGGAAGTCCCCGCCGGCCTGCTGATCGAGCAGCTCGTCGATGCGGGCGAGGGGTTGGGCGACGCTGCGCGCGACCAGCGCGAGGACCAGTTCGACGGCCACCAGGACGGCCGCGATGCCGAGCACCAGGACGTCGAGGAATACATCCTGCAGCCGGTCCTGAATGACGCGCGGGTCGAGGCGGACGAGGATCTGTCCGACCACCCGGCTGCCATCGAGGACGGGAAGGTGGGCTTCGCGGCCGTGGCCCGCAGCCGGGCCCGGTGCCGTTGGCCGGCTGGCTTCGGCGACGATCGTGCCGTCCGCCGTCATGACCGCGATGCGGTCCACCTCGTCGAAATCCTGCAAGGCCTTCAGCAGGTAGCGGTCGAGGCCGCTCATGGACTCGAAGGGCACGCCCAGCTCAAGAATCCGCTGCAGCTCGGTGCGGACCTGGGTACCGATCAGCCGAGAGCGCTTCTCGAGCTCCGGCGAGATGGCCCGGTCGAAGGCCGACAGCGTCGACAGGCCCACGGCCACCAGGGTCGCGAGGACAATGCCCGACACCAGCGCAATCAGCCGGATCTGCAGCCGGGCGCGATCGAAGGCCTGGATGCGGCGGCTCATGGCTGCGCCTCGTGGGCCGCGCGGATGGCCTGTCCGGCCGCCCGGTAGCGCGCCTCGGCCCGTTCCAGGCGCGCCTGAAGGTCGGTCGGGTCATCCGGGGCCGAGGGCGGACGCCCGGCAGCGCTGCGCCAGGCCGCCCGCTCGAAATCGTCCACCGCCTCGTCCACCGAGCGGAACTGGGCGATCTCGCGCGCCAGTCCGAGCCGGAGCAGGGCCGCCGCCACCAGGCCGGTCCCCACCAGCGCCGCCGCTGCGCCCAGCCCCAGTTCGGCGACCATGGCCCAGACGCGGGTCGCGGTCGATTCGGCCGGGTACTCGATCAGCACACCCCCCGCGCTGCGGCCGTCCTGGCCGAGCACCTCGACGCCACTCAGGATCGTGGTGCCGCTTTCGACGAACCAGGCCCGGTCCTGGGCCGCACGGCGGGCCGCCGAGACCGCGTCCGGGATCTTGCCGGGGGGCGTCGGGGCGGTCGAGAAGGCGATGGCACCGTCGCGCCGGAAGACGTGAATGGCGAGAATGCTGTCGTCCGACTGCTGGGCGCGTTCGATCAGGCCTTCGGCGTTGCGCACCGAATCGAGCGGCAGGCCGATGCGGACCGCCTGTTCGAAGGGCGACGCGGTGCGCCGCGCGAGCACTTCCAGCCGCTCGCTGGCGAGGCTCGCGTTGATGCCGGCGAACTGCAGGGTGGCGAGCGCCGTGAACAGGGCGACGACGGTGAGTCCGACCAGGGTGACGACTGCCCAGATTCGCCAGAAAAGCGCCATGAGGATCCGGAGATGGCTGGCCCGACCCGATGGGGGGCGGCGGTTGTCGCGCAGGCCATGCGCGGACGGGGATTGAGACGCATTCTAGCCTGAGCCGGTGCAGCCTCGGGGTACTGTGTCGACGTGTTACGGCGCCGGCGGGCGGCTCAGGCGAGGAGCTGGCCGTTCTCGAGCTGCTGCAGTTCGTAGAGTCGGCGATAGAGACCTCCGGGCACCTGCATCAGCGCCTCATGCCGCCCCCGTTCCGCGATCCGGCCGTGGTTCATGACCACGATGGCGTCTGCGTGCCGGATCGTGGACAGGCGGTGGGCGATGGCGATTACGGTGACCTGGCCGCGCAGCGCCTCGAGGGCCTGCTGGACCCTGCGCTCGGTATCCGAATCCACGTGGGCCGTGGCCTCGTCCAGCAACAGGATCCGCGGACGGCCGGCGAGGGCGCGGGCGATCGCGATGAGCTGCTTCTGTCCCACGGAGAGGCGGGCGCCCCCCTCGCCGAGGCGGGTGTCGTAACCGGCCTCGAGCTGGCGGATGAAATCGTCGGCGTGGGCCGCGCGCGCGGCCGCCTGGAGGGTGGCATCGTCGAGGCCGCGGCCCATGTCCAGGTTCTCGCGTACGGTGTCTGCCACCAGGAAGGGTTCCTGGGGGACCAGTCCCACGGCCCGGCGGAAGACCGGTTCGTCGATGCCGGCGAGCGGCTGGCCGTCGACCAGGATCCGGCCGGCACCCGGTGTGTAGAAGCGCAGCAGCAGGGCCAGCAGGGTGCTCTTGCCCGAGCCGGTGTGGCCCACCACACCGTGGAAGCTGCCGGCGGGAATGTCGAGGTTCACGTCCGACAGCACCGGCACGTCGGGTCGGTAGGCAAAGTGGACGTGCTGGAACGCGATCGCCCCTGCCGCCACGGACCGCCCCCCGCGACCGGGGCTATCCACCCCCTCGTCCAGCAGTCGCGCGACCCGCGCGGCAGAGATCACCGACTGCTGCAGCAGCGAGAACTGCATCGTGAACTGGATCAGGGGCTCGGTGACGCGGCCCATGTAGTTGATGAAGGCGTAGAGCACGCCGACCTCGATCGCGCTCAGCTGGCCACCGAACTCGCGCAGGCCGAAGACCCAGATCACGACTGCCATCAGGACCGTGTTGATGAGGTCCAGCGCCGGCCGCAGCAGCCAGGCGTTGGCCCGCAGTTCGGACTGGCGGGCCTGGTAGTAGGCTTCGTTGACCTGGCCGAAGCGCGCTGCGAACCCATCCGCGGCATTGGTCGCCTGGAGCACCGCCATACCCGCGATGGATTCGGACATGCGGGCATTGAGGTCGCTGCGCAGGGCACGGCTGCGGGCGACCGCGGGCGCGCTCCAGCGCTGGTAGATCCAGACGATCAGGAACACCGCCGGCATCAGCAGGGCGACGATGCCCATCAGGCGCCAGTCCAGCCAGGCCATCACCACCAGCGACCCGGTGAGCACGATCAGGCTGTCGAGCATCACGAACAGCACCTGGACATAGAGGGCCTTGACCGCCTCGGTGTCGTTGGTGACCCGGCTCACCAGCTGGCCCGTGATGCTGCGGTCGAAGAAGGCCATGGGCAGCGACAGGACGTGGCCGAAGACCCGCTCGCGCAGGCGCTGCACGGAGCGCATCGCGAGGCCGGCCATGCGGGTCAGCTGCCAGAAGCGGAGGGTGCTGGCGAGGCTGCTGGCGAGCAGCACGCCGGCAAGCATGGCGCCCATGGTCACGAACTCCCCGCTGCGCGGGACCAGGTGGCGGTCGATGAAGAACTTGGCCAGCACCGGGCCCATGGCCTCGAGCAGCGCGGCCAGGGCCAGGCCCGCCAGGGCGCCGGCCATGATCCGGCGCTCGGGGGCGGCGGCCTCGGCCAGCAGGCGTATGGCCCGGCGTTGCGGAGAGTCGGCACGCCGCCAGCCGCCGCGGAGTTCGCTCCCGCTCGCTTCTGCGCTGACGGTCTCGCTGTTCATGCCGACTCCAGGCTGGCCTGCAGCTGCTGGTAGCGCCACTGGCGGGCATACCAGCCGCCGGCCGCGACCAGGCTGTCGTGCCCGCCCTGCTCGACGATCCGGCCATCGTGCAGCACGACGATCTGGTCGGCGTCCATGAGGGCCGAGAGGCGATGGCTGATCACGATCACGGTGCGCGTGCGACAGGTATCCCGCAGGTGGGCGAGGATGCGCGTCTCGGTGTCGGTGTCCACCGCCGAGAGCGCGTCGTCAAGCAGCAGCAGGGGCGCATCGGCCAGCAGGGCCCGGGCGATCGCGATGCGCTGGCGCTGGCCGCCCGAGAGGGTCACGCCGCGCTCGCCGACCGGGGTCTCGTAGCCCTGCGGAAAGCGCAGGATGTCCTCGTGGATCGCGGCCAGGCGGGCCGCCTGCTCGATCGCGGCGCGATCGGCGCGGGGCTTCGCCAGCGCGATGTTTTCGCTGATCGACGCCGAGAACAGGAAGGGCTCCTGGGGGACCCAGCTGATCGCGGCGCGGAGGGTCCCCAGCTTGAGGTCGGGCAGGGTGGCATCGCCCCAGCGGATCGCTCCGCGCCCTGCCTGGACCTGGCGCAGCAGCAGGCGCAGGACGGTGCTCTTGCCGGCGCCGGTGGCGCCGGCGATGCCGAGGGTCTGGCCCGCGAGGAGCCGCAGGTGGATGTCGTCAAGCGCGTCGCGGGTCTGCCCCGGATAGCGGAAGCCCAGGCCGGAGAACACCAGGTCGCCCGGGTCGAAGCTGGCGCGCGGGCCGTCGTCCGGCACATGGGGCGCTTCGTCGAGGACCGGGGCCAGCCGGCTCCAGGCGGCCTTGCCCCGTTCGATCAGCGACAGCACCCAGCCGGCGGCGAACATGGGCCAGATCATCTGGCCCAGGTACATGGAGAAGGTGGTCAGGGTGCCCACCGACAGCTCGCCGCGCCACACCAGCAGCCCCCCCATGCCGAGCGTCAGGGCGGTGGCCGTCGCCAGGCAGACGCCGACCGCCGGTTCGTAGGCGGCCTCCCAGCGCTGGGCGGCCAGGCTGGCGGCGCTGGCCTGCCCGGCCAGCTCCGACAGGCGCTCGCCGCTCTTTGCCTCGAGCCCCAGGGCGCGCAGGGTGCGTACGCCGGACAGGCTCTCCTGGACGTGGTCGTTCATGTCGGCGAAGCGGTCGAGGGCATCCCGCGAATGGAGATGGATGCGCCGCGCGATCCACCAGAACGAGGTGGCCATCAGCGGGAAGGGCAGCAGGGCCACGGCCGCGAGCCGCCAGTCCACGCCGAGGGTCATCATGGCGACCACCAGCACCAGCGTCAGGCTGCCGTCGAAGCCGGCCAGCAGGGCCTCGCCCGAGGCCATCTCGATGGCGTCGATGTCGTTCGTCGCCATGGCCATCAGCTCACCCGTGCGGTGGCGCTGGAAGAAGCGGGGATCCTGCAGCGTCAGGCGCTGGTAGAGGCGGTCGCGGAGCTCCACGCCCAGCCGGTACGCGGCTGCGAACAGCTGCAGGCGCCAGCCGACCCGCAGGAAATAGATGGCCACGCCGGCCAGCAAGACCAGCGCCAGGTCGGCCGCCAGCCGCGCGGGACTCGCCTGGTGCGCGACCAGCTGGTCGATGATCCGGCCGACCTGGCGCGGTATCCAGATGATCAGCAGCGAGATGCCGAGCAGCATCGCCGCCGCGCCCAGGTAGGCACGCAGGTGGCGGCGGACAAAGTCCGCGACCAGCGCGAACAGGCTCATCGTCGGCATCGGGGCGGCGGGCACTGCGTGGTGGAGGCCGGCGGGACCTACAGGCCCCGGGTCGCGAACCAGTCGAGCATGCGCTGCCAGCCGTCTTCCGCGGCTGCCCGCTGGTACATGGGACGATAGTCGGCCAGGAAGGCATGGCCGGCCTGCGGGTAGAGCACCACGTCGCCCGCCGGGTCGCCGCGGGTGACCAGGGCTCGCATGGCCTCCACATCCTCGACCGGGATGCTCTGGTCGAGGCCCCCGTAGAGTCCCAGCACGGGGGCCGTGAGGCGCGTGGCGACGTCGATGGGCTGCAGAGTGTCGCCCGGATGGAAGCCATTGCGAATCCGGCCGTACCAGGCGACGCCGGCCCGCAGCGCCGGGTTGTGGGCTGCGTACAGCCAGACGATGCGACCGCCCCAGCAGAAGCCGGTGATGCCGAGGGCCCCGTCGCATTGCCCCCGGGCCCAGCCCGCCGTGGTGTCCAGATGGGCCAGGACCTGGGCGTCGGGCACGCGGGCGACGATCTCGCTCAGCAGGCGCGGCACCTCGGCGATGGTCCGCGGGTCGCCCTGGCGGAAATAGAGTTCGGGGGCCACCGCCAGATAGCCCGCGTGCGCGAGCCGGCGGCACAGGTCGCGGATGTGCTCATGGACGCCGAAGATCTCCTGGACCACCAGGATCGTCGCGCGCGCAGCCTGTCCTGCGGGACGCGCGACGAAGGCCGGGAGCCGGTCCGGGCCGGAGGGGATCTGCACATCGCCGCAGGCCAGTCCTTCAGCAGTCGTTCGTATCGGCAACGGGCTGTCGGGCATGCACGACTCCTGGATCGGGGCTCGGGTTTTCGATGCCGCCCATGGTCGCGCGTTCCGCAGTCGATTGCACGCATCTGCCCGGCCGGGGTCTGCGTACACTGGGCGGGACCGGGGAAGGCGGGTTGGTGCGGTGTGCGCCAGGGTCGGCGGAGGGGCGATGAGGGCGTCGTGGATGCGAGTTGGATGGGGGCTGGCGGTGGCGCTGCTGCTGGCAGGCTGTTCGGGTACGAGCCTGCTCAATGCGCTGAGCCCTGCGGGCGGGGTCCTGAGCCAGGCGGGTCTGCCCTATGGGCCGGATGAGCGCCATCGGCTCGACGTCTATCGGCCGGCCGGGCCCGCACCGGAGGCCGGACGCCCGGTGCTGCTGTTTTTCTACGGCGGCTCGTGGAACCGCGGCGAGCGGAGCGAGTACCGATTCGTCGGCGAGTCGCTGGCCGCTGCCGGCATCGTCACGGCGATTGCCGACTATCGCCTCTATCCGCAGGTCCGCTATCCGGCTTTCCTGGAGGATTCCGCCGCCGCGCTAGCGTACGTGCACCGCCATCTGGCGCAGTGGGGGGGCGATCCCGGGCGCCTGTTCGTCGCCGGCCACAGCGCCGGCGCCTACAACGCGGCCATGCTGGCGCTCGATGCGCGATGGCTGGCAACCCAGGAACTCTCGCCGGCGATCCTGGCCGGCTGGGCCGGGCTGGCCGGGCCCTACGATTTCATACCGGTTGTGAATCCGGAGGTCCGCCCGGTCTTTCACCACCCGGACACGCCCCCCGACTCACAACCCATCCACCACGCGGACAGATCGCCGCCGGTCTTCCTGGCGGCGGCCCGCGACGACGACCTGGTGGACCCGACGCGCAATGCACGGCAGCTGGCCGAGCGGCTCGAGCGCCATTCGGTGCCGGTGACACTGCGGGTCTACGACCGGGTCGGGCATGCCTCGCTGGTCGGCACGCTGGCCTGGCCCCTGCGATGGATGGCGCCGCTGCGGGCGGATCTGGTCAATTTTGTGGCGCAGACGCCGGCGCGCGACTGATCAGCGGGCGTTGCAGTTGCTCGTGCATTCGACGGTCTTCTCGACCGTGCCGCCGCAGTTCACGTAGCAGTCCCGGTAGCGCTCTTCGCAGCTGGCCTTGTCGGGCTGACGGCAGAAGGGCTTGGGGCAGGGCGCGCAGTTCTTGACGCACTGGGGCTTGTCCCAGCCTTTCTTCGGGTCGGGCTCGAAGCTCTTGCGGGCTTCGCACATCTGGTAGCGGGATTCCTCCCGGTTCATGCACTGCTGGTAGGCGTACTCGGCATTGCCCTCGCACTGCTGGCGGGTCGCCTGGCAGGCATTCACGCACTCGCGCCCGCGCTGGGAGTCGGGTGGCTGGAACTGGTAGGTGGTGCGGTAGACAGGGCCGCAGGCGCAGAGCGCGGCGGACGCGGCGAGGACAAGTGCCGCGGCGCGGGACGATACGGCAAGACGGGCAGGTCGGAGGGCCATGGGTCCGATGGTAAGACAATCGCCGTCGGACCTGAAGAGGGTGGGTTCAGCCGGAAATCAGGGTCTGCGACTGGCCATAGTCGGAGATCTGGGTCGCCTGGAGCTGGAAGATGTCGAAGGCTTCGTCTTCCGACACCATCCGGATATCGACCATGCCATGGCGCCGACGGTAGGCCTGGATGACCCGCGCGATCCGCTCGCCGGCGCCCCGCTCTCCACGCAGGAAATAGCGCTTGCCGGACGCCGTCTCGGCCTCCCGGCACGCCGGGTCGAAGGTCACCAGCATCGAACTGATCCGGTACTGCCCGTCGGCCGTGTTATGCCCGGCCAGTCTCAGCTGGGGGCCCTTGGCACTCTCGACGCAAACGATCTGCCAATCCTGAAGCGTGACTTCCATGACTGTCGTCATCCCGGTTGCGGGTCCACTGCCCGAACTGTGTAATAGGGTTAATTCCATAGGTCGGAAGATATAGATCGCGTCCGATGGGGGCAATCA
Organism: Rhodocyclaceae bacterium; assembly: GCA_020445805.1. Taxonomy (GTDB): domain Bacteria; phylum Pseudomonadota; class Gammaproteobacteria; order Burkholderiales; family Rhodocyclaceae; genus Cognatazoarcus. The sequence goes on from JAGRFX010000118.1 coordinate 10,897, forward strand.
GAGGCCTGGGGGCGTCGCGAAATGTTTCACGACGTGTCCCGGAAAACCTTCCAGGGCAAGGGCCGGCGCTCAGTGGCCGGTCGGTACCCGGACATGGCCGCTCATCAGCAGGCGCGCCGAGCGGGTCATCGTGACGCAGCGCACCCGCGCTGTCGCACCACTGCCCTGAATCCGCGCCTCCACGCTGGTGAGGCCAGAGGGGTGAGCCAGCCGGACCGCGCCGGCGTGGGGGCGCACGAGGGCCGCGGCGAGGGTGCCTGCAAGGGCCGCGGCGCTGGCCAGCGCCACCGCTGCCGTACCCGGAATGGCATGGTGGAACACCCCCATCGACAGCACACGGCAGGCGAGGTCGGTGTCGTCCGCAGCGAATGCGCGTCCGTCGGCGGCCGTGAAGGCCTGGGGGTGGTCCAGCAGGGCCAGCTTCGGGGTGTGCCCGCGCAGGCGGGCGGTATCGGTGTCGGGGGCCAGGCCCAGGGCCACCGAGCCGGCTGCCCGAAGTGCCTCGCACCGTGCCAGCAGGTCGCCCCGCGCGCTCAGCGTTGCCGCGCTGGCGGCGCAGTCCACGTCCAGGTCTGCGGCGCGAACCAGAACCAGCGGATTGCCGGCGTTGATCAGGGTGGCTGCGAATCGTTGGCCGTCCACCTCCAGCAGGTCCTGCAGTCGCCCGGTCGGGAACAGGTCCGGCCCTGGCGCGCCCGCCGGGTCGATGAAATCGAGCCGCACCGGCGCACCGGGAAAGCAGACGCCGTCCAGGCGGAAGCGCCCGTCCTCCACGACCTCGCCGTCGCGCAGGGTCACGTGGGCGTCGATGCGGCGCGCAATGTTGGCCTGCCAGATGCGCACGGTCGTGCTGCCCTCGCGGGGCGCAACCACGAAACCCGCGCGGATCGCGAAGGGTCCGACCGCTGCCGTCAGGTTGCCGCAATTGCCCGACCAGTCGATCGGGCCTCCGGAGACCGGCACCTGGCCGAAGAGGTAGTCCACGTCGCAGTCTGCCCGCGCCGAGGGCCCGATGATCACGACCTTGCTGGTGCTCGAGGTGGCGCCGCCAAGCCCGTCGATCTGCTTGCCGTAGGGGTCGGGGCTGCCCATGGCGCGCAGCAGGATGGCGTCACGTTCGGCGGGGAGGGCCGGCAGCACGTCCGACGTGAAGAACAGTCCCTTGCTGGTGCCGCCGCGCATCCAGGCGGCCGGGATTTCGAGGGTGGGCATGGGATCGAGAGCGACTCCGCGCTGCGTAACAAAAAGTTGCATTTCGCACGGCGGGTGCGCCCGTCGGACAAGGGCCCATCCTCCGATGCGCTGGCAGGTCTGGTCAAACCGCCGGCGGACCGTCACCCGATTCGACTGGGCGAGGCGGTTTAACAACGTTTGTAGCAAGAAAATTTGGACAAACATGGTTGACCGTGCCCACCCCCCGCGCGACCGTAAAGGCAGGCGAAGTCGCCTGCGGCGGCCAGGCGGCCGCCGCCAGCTCAGGCAGTGGAGGGGGAATGTACGAAGCGCATACGATCGAGTACGAGCTGGGCCAGGACAATGTCCAGGTCCTCGGATTCGATATTCACAACCCGGTCTTTGCGATCTCGGCAGGGCTGATCGTGGCCTTCGTCGCCTTTACGCTCCTGTTTCCCGAGAGCGCCGAAAGCTTCTTTGGCGCCTTGCGTCCGTGGCTGACATCCACCTTCGACTGGCTCTTCATGGGCGCCGCCAATCTTTTCGTGGTGTTCTGCCTGTTCCTGGTCGTGTCGCCCCTCGGGCGGGTTCGCCTCGGCGGGCCCGACGCCCGCCCCGACTACGGCTACGCGGGGTGGTTCGCCATGCTCTTCGCTGCGGGCATGGGCATCGGGCTGATGTTCTTCGGCGTGCTCGAGCCGGTTTACCACTTCCAGCATCCACCCCTTGGCATCGACGGAGCAGATACCGAGGCGGCGAGGGCGGTCGGCATGGCGGCGACGATCTTCCACTGGGGG
>JAGRFX010000010.1 GCA_020445805.1 Rhodocyclaceae bacterium
GTCGCCGAAGCTGAAGTTGCCCAGCATCTCGAAGAAGGTGTGGTGGCGCGCGGTGTAGCCCACGTTCTCGAGATCGTTGTGCTTGCCGCCGGCCCGCACGCATTTCTGCGAGGTGGTGGCCCGGGTATACGGACGCTTGTCGAAGCCCAGGAACACGTCCTTGAACTGGTTCATGCCGGCGTTCGTGAACAGCAGCGTGGGATCGTCGTGGGGTACCAGCGAACTGGAGGCGACGATCTGGTGGCCCTTGGACTCGAAAAACTCGAGGAACTTCTTGCGGATTTCTGCGCTTTTCATGGCTCGAAGACAGAGGTTTGGCGCACCCAGGGCGGGCGCATGACGTAGCCCGGCATTGTACCCGATGGCCGGGCGCCTCAGCGCCCCGCCCCGAGGGACCGTGCAGCGGGTCAGAGCGAGAGCAGCAGCCAGGCGGCCACGACCGCCAGCGCCACGGCGGCCACCATCAGGATCTGACGACTGCGGTTCAGGCCCCTGCGGCTGCGGCCGGCTGCTCGGCCGCCTCGTCCGCCACGGGGAGCGGCCCGGACGGCGACAGGGGCGCCACCTGGGGCAGCGGCACCTGCACCGTCTCCTCGGAGATCGCTGCAGGGGGCGTGTCTACCGGCGGCGGCTTCGGCGTGCGATCCGGCACCACGACGATGGTCTTCTGAAGGGCGTAGTCCGGTTCGGCAGGCTCGGCGGTCGGCGCACCATAGCGGTCGAGCCTCGGCGCCTCTTCCGGAAGCGGGGTGGTCTCGTCCTGGCGCAGGCGCTCCTCAGCCTCGGCGATCTCCCGGCCGTAGGCATGCAGGGCGTCGGCATTGAGCATGGTCTCGGCCAGGTGGCGCGAGGCATTGCCCAGGTCGGTGCCCTCCAGCGTCGGCATCGGGTCCGAATCGAAGGATTGGGCCGAAGGCAGGTCGAAGTCCGCCGACATGGCCTCCAGGAGACGTCGGTCCACGTCGTCCAGGTCGTTCTGCTGGGCGGCGGGATCCTCCCAGAACGCCGTCGCCTTGAGTTGCTCCTCGACCGCATCCTCCTCGGACAGGGGCGCCTGCGGCGCACTCTGGGTCGGCGCGAAGACCACGGCCGGCGGCGCTTCCGCGGGCGGTCGGGCGGGCCTGGGGGCCACCTGCACGGCAGGCGCCGGTGTCGGTGCCGCCGCGCCGGGCAACGCGGGATCGCACCAGACATCCATGCCGATGCCCCGCAGCAGCGCCAGGTAGCGCCGCGCGCCGGCCTCGTCGAGGCCCCGCTTGACGCCCAGCTCGCGCCCGGAAAAGACCGTGGCGACCTGGGCGTCGCCCATCTTCAGGCGCTCGCGCGCCGTCGCCATGACCGTGGCACGCTCGTGACCCCCGATCAGGCCACCGGCATAGACAATGCGGAAGCCGTCGCCGCTGGCGGCCGGCGTGGTCCGGGACTGCGCCGCGGCAGCTTCCGCCTGTTCGGGAAGCGCCGTCAGCTGGAGCCCGGCGGCGGACAATTGCCGCACATACTGCTGCGCCTGGGCGGCCGAGAGGCCCTTCTTGAGGATGACCCGCCCGCCGGCAAACAGCATCCGCGCCTTGTCCTCGGTCATCCGGAATCGGCTGACGAGGACCTGCGTCACCTGGTCCGTGTCGAAGCCTGCCTGCAGGCCGCCATCAAAAGCGATCTTGAACGTTGCCGTCATCCCGCCGGTCACCCAAAGTAACAATGTCGAATCTATACCATGCATTGGGGATGATGGGAGCGGCAAAATGGCGCAGTGCAACTCCGTTTCCGGTCCGGGACGTGCCTGCCTCCGGCGGCGCCCGGAGACCGTTCCCGGCCCTGCGGCGTCCGCTGCCGGGGCTCAGGCCGGAGACCGGCGGACGAAGTCGAGCAGGCTCTCGGTGATGTCGTTGTAGGCGTAGTCGGAAATGGCCGTCACCCCGATCGCCGCCAGCTTTTCCGCCGGCCCGTCGCCAATCCGGGCGATCAGCACGGCATCGCAATCGCGCACGGTGTGGAGGATCCGCTCCATGGCCGGCGCACTGCCCAGGTGGCCGTGGCAGTAGTGGTCCACCTCCCGGGTCTCGAGCAGGCTGACCTCCGGATCGCGCACCTCATAGACCAGAAAGCGGCGGGCATGGCCGAAGTGCTCGCTCACGGCGAGGCCTTCCTTGCTGGCGACCGCGATACGCCGGGTTGGCTTGTCCATCGTCTGCTCCTGCAGGATCTTGGCTGCGGCGTCGCAAACTCCGCGCCAGGCGTTCCCACCTGCGCTGCGGCCCATCCGCCCCTGCTTCCTGTGCCCTTTGCGACAGCCCGCATCGAAATTGCGACTTCCCGACGCGGCATTCGCCATCGCGCCCGGGCGGCGCGACAATGGGCGTGGAGCCCCCCGTGACGACCGCCGACCTCTTCCGTTCCCTGCCGGACAGCCCGGACATCCTGCCCCTCGGTCCGGGCGCCGCGGTGCTTCCGGGCTTCGTGCGCGCGGCGGACATCGCTGAGTGCCTCGCAGCCCTGTCCGGGGTACTCAGGCAAGCGCCACTCCGGCACATGGTGACTCCGGGTGGCCACCGCATGACCGTCGCCATGAGCAATTGCGGCACCTGGGGCTGGACCTCGGATCTGCAGGGTTACCGCTACAGCCGGACCGACCCGGTCTCCGGGAGCCCCTGGCCGCCCATCCCGCCCCTGCTGGCCGGCATCGCCGAACGCGCCGCCAATCGCCTGGGCTATGACAGCTTCCGGCCCGACGCCTGCCTGATCAACCGCTACCGGCCGGGTGCCAAACTCTCACTTCACCAGGATCGCGACGAACACAGCCTCGACCAGCCCATCGTGTCCCTGTCGCTGGGCCTGCCCGCCCGCTTCCGGTTCGGAGGCGCCGACCGTCGCGCGCGCCTGCGGCAGACCGTACTGGAAAGCGGCGATGTGGTGGTTTGGGGTGGCGCCTCGCGGCTGGCCTACCACGGCGTGCTGCCGCTGGAAGACGGCCTACACCCGCTGACCGGCGCCTGCCGGCTCAACCTGAGCTTCCGCCGCACCTAGCGCGTGCGGGGCGTGGCCTTGCCGGAGCGGCCAGGGCACAGCGACGGCGCGCGACACCGCACCAGCCAGACACACGCGCGGGCTCGCTGCCCGTTCGACTTCGGCGCAGGTGCTGGCTCACGCGCGATCAAGCCACTTGAGCAACACCGCGTACAACACATCGGGACTCACCGGCTTGGAGAGGAAGTCGCTCATGCCCGCCTCCATGCAGCGCTGGGCGTCCTCGGAGTAGGCGTTTGCGGTCATGGCGATGATCGGCGTGTCCGCCCGCCCCGGCAGGGCCCGGATCTGTCGTGTCGCATCCAGTCCATCCAGATTGGGCATCTGCATGTCCATCAGGATCACGGGGTAATCCTGGGCCGCGGCCATCGCCACCGACTGCAAGCCATCGCCGGCCAGATCCACCATCAGGCCGACGTCCTCGAGCAGCTCGGTCGCCACCGCCTGATTCACGGGTTCGTCCTCGACCAGCAGGATCCTCCGGCCGCTGTGGCGGGCCTGCAGTTGCAGGATCGCCTCGCTCACGGACGGGGCACCGTGGTCGGCGTCATCATTGCTGCCCCTGCCGAGCAGGACAGAAATCCAGAACCGGCTGCCGCGACCCAGGGTGCTTTCCACGCCACTCTCCCCGCCCATCAATTCGGCAATGCGGCGGGTGATGGCGAGGCCCAGACCGGTACCGCCATGCTCGCGCGTCAGCGACTGGTCAGCCTGTTCGAATGTCCGGAACAAGCGGGCCTGGTCGTCGGGGCGAATCCCGATCCCGGTATCCTGGACCTCGAATCGCATCCGGTAGCCCGCCTCGTCCTCGGACTCGACCCGCACGCTAAGCGTGATGCTCCCCTCGCTGGTGAACTTGATCGCATTGCCCAGATAGTTCACCAGCGCCTGGCGCAGACGGCCCGAATCGCCCCGCAGGCTTTCGGGTGCATCGTCCGGTTCAACCTGGAATGCGACACCCTTCTCTTCGGCCAGCGGACCGTAGATGCCGGCCAGCTCGCCGAGCAATTCAGCGAGCGAGAAGTTCGCCTCGCAGAGCAGGAACTTGCCGGCCTCGATCTTCGAGAGGTCGAGAATGTCGTTGAGCACGCTCAACAGGTGGCGCCCCGAGCGCTCGATCGTGTCCAGGTAGGTCGACTGCCGCTGATCGACAACGGTCTTGCGCAAGAGATGGGCCATGCCGAGTACGCCATTGAGGGGCGTCCGGATCTCGTGGCTCATGTTGGCGAGGAAGGCACTCTTCGCCACATTGGCCGCTTTCGCCTGCTCCGTGGCCTCGACCAGGTCGGCGGTGCGCTCGTCCACCAGTTCCTGCAGGTGGGCACGATGCTGCTCGAGTTCTTCCTGAGTGCGTTTCTGCTCGGTAATGTCCTCGTACACCGCCACGTAATTGGCGGTCTTGCCACTGCGGTCAAGGATCGGACTGATGACGACCCGGGAAAGAAATTCCGAGCCGTCCTTGTGCCGTTCCAGGAGCTCGCCCTTCCAGACCTCGCCACGCGACAGGACCGACCACAGGGCCTCGTAGGTCGCGTCAGGGGTCTTGCCCGCCGAAAGCATCCTCGGGTTCTGCCCCAGCAACTCCTCCCGTGAATAGCCGGACTGACGGATCAGCGCCTCGTTCACGAACTCGACCCGTGGCTGCAGATCGGTGATCAGGATCTGCGACGGGCTCTGCTCAACGAGCTGCGACAACTTGTAGATGTGCTGCTCGGCCTCGCGCTGGGCGGTGACGTCCATGACCATCCCGAAGGAGCGCACCGCCAGGCCGCTGGCGTCACGCACATGGGCGCAGCGCTCGAGCACCGTCCGCACGACGCCGTCGTCGAGGACGACGCGATGCTCGATCTCGTACCCTCCGCTGCCATCCTTGAGGGAGCCCGAATAGGCGGCACTCACGCGGGCGCGATCCTCCGGATGCACCCGCTCGAGGAAGCGATCGAAGGTGACCGGGGGTCCGTCCGGCGGCAGCCCGAAGATCCGGAAGGTCTCATCCGACCACCAGACGTTCTTGGTCACCAGATCGAAGTCCCAGGCGCCCATGCTGGCCAGGGCCTCGGCCTGCTGCATGCGCGCCTGGTTTTCACGCAGCTGCTCCTCGATCTGGCGCTGGTGGGTCACGTCCGACAGGGTCCCGACGATGCGCAGCGCCTGGCCTTCGCTGTCTCTCGCCACGGCGCGGCCCCGTGCCCGCATCCAGCGGACGCCCTCGCCCGCCGCGGCCAGCCGGTACTGGAAGTCGATGGACGACCGGTCGCCCTTCCGGTGCGCCCCGATGACCGCAAGACATTGCTCGAGATCGCGGGGATCCACCGTGGACTTGAAGAACTCGAAGTTGTCTTGGCCCTCCTCGGGACGCCGCCCCACCAGCTCGTAGTAGCGTGGCGAGCGGAACACCTTGTCCGTACCGATATCCCAGTCCCAAAGGCCGTCGCTGGCCGCATCCAGGGCGAAGCGCAGGCGCTCCTCGCTGTCGCGCAGGTCGGCCTCCATGCGCTTGAGCTCGGTAATGTCCACGAAGGTCAGGACCACGCCGTCGATGCGATCGTCGATGGTCCGGTAGGGCAGGATCCGGCACAGGAACACACCGCCATCCTCGGCCTGGACGGTCGTCTCCTGGGGTCGCAGGTCGTTCAGGACCTGGCGCGCCTGATGCATCAGGTGGCCGTTGGCGAAGCGCAGGGCGATGTCCTCGAGGGAGCGGCCGACGTCGCTGGGGATCAGCCGGAAGAGGCGCGTCGCCGCCTGCGTGAAGCGCCGGACCTGGAACTTGCGGTCGAGGAAGAGCGTGGCGATGCTGGTGCTGTTGAGGAGGTTGGCCATGTCGTTGTTGGCCGACTCCAGGTCCTGCACCTTGTCCTGGAGCTGGTTGTTGACAGTGGTCAGCTCCTCGTTGAGGGACTGCAGTTCCTCCTTGGAGGTTTCCAGTTCCTCGTTGGTGGACTGGAGCTCCTCGTTCATCGACATGACTTCTTCGTTCGAGGCCTTGAGCTCCTCGTTGGAGGTCTCCAGCTCCTCGATCGTGCTCTGCAGGTCCTCGCGGGTCGCGGTCAGCTCGTACTCGAGCTGGCGGACCTCCTCCGGCAACTGCACATCGCTCTGGGTCGGCAGGCTGGCCGGCACGCTCGGGACATCCTCGAAGGTGACCAGCAGCAGGCCCTCGGCCGAGGCCGGCATCTCGAGCGGCCGAACCTTGATGGTGACCGCCATGCCGCTGGTGTCGCCACGTACCTTGCCCCCCATGCTGACCTCGGCGTTCTCGCGGATCGCCCGCTGGAGGGCGCTACGCACCTTGAGGTCGAGGCCCGGCCGGGCCTGCTCCGCGATATAGCGGGTCGGCTCGCCGGCCACCACCTCCAGGTAGCGCGAGACCGGGCCGTGGTAGTAGATGGCCTCGCCGCGACGATTGACGATGACCGAGGCCGGCACGTACTCGCGCAGCAGCACCTCGTGGGCCAGGGCAGTCACCGAACCCGCCCGGGGCTCGCGGGGCAAGCCGGTGGTGAAGGGGGAGCGGCGATCCTCGTCGGTCGCGATCAGCGGAAAGTCGAGCGCCTGGCGCTGCACCACGCCGATCCGGCGGTACAGGCGCCATTTCTTCGAGACCGTCTCGAAGAGATCCTCGCGGTGGGCCACCGACTCGGAGGGCCCCAGGAAGAGATAGCCGCCCTCCTTGAGCGCGAAGTGCAGCAGGTTGATGATCCGCTTCTGGATGTTGGCGTCGAGGTAGATCAGCAGGTTGCGGCAGGAGATCAGGTCCAGCCGCGAGAACGGGGGGTCGCGGACCAGGTTCTGGTTGGCGAAGACCACCATGTCGCGGATGTGCTTGCTGACCCGGTAGCGATTCTCCTCGGACTCGAAATAGCGGCCGAGCCGGGAGGCGCTGACATCGTTGGTGATGCTCTCTGGATAGACGCCGTTGCGGGCCACCTCCAGCGCTGCCTCGTCGATGTCCGAGGCGAAGATCTGCACCGAGCAGCTCATGCCCAGGCGCGCCTGGACCTCGGCGATCAGCATTGCCAGCGAATAGGCCTCCTCACCCGAGCTGCAGCCGGGCACCCAGATCCGCAGGACGTCGTTTTCGTCCTTGCGCTCCAGCAGCTTGACGATGACCAGCGATTCGACTTCCTTCCAGGCGTCCTGGTCGCGGAAAAACGAGGTCACGCCGATCAGCAGGTCGCGCAGCAGGGCCTTCACCTCGGCCGGATCGTCCCGCAGCAGCTTGAGGTAATCCTGATAGCCATCGGTCTGGCGCAGGCCCATGCGGCGGTGGATCCGGCGCGTCAGGGTACCTTGCTTGTAGCAGCGGAAGTCGTGGCGCGTGCGCGCGCGCAGCAGGGCCAGGATGGCCTGGAAGTTGTCGGTCTTGCCCTCGGCATCCTTGCGCTCGGGGGCGTCGGACCAGGCCGGGGCGTGATGCACATAGTCGAGCAGGGCCTTCGGCATGTCGTTGGGCGGCAGCACGTAGTCCACCAGCCCGGTGCCGATGGCACTCTGCGGCATGCCATCGTACTGGGCAGAGCTGGGCTCCTGGGCCAGGATGGTCCCGCCCTCGCCCTTGACCATGCGCAGGCCCTGGGTGCCATCGGCACCGGTGCCGGACAGCACGATACAGATGGCCGCCTCCTGCAGCTCCTCGGCGAGGGAGCGGAACAGAAAATCGATGGGCATGCGCATGCCGCGCCGCTCGACCGGCTCGGTCAGGTGCAATTTGCCCTGCTTGAAGGTCAGGTACTTGTTGGGCGGGATCATGAAGACGGTGTTGGGCTCGACCGGCATCCCGTCCTCGATCTGCCGCACCCGCATCGCGGTGTACTTGGCCAGCAGATCGGTCATCATGCTTTCGTGGGTAGGGTCCAGGTGCTGGACCAGCACGAAGGCCATGCCCGAGTTCGGCGGCATGGCCCCGAAAAAGGTCTTGAAGGCCTCCAGCCCACCGGCCGACGCACCGATGCCGACCACCGGAAAGCCGATACCGTCCCGACGGTGGTCCGGCTTGGCCCGGTCCCGCGTCTTGCGGGCTCCGCCTTCGGACCCGGTTCCGACAGCTTCCGCCTGGTCAGCGTCTACCCGTCCGGACCCGCCTGCTTCGCTCCCTGCGTGCTTTTTGCCCATCTTTGCCGGCTCTCGACATCCGCTCCCTATCTTGTGCCACAAGAATGCACCGAAGCATCTGAAAAGCACAAATACCGGGCGACATCCGTTGACCTTCGTCAGGTCCGCGGGGCGACGTCCTCAGCGCCGGTTGCGCTTGCGGTCGAGCCGCCAGACGAAGTCCTCGATCACCGTGGTGTAGAGCTGGCCCTTCAGCACCACGTCCTCGACCCCGGCGTCCAGATTGGGGTTGTCGTTCACCTCGATCACCACCACGCCCTTGTCGGTGGCCTTGAGGTCGACCCCGTAGAGGCCCGAACCGATCAGGTTGGCGGCCTTGAGGGCGGTCTTGACCACCTCGACGGGGGCGTCCTCGATGGCGAAGGTCTTGAAACCGCCCTCGCTGAAGCGGCCATCGCCCTTGTGGTCCACGATCTGCCAGTGTTTCTTGGACATGAAGTACTGGGCGGCGAAGATCGGCACCTTGTTCATGATGCCGATGCGCCAGTCGAAGGGGGTGTACAGAAATTCCTGCGCCAGGATCAGGTCGGAGCTCTTGAAGAGCCTGGCCGCCGTCTCCATCAGCTCGGCCCGGTCCTTGACCTTGAACACCCCCCGCGAGAACGAGCCGTCGGGGATCTTGAGCACGATGGGATAGGCGATCCTGTCCTCGAGCCGCTCCAGGTTGTCGCGTCGGACGATCTCGGTCTGGGGCGTGCGCACCTTCTTGGCCCGCAGCAGCTCGGCCAGGTAGACCTTGTTGGTGCACTTGAGGATCGAGTCCGGGTCGTCGATCACCACCAGGCCTTCGGCCTCGGCCTTCTTGGCGAACTGGTAGGTGTAGTGGTCGATGCCGGTGGTCTCGCGGATGAACAGGGCGTCGAACTCCGCCAGGCGCCCGTAGTCGCGCTTCTCGATCAGCTCGACGTTGACGCCGCACTCCTTGCCGGCCCGGATGAAATTCTGCAGGGCCCGCTGGTTGGAGGGCGGCAGGACCTCGGCCGGGTTGTAGAGGATGGCGAGGTCATAGCGATAGTCCACGTCGCGGGGCCGGGCCTGCCGCCAGCGGCGGCTGAGATAGGTGTTGAGGGCCTCGACGAAGGCTGCCTGCTGCTCGCCGCTCAGGGTGTTGAGGTGCAGGGGCCGGATCGCCGCGATGCGCCACTTGCCCTGGAGGCGAAACTCCACCTTCATCATCGGCGAGCGGAAGGTCTCGAAGAGCTGCCGGGCCAGCTCCTGCAGGCCCTTGACCGTGCACTGGCCGAAGAACACGTCCAGTTCCATCGCCGTGGCGGTGAAGCCCGGCGTGGGCTTGCCCAGGGTCTTCTGGACGCGCTCGTCCAAATCCTCGATGTCGAGGCTGTAGATGGACTTCTTCGACAGGTCGTTGATGGTGCGCACGCTGGGGATGACCCGGTGCCCGCGGGCCTCGGCCAGCAGCGAGCAGTAGTAGCCGACCGACAGGTAGCGGTAGCTGCGGCACAGGTTGAGGACCCGCAGGTTGCGGGCGCTCGAATACTCCGGCCTGGCGAGGTAGTCCTTGGCCGCGATCACCGGGATCGCGGGGTACTCCGCCTTCCAGTCGGACGGGTTCTCGACCAGCACGATGTGATCGGCCATGGTGCGCTCCTCAGGGCTGGGCGTCGCGACGCGACAGGGCCAGCACGGCCTTCTGGCCGGCCTTGCCATAGCGCGCCATGCGCCGGAACTGGCGCTTGGGGATCGGCATGTGCAGCGAATCCGCCAGCGCCTCCCCCTTCTCGTACTGCACCAGGGGGTCGTGGACGTAGATGAAGTGTTCGTCGAAGCCGGTCACCACCACCCAGTGGGGAAAGCGCTCCCGGTAGATAGCGTGGGAGCTGATCAGCACCAGCAGCATGGCACCGGCCTCGAACAGGGCCTGCATGGTCTCGACGCTGACCGAGCCGTGATGCACCGGGATCGGCAGGCGCGAGAGTTCGTCGAGGAAGTCTTCCTGGACCAGGCGCATGACCTCCTTCTTCTCGGCGTCGCGCACCGAGTCGCCCAGGAAGACCGCATCGTCGTTCACGTGGATCTCGAGGTCGAAGCCCCGGTGATAGGCCGACAGGGCCAGACCGTAGGGCCCGCAGCCGCCGTGGCCGGAGGTCATGAAGACCGTGGTTGCCTCGCGCCAGATCCGCAATTCGAGGGTGCGCGACAGCTCGATCGAGTCGTCCAGGGCCTTCATGGCCATCATCAGCGACGAGGGCCCGCAGGTGAAATCCAGGGTCTGGCGGTAGAACGGCACCCGGCGGCGCTCGGTGCCCAGCTGCGGCGCCAGGGATTTCTCGAAGCGCAGGGCGTCCATGTCGTCCTCGTAGTAGCGCAGGACCTCCTTGAAGGGCCGGTAGCCGTGGCGGTTGAAGAGCGCCAGCGAGGCCGGGTTGTCCTTGCGGATCTCGAGGCGCATCGAGACGCAGTCATGCTCGACGGCCTCCCGCTCCGCCGCCTCGATGAGCCCTCCGCCGACCCCCTGCCCCTTGTAGTCCGGATCCACCGCGATCGAATAGAGCCGCGCCATCGAACAGCCGTTGGAATAGAGCAGCAGCACGTAGCCGCGCAGCCGTTCCGCCTCGGCGTCCACCAGCACCGAGGCGTTGGCGCGGGTCAGCATGTAGCGGAAGCTGCGGCGCGACAGCTTGTCGGAGAGGAAGCAGTGGTCCTCGAGGGCCACCAGGGCATCCACGTCCGCCAACTCCCCCCTGCGCAGCATGCCGATCCGCTCCCTTGAGCCCTTGGAACCAGCGCGGATCATTGCAGCGAAGCCGGGCCCCTGCAAGTCACCCCCGTGCGTGCGCCCTGTCCGGGAACGCCCCCGTCGTGGCAGCATCGAAGGGCCAGGAGGTCGAGCCGGCGTAAGTCCGGACACCGCCCCAACGACCAATGGACCGGACCACGACATCGGGCAGACTGCCGGCACCGGTCGCAGGCCCCAAGACAGAGAGGACACACCATGACGCGCTACACCCGCGACGCCGCCGCCATCGCGGCCCTGACCCCGATCCAGTTCCGGGTCACCCAGGAGAATGGCACCGAATACCCGGGCACCGGCGAGTACCTGCACAACCACGAGGTGGGGATCTACGTGGACATCGTCTCGGGCGAGCCCCTGTTCGCCTCGGGCGACAAGTTCGAGTCGGGTTGCGGCTGGCCCAGCTTCACCAAGCCCATCGAGCCGGCCCACGTCAATGAGCTGCGCGACACCACCCACGGCATGATCCGCACCGAGGTCCGCTCGGCCCACGGCGACAGCCACCTGGGCCATGTCTTCCCGGACGGGCCGGCCGACCGGGGCGGGCTGCGCTACTGCATCAACTCCGCGTCGCTGCGCTTCGTGCCCCTGGCCCGGATGAAAGAGGAAGGCTACGGCGATTACATCGACCAGGTGGAGGTGCGCTGATGGCCACGACCGAACGCGCCGTCCTGGCGGGCGGCTGCTTCTGGGGCATGCAGGACCTGATCCGGCGCCTGCCGGGCGTCGAGGCCACCCGCGTCGGCTACACCGGCGGCGAGGTCCCCAACGCCACCTACCGCAACCACGGCCACCACGCCGAGGGCATCGAGATCCTGTTCGACCCGGCGGTGCTGAGCTATCGCCGTCTGCTCGAGTTCTTCTTCCAGATCCACGACCCTTCCACCCCCAACCGCCAGGGCAATGACCGCGGCCCCAGCTACCGCTCGGCCATCTACTACGTGGACGAGGCCCAGCGGCGCGAGGCCCTGGACACCATCGCCGACGTGAATGCCTCGGGCCTGTGGCCGGGGCCGGTGGTCACCGAGGTGGAGCCGGTCGGGGACTTCTGGGAGGCCGAGCCCGAACACCAGGACTACCTGGAGCGCTTCCCGGGGGGCTACACCTGCCACTACCCGCGACACGACTGGGTGTTGCCGCGGCGCGGCTAGCGAACGTCCACCGCCCCCCGGGCGAGCCCGGGGGGCGGCCACGGGCGCCGCCTGTCCGCTCATCTCCTTGTCGGACAAGCCCCCGTAGTCCGGGCGCCGCAGTCGATCGAGGCAAGAAATCCGGCGCTTCCCGGCCCATTGCGGCACGAAGTGCGCAATAATTGCTGCAGCGCGACCAGCCGCGAACAGGGGCGCAATCGGCGTGGCGAGATCCAGACAATCGGGGGGGGATCCGACCGGGGCCGGCGAGCCTTCGCCAGCCAAGGAGGCCGAAGTCGTCGCTGGCGACAGCCCCGAAGCGCCGTCGGCCCCCACGTTCCCGATCATTGGCATCGGCGCCTCGGCCGGCGGGCTCGAAGCCATCGAAGAGCTGTTTCGCCACATGCCGCCCGATACCGGCATCGGCTTCGTGCTGGTCCAGCACCTGGACCCGAACCACAAGAGCATTCTCACTGAACTGGTTGCGCGCTTCACCCGCATGCCGGTGCTGGAGGCGAGTTCCGGCCAGGCCATCCAGCCCAATCACGTCTATGTGATCCCGCCCAATCGCGAACTGGCGATGCTGAACGGCGTGCTGCAGCTGATGGCGCCCAGCTCGCCGCGCCACATGCGGCTCTCGATCGACTACTTCTTTCGCTCGCTGGCCCGCGACCAGGGCACCAATGCGGTCTGCATCGTGCTGTCCGGTGCCGGCTCGGACGGTACCCTGGGCCTGCGCGCGATCAAGGGCGAAGGCGGCGCGGCCCTGGTCCAGGCACCGGAGACCGCGGCCTACGACAGCATGCCGCGCAGTGCCCTGGGCACGGGTCTGGCAGACGCCGTGCTGGCGCCCCGAGACATGGGGCAGTGGCTCGACGCCTATGCGCGCCACCTCCCCGACGAAGGCATCGTCGGCCGCCTGCTCAGCGAGCCGGAAGCCAGCAGCGACGTGGACAGGCTGTTCGTGCTGGTGCGCAACCGCAGCGGCTACGATTTCTCCCAGTACAAGGAAGGCACGATCGGGCGCCGGATCGAGCGGCGCATCGCGGTCAACCGGGTGGACTCCCTGGCGGCCTACCTGAACATCCTGCAGAAGAGTCCGGCCGAGCTTGACCGGCTGTGGAAGGACTTCCTGATCAGCGTCACCCAGTTCTTCCGCAACCGCAAGGCCATGGCGGCGCTGGAGGGCAAGGCCCTGCCGATGCTGCTGGCGGACCATGCCGGCACCGAGCCGATCCGGATCTGGGTGCCGGGCTGTTCGACAGGCGAAGAGGCCTACACCCTGACGATGATGCTCCTCGACCAGTTCGAGCGCGCGGGGGCCAAGCGGCACCTGCAGGTGTTCGCCACGGACATCGACGAAGACGCCCTGCAGACCGCCCGCCTCGGCATCTATCCGTCGAGCGTCGCCGGCGACGTACCGGCGCGCTACCTGCGGCGCTACTTCCTGAAGCATGCCCAGGGCTTCGAGATGGCCAAGTCGCTGCGCGGCTCCATCGTCTTCGCACGGCACGACATCACCCGCGATCCGCCCTTTTCTCGCATCGACCTGATCAGCTGCCGCAACGTCCTGATCTACATGCAGGCACCCTTGCAGGCCCGCGTGCTCGATACCTTGTCCTATGCATTGCGACCGAAGGGCATGCTCTTCCTCGGCAGCTCGGAGAGCATCGGCAAGTTCTCCCACCTCTACGAATCGGTCGACCGACGCGCCCGGATCTTCAAGCGGCACGGCATGGGGTCGAACGGTTATCGGCCCATACCCGCATTTCCGCGCCGGCAACTGGTGGATCCGCCGCGGCCCGGACCGTCCGCAGCCGAGGCCGCCGACGACGAACTCGAGTACCTGACCCACAGCGCGCTTCTGAAGGAGCACACGCCGGTCTGCGTGGTGGTCGATGATCGCAATGCGGTGCTCTTCATCCACGGGCGCGCGGGGACCTTCCTCGAGCCCGCGGCCGGTCGCGCCAGCATGAACGTGCTGAAGATGGCGCGCGAGGGGCTGCGCGTCGAACTGGCCAGCGCCTTGCGCGAGGTGGCCAAGCACCCGCAGGTGCGACGCGTCGAGCGGCTCCGCGTGCGCGCCGAGGACGGCAGCGAGCGCCGCGTTGCCCTGACCGTCCGGCCGCTCCCCGGTGATCTCCCCAAGCCGGGCGCCTTCATGATCCTGTTCGAGGACGGCGGGATCATCGACCATTCGGACGTCGAAGGTGTAGCGGCCACCGAGAGCGGGCCGGCGCACAGCCGGCGGATCACCCAGCTCGAGCGCGAACTCGCCGAGAACCGCGAGAATCTCCAGAACGCCAACGAGGAGCTGGAGACCAGCAACGAGGAGCTGCAGTCCACGATCGAAGAGCTCCAGTCCTCCAACGAAGAGCTGATGACCTCCCAGGAGGAGCTCAGCTCGATCAACGAGGAGCTCCAGACGGTCAACGTGGAGCTGGAAGACAAGATCCGGCAGCTCGAAGCCACCACCGACGACCTGGAAAATCTGCTTCTCAGCACCGAACTGGGCACGATCTTCCTGGATGTCGATCTGAACGTGCGCCGATTCACACCGGCCGCGACGCGGGTGATCAACCTGATCAGCACCGATATCGGCCGCCCCATCGACCATATCGTCCACAAGCTGGAGTACGACGGGCTGGTCGCCGACGCCGAACAGGTGCTCAACTCCCTGGAACCCACCAGCCGCGAGCTGCGGACCAAGGACGGGGTCTGGTACTCGCTCCGGATCACGGTCTATCGCGCGGGCAACAACGCGGTCGCGGGGGTCGTGCTGACCTTCATCGATCGCACCGAGCAGGTGCTCGCCGCCCAGCGCTTCCAGCAGTTGCTCGAGTTGCTGCCGGACGCAACCCTCCTCTCCAATGCCCAGGGCGAGATTGTCCAGGTCAATCAGTTGGCGGAACGGCTGTTCGGCTATCCACAGGGTGCGCTACTGGGCCAGCCGATCGAGATCCTGGTCCCCGAAGACCTGCACGTACTCCACGAACAGCAGCGGCGACAATACTACCGCAAGCCCCAGGCCCGCCCGATGGGCCGACCCGGACTGCAGCTGGCGGCCGTCCGGCATGACGGCAGCACCTTCCCCGCCGACATCGCGATCGGGCCCATACCGAACGCGGCAGGCTCGCTCTACGTGGCCACCATACGGAATTCGGTGGAACGTCGACGCGAGACGCTGGCGATCCGCCGTGCCCACCAGACCCTCGAGGCCTTTGCCAGGTGGAACGAGGCCCGCTTCGTCACCGGCGCCGACGGCGACCGGGCCCTGGAGCTCCTCTGTCACCAGCTGGCCGACGTGGAAGGCAATGGCCGCTGCTGGGTCAGCCTGGTGGAGCCGGGCGGAACACCGGGCACCCGACTGGCCGCCCACGGAGGCTTCACGCCGACGCAGGCCACGATCCTGCACGCGGGTTGGGGTGACCCGGGTGAGGCCCGGTCACCCCTGCCGCTCGACCTCAGGGGCGGCACGGGCCTGCCCGAAGCGCTGAAGCTCGCGGCGGCTGGCTGGGGCTGCCATACCTTGCTGGCGGTGCCGCTGGCGATCGGCGAGCGACGCCTCGGCTTCATCGCGATCTGTGCCAGCGAGCCCTCGGCCTTCGATGCCGCGGAGCAGGCGCAACTCGACATGCTGGCGCGCACCCTGGCGCACATGCTGGGGCTGCGCCATGCCAGCGGAGGGAAAGCGTGATGCGCGCCAGCCCCGTCCACCTCGTGCGCTCGGGCGCCGATCGGCCCGGTACCTGACGATGGACGAGCGCACACGCCCTCCCCGCGCGGCCAAGGACCTGCGCAAGCGCGCCGAGGCGTCCCTCGAAGCCTCCGACGAGCGCATGGCCGGAATGTCCGAAGCCGAGATCCGTCGGCTGGCCCACGAGCTGCAGGTGCACCAGATCGAACTGCAGATGCAGAACGAGGACCTGCGCGAGGCCCAGGCCCAGCTCGAGCAATCCCGGGACCGCTACAACGACCTCTACGAGCACGCGCCGGTGGGCTATCTCACGCTCAGCGCCAAGCTGCAGGTGCGGGAGGCCAACCTGACCGTCGCGGCGCAGCTCGGGCTCGAGAAGCGCGCGCTGATCGGTCGGCGCTTCAGCGATCTCGTGGCGCCGGCGTCCCAGAGCCAGATGCACCTGGAGTGGCGCTCCGCCCTCGCCAACGATGTGCACCACATCGACATGGAGCTGGAGATGCGCCGGGGCGACGGCAGCACGCTGTTCGTGCAGCTCTCCTGCATGCGTGAACGCGGCGGCACGCCTGACGACACGACCTACCGCTGTGCCCTGACCGACGTCTCGGCCCGCCGCGAGGTCGAGAACCTGCGGCTCGAGTCGGCCCGTCAGATGGAATTCATGGCCCATCACGACGCCCTGACCGGCCTCGGCAACCGCGCCATGTTCCAGAAGCGGGTCAGCCACGCCCTGACGCGCGCCCAGCGCCAGAAGCGCGACGTGGCCCTGCTCTACCTCGACCTGGACGGCTTCAAGCAGGTCAATGACAGCTTCGGCCACGAAGTGGGCGACCAGTTGCTGATCGCGGCGGCCCAGCGCCTGCTGGCCTGCGTGCGGGCCGAAGACATCCTGGCCCGCCTCGGCGGCGACGAGTTCGGCATCGTGCTCGAGGAGGTCTCCGAGGCCTGGGGCGCGGCGCTCGTGGCCGACAAGGTCATCGATGCCCTCACCGCCCCCTTCCTCATCGACGGTCGGGAACTGATCCTGGGCGTGAGCGTCGGCGTCTGCCTGTTCCCGACCGATGGCAAGGACGCGTCCGAACTGATCCGCAACGCCGACATCGCCATGTACCAGGCCAAACACCACGGCGGCAATGTCGTCCAGTTCTATACCCCGGCCCTCAGCGATGCCGTGCGTGCCCGGGTCGACACCGAGTCGGCCCTGAGGCGCGCCATCGAAGGGGGCGAGCTGGAGATTTTCTACCAGCCCATGATGGCGCTTGCGACCCAGCACATCGTCGGCGCGGAAGCGCTTCTGCGCTGGCGCGACCCCCGCCGGGGCCTGCTGCTGCCCGACCGTTTCCTGCCGGTGGCGGAGCTCTCCGGCCTCATCGTGCAGGTCGGCAACTGCGTGATCGACGAGGTCTGCCGCCAGATCGCCGCGTGGCAACAGCAGCGCCTCTCGATCCCTCGCATTTCGGTCAATGTCTCGGCAAGGCAGTGTGCGAACGGCGAGGTGGTGGACGTGCTGGCGGCCGCCCTGGCCCGCCATGGCGTGGCCGCCAGCGCCCTCGACGTGGAGATCACCGAGAGCTGCTATCTCGACAAGTCGGCCATCACCACCGTCCTGCCGGCGCTGCGCGATATCGGCGTGTCCCTGACCATCGACGATTTTGGCACCGGCTACGCCAGCCTGGCCTCCCTGCGGCACGTACCGGTCACGACCATCAAGATCGACCGCGCCTTCGTGGCCGAAATCCGCGACGCCAGCAGCGACGGCGCCATCGCCCGCGCCGTGGTGGCACTCGGGGAAAGCCAGGGCCTGCGGGTGATCGCCGAAGGGGTCGAGGACGCCACGCAGCTGGCGGCCCTGGGCGCCATGGGCTGCGAGGTCTGCCAGGGCTTCCTGATCGCGGCACCGATGCCGGCCGACCACTTTGCCACCTGGCTCGCCGACAATCAGGCCCGCGTCGACACGCCCTGAGACCGCCAGGGCGCAGGCTCAGCGCCAGGGGTAGGCCTCGACCGCGGCCCCGTCGATGCGATAGCCGGCCGCACCCATCTCGGTAACCTTGCCGCTCGCCCGCAGGCGGCCGATCACCCACACCGGATACATGGCCAGCTTTTCCGCGATGGGATTGGCAGGCATGACATGCACCACCTGGTTCGAGGGCGGCGGCGGCACGTGGATGCAGGCACCGAAGTACGGCACCAGCAGGAATTCGCGCACGGTGCGCTCGTCCCCCTCCAGGGCCACCACGAAGCCGGGCAGCCGGACGCGCTGGCCGTCCAGGCTTGCCACCACGGGCGCCTTGTCCCACTCGGCGCGCAACTGCTCGAGCAGGGCGTTGGCGCGGGGGTCGCCGTCCTTCATGTCGTCGAAGCCGGCGTCATCGAGTAATTGGCGCGGGTTCCAGTCGGCCGGCACCAGGTCGTCCCAGACGAGGTCGCGCACCCCGGCCGGCGGCGGATGGGCCACCTCCGGGCGCAGCTTCTCGCCCACCGCGTAGTCGCCCCCCTGGGCCGCCACCGGCCCGCCCAGCACGCTGGCCGCGAGTGCCAGCGCCATCGCCATCGTCTTCATCGCCACCTCAGATCCGTATCGTCATGCCATCGGCCAGGCTCAGGCGGTAGGCCCGCCAGGCCGGCACGAGGCTCGCCACCAGGGCCGCCGCAACGACGGCGGCCAGCCACAGCCACTCCCGCGGCTGCAGGCCCTGGAACACCAATACCAGCCCGAAGCGCGCTTCCAGCCACGGGCCCAGCGCGCCCGTCAGGGTGAACAGCAGCACCGCGCCCAGTCCGCAGCCGGCCAGCGCCAGAAGGAGGCTTTCGCCCGCCAGCAGCAGGAACACGTCGCGGGGGCCGGCACCCAGCGCGCGCAGGATCGCCAGTTCCCGCCGCCGCTCGCCCAGGCTCGCCACCAGCACGGCCACCAGGCCGGCCAGCCCCACCGCCACCACCAGCGCCGAGATCGCCAGCAGGGCCTGCTCGGCCACCGCCATCAGACCCCACAGCTGCTGCAGCGTGGCGCCGGGCAGGATCGCCAGCAGCGGCTCGCCCTTGTACTCGTTCACGTAGCGCTGC
Source organism: Rhodocyclaceae bacterium (assembly GCA_020445805.1). GTDB lineage: Bacteria > Pseudomonadota > Gammaproteobacteria > Burkholderiales > Rhodocyclaceae > Cognatazoarcus. The sequence continues at coordinate 18,785 of JAGRFX010000010.1, forward strand.
ATCCTGAACACGCTGGCGCGCGTCTTCAGGCCCACCAGCGCCGCAGTCACCCGCCTGGGCGACAGGTCGAACCTGCGGGTCTCCTCGGCCGTGAGCCCCAGCCCCGGAATGGGCGCCCCGCCCGACCAGTCCAGGTGGATGGCCTCGATGGCCGCGAGGCCCACATGCACCGTGCGGTCCACCGGCGTGCCCGTGCGGGCCAGGATGCCCACCACGGTGAAGGGCTTGTCGGCGTGCTCGGCGAGGCTGGCGGTGCCGGCACCGTGGGCCAGCACGATCCGCTCGCCCAGCCGATAGCCCAGCGCCTCCGCCACCTCGGCGCCCAGCACGGCCTCGAACACCCCCTCGAACGGGCGCCCCTCCGCAAAGGCCAGCGAGCGCCGGTCCGCGTACTGGTAATGCGCGAAGTAGCGCCCGTCGGTGCCCAGCACCCGGAAGCCCCGGTGCGAATCGCCCAGCGACAGGGGCACGACCCACTTGACCAGCGGCTGTGCCGCGATGGCCTCGAGGCTCGACCAGGCGATGTCGCTGGTGGCGTCGCCGATGCGGAACACCGAGTACAGCAGCAGCGGCACCGGCCCGCTGCGCGCGCCGACGATCAGGTCGGCGCCCGACAGGGTGTTGGCGAAGCCACTTCGAGCGTCGCTGCGCAGTCGCTCGACCCCCAGCAGCAGGGTCACTGCGAGCGCAATCGACACCACAGCCAGCCCCACCGACAAGCGCCGGTTGGCCATGCTGCGGGTGGTCAGCCACAGCCACGCCCTCATGACGCGCCCTCCGGACGGTTGATGTCCGTCAGGCGCACGCAGCGATCGAAACGCCCGGCCAGTGACAGGTCGTGGCTGACGAACAGCAGCGCGCTGCCGCTGGCCTGGCATTCGCCGAGGAGCAGGTCCACAAAACCCGCCTGGCGTTCGGCGTCGAGGGCCGACGTCGGCTCATCGGCGATCACCAGGCCGGGACGACCGATCAGCGCCCGCGCCGCGGCCACCCGCTGCTGTTGGCCCACCGACAGGGCAGCCGCCGGACGCGCCAGGAGGGACGGGTCGAGATCGAGCCGCGCCGCCAGCCGCCGCGCCTCCGCCGCCACCTCGCCCGCGTGCTCGCGACGCCGGCGCGAGAAGCGGCAGGCCAGCCCGATGTTGTCGAGCGCCGACAGATAGGGCAGCAGGTTGGAAAGCTGGAAAATGATGCCCAGGTGATCGGCGCGGAAGCGGTCGCGGGCGGACGCCCCGAGGGCGGCGGTGTCCGTGCCGAGCACCCGCAGGCGGCCTTCGTCCGGCATTAGTAGGCCCCCGATCAGGGACAGCAAGGTGCTCTTGCCGCTGCCGCTCGGGCCGTGCAGGAACACGGCCTCCCCGGCGCCGATGCCGAACTGCTCGATGGCAAGACAGGGCGGCTGGCCCGGCCAGGCAAAGCGCAGGCCGGCGATATCGAGCGCAGACGTGCCGCTCATCGCAGCTCGACCCGGCCACGGCCCGCCGGCAAGGTTGACGCCCCCTGCCCCGCCGGCCCCACGAACACCGCCTCGACCCGCTCGAGATGCGGAAAGCGCTCATCCAGCCGGATGACGATCGCGGTGAGTGCGTCCGCCTCGGCGCAGTCGAACTGCCAGGCCGCATCCACATCGGCGTGGGCATCCTCGCCGGCATCGCCCTGATGTTCGGCGAAGGGGTCCGGGACCTTTGCGGACTGCAGCCGGCACCGCGCAGCCGGGCTCGGCTCGATGAGGCGCGCGGGCTCCAGCAGCGCCACGCGAGCGCTCTCCAGCGCCGCCCGCTCCTCGCCATTGCGCGGGCGGTGCTCGAAGCCGACCAGGCCGTCGAGCGGCGCGGACAGGCGCAGCTCGAGGCGCGATCCGTCGACCGCGATCTCCAGTTCGGCGCGGCCGTGTTCGTGGGCACCGGCCGCCAGGACCGCTGCCGGCACAGCGCACGACAGCAGGAAGGAAAACAGCCACTTCGCAATACTCATGATACCTCCTTGATTGGGCGGGCCAACGGGCGGCTCCGGCGCCTCAGCCAGGCCAGCGCAGCCCCCGCGGCCGCCATGCTCCAGACGATGGCGGGACCGGCCGGCAGATCGAACACGGCCGCCCCGGCCAGCCCGCCGGCAAATCCCGACAGCCCGACGGCGAGCGCCAGGGGCAGGCGAACGCTGCTACCGCCGCCCTGCACGGCAAGGGCCGGCAGGATGAGGCAGGAAAACACCAGGAAGACCCCGACCACCTGCACCGACGCCGTCACCGCCAGGGCGAACAGGGCGTAGAAGCCGACTCCCTCCCGCAGCGCGGGCCAGCCCAGACGCAGGGCCAGCACCGCCAGTGATACCCCCGCCATCACCCACAGCTGCTCACTGCCCACCCACAGCACCTGGCCCACCAGCAGATCGCGCAGGTGCTCACTACCGTGGGGGCTGCCGGCTAGCAGCAACGCGCCACCGGTGGCCGCCAGCACGAAGACCGTGCCGATCAGCGCTTCCTGCAGCTGCGGCCAGCGACGGTCCGTCCAGGTCAGCAGCAGGGCGCCCGCCAGGGCAGCCCCCGCCGCCGCCCCCTGGGTCGCCGGACCATGCGCCTCTGCGCCCAGCAGGCCGGCAAGGACGGCGCCCAGACCGGCCACCTGCGCCACGGCGAGATCGATGAAGACGATGCCGCGGGCCAGCACCTGCAGGCCGAGCGGCACGTGGCTGGCCAGCACCAGCCCCCCCGCCAGCAGCGGCGGCCCCAGCAGCGAGAGGTTCAATGCTTCGGTCATCACTTGAGTGCCTCCAGCAGCCCGTCGAGCGTGGCGTCGAAGAGGGTGGTCAGGTCCTGCGCCGCGGGGCTCCCGCCGACCGTGTAAGGCAAGGTCACGATAGGCAGGCCGGTGCGCTGTGACAGCCAGCGCCCGGCGTCGGGGTCGTCGAGGGGTGTGCGGAGGATCATGCGCACCGGCCGCGCGTCGATGGCCCGCAGAACGGCCTGCAGGTGCGCCGGCCCCGGCGCCACGCCGGGCCGCTCCTCCAACGCGGCCACCTCGATCAGCCCGAGCCAGGCCTGCAGATACGGGAAGGCCTTGTGGCTCACCACCACCTCGACCCCCGCCAGCGGGGTGGCGCGTGCCCGCCAGCGGTCCAGGGCCTGGCGCCAGTCGGCGGAGAAGCGAGCAAAGCGCTCGCGATAGCCGGCTTCGCCCTCCGGGTCGATGCGAACCAGGCGCTCAGTCAGCGCCGCGGCCACCCGGGCCAGGTTGCGCGGATCGGTGTGGATATGCGGATTGCCGCCCGGGTGGATGTCGCCTTCGGCGCGATCGAGCCGCGCCGGGCGCTCCAGCAGGGTGACCTGGTCCGCCGCCATCAGGTGGCCAGGCTGGCCCGGCTGGATGCGGGGATTGCCCGCGCGGTTCAGCAGCACGGGCAGCCAGCCGGCCTCCAGGTCGGCGCCGGTGCACACCAGCAGGTCGGCGCGCCGCGCCGCGGCCAGCAGGCTCGGCCGCGCCTCGACCCGGTGCGGATCCTGCCGCGCGGTGGTGGCCACCTGCAGCGAGACGCGCTCGCCACCGATGGCCTCGACCAGCGCGCCCCACTCCGGCTCGCAGGCCAGCGCCAGGGGCCCTGGCGCCGCCACCACGGCCGGCGCCGCCAGAAAGCCCGCCAACAGCGCCGCAACAATTCGATGTCTCATGGCGGACCTCTCAGAAGGCGTGGGCCGGATGAGCGCCGAGGCTCATCACGTATTGCACGGTCCACTGGTGGTCGGTAACGGCCTCGAGTGAGCGGTCGCGGGCGTACTGCAGGCGCAGGCGCGAGAACTCCGACGGGCTCCAGTCCACCATCAGGCTGGTGCGCCTGGGGGCGTATTCGGGCCGCTCGAGGCGGTCGTTGGCGGCCCCGTAGCCGAGGGTGCCGGAGGACAGCCGATCGAAGCGGAGTCCGGCCCGCCAGCCGCGCCGAAACCGATAGACCGCCTGCACGTAGCCGCCCCACTGCCGGGTTTGGTAGTCGCCCAGGCCGATGTCGGCGCAGTCCGGCGTCTCGTCCTCGACGCAGGCGAGGTCGCCACGCTCGACCCGGCGGAAGGACTCGGCCTGCAGCATCAGCTGGCGCGCCGTCGGATTGCCGTCCGGCGCCCACTTCCACAGCGCGTCGAGGATCCACATCCGGCTGGTGCCAGAGAACGCGCCGGCCACCTCCTCGCCCAGCACCCCGTCGTCGAAGTGGGACTCCCGCGACGCCGCACGCGTGCCCAGCCAGGACAGCCCGGCCCGCCAGCTGCTCGAATCGCCCACATCCCCGCCCGTGCGGATGAAAGCCGCGGTGGCACCGAGGCCGTCGCGGTCACGCTCGGTGCCGGGGAAGGCGCTACCCCGCCCCAGTTCGACGCCCAGTTCCAGCCACTGCTCGAGCGGCGCCACCCAGCTCAGCTGCAGGCCGTCCTGGGCATAGCTGCCATGCTCGCCGAACAGGGCCACGTACATCAGCGCCGGATCGGAGAAATCCCAGGCGTGGGGATGCTGGCTGTTGGCATAGCCGATGCCTGAAAGGAAGCGGCCGGCCTTTGCGGTGGCACCGTGGCCAACGGCAACGGTCTGGACCCAGGCTTCTTCCACCTCCACGGCATCGTCGACAAGGGCGAGGTTGAGCTGGCCACGGAACAGGTGGTCGACGTTGGCGGCCAGCACCAGCTCGCTCTCGTCGAGCAGGAATCCCCGCCGCGCGCCGCCGTGGTCTTCGTCCTCGTGGCCGTGGCCCCCTGTGACGAAGCCGGTGATGCCTGGCTCCGCCAATGCCCTGGCGTGGCGGTAGCGCCCGTTGAGCACCAGCGACACCTCCGGGTTGAACGCGGCTGCGGTGGCCCCACGGACTTCGGGCACCGGCCGCGACACGGGCGGCTGCGCCGCCAGCGCCGCCACCTCGCGCTCCAACTCCGCGAGTCGCGTCTCGTATTGCGCGCGCAGCTGCGCCATCTCGGCACGCAGCCGCGCGAGGTCGCCTTCGTCGGCCAGCGCCGGGCCCGACAGCCCGAGCGCCACCATCAGGGCCAGTCGGCTGACCATGACACTTTGTTGCATGAAATTGCTCCTGAATTTCGTTCAAGCGACAAGCACACGCCCCCTCGAACGCGAGGCGGCGGGTGATCAGGCTGGGCGGAAAGACTCAGGCAGTGGGCGGCGCACGGGCGAGATAGCCGCCGCCCTGTCGGTGCGGGACAACGCAGGTACCGGAAGTCGGGCTGTGTATCGCCGGCACCACGATGGCGGGCAGCGCCGTGCTCCCCAGGGCCGCGCCAAGGCCGCCTGTCGCCAGGCACAGGGCGCAGATCGCGTCGGCCGCGTCGAACGCGGCCAGGGTCGGCGTGTCATGCCTGTGCAGGTGTTCGAAGGCGTGCACGCTGGCGACCCCCTGTGCGAACAGCACGCACAGGCAGACGCAGAGACGGACAACGAGGCCACGGAGGGGATGCATCAGGCGCACATCCGGGATAGCAGACACACAAATGCTACTTTGTTGCATCTGAGACTTCAAGCAAAGCGGCTGAAGCAGTCGAATCGGGGGAGCTCGAAAAAGCACTGACCACCCACGCGGAAAACCTTGGCCTCGATGCCCCGCACCCGGAGCGCCCGATGTTCGACCTGCAAAAGATCGCGCGACCACAAGCCGCCCAGGCTGGGCGGCGGCACGGCGACGATTTGCACATCGATCGCGGCGGCCAGGAGCAGCGGGGAGTCCGCCAAAAAAAAACCGCCCCCCTGTCTCCAATTGCGGCGCGTCGTCGTTTGGAACGGTAACGGCCCCTGATGAGGTCGCGCGACGGCGCCAACTGGCCGGCATCCCGTCGGCTACGCGCAGAACCGGAAACCCCACCCAACACTTGAGGAGCCACCATGCCCACCCTGAACGACCATCTGACCTGGAACCAAGTCGGCGCCATCCGGACCGGCCCCGCCACCCATGTGCGCGACGCCTTCTGGGGCGGCACCGCCACGCGCGAGCACCTGCCGGCCGGGATGCGGCTCTACAAGTTCAGCAGCTTCGATCGGCTGAACTCGAACATCTATCAAGACGACCGGCTGCGGGTGTCTCCCTGGTGGAGCCCCACCCTCCCCTTCAAGGACGACATCGGTATCGACGGCAAGAAGCACATGGCCGAATCGCTCGGCGTTTCCCTGCGCGAATGGGCTCGCGTGACCTCGGTCCTGAACGAAGCGTGGAGCAGCATCGCGTGGATTCTCTACATCCAGCTCAAGGTGCCGGTGTATGGCTTCTACGGCGGATTCAAGTCACTTCCACGCCGCGCCGCCAATCCTGGCAGATCCATGCGATACGCGGCCGAGGCCGCCGGAACGACGGCAAACCTCCCGGGCGGCGGCGGCTCCTACCAGCTCTACATCCCCGGGCTGCAGATGGAGCACGTCACCTTCGTCAAGGCGGAGTTCGTCCGCCCCAAGGCCGCCGGCAATTGAGCGAGCGTGCCCCCATTGCCCGCCGCACCACCGGACCACCGGACCACGGCGGCCGGTGGTGCGACCGACACTGCCGGCGCCATGGGGCTGGCCGCCCGGTGCTGGCAGGCGGGCTCGGATCTCGGCCTGGGCTCCGACCTGGCATAGGCCCCGGGGCCAGTCCCGGCAGGGATCACCACGTTCTTGTGGCCGGCCCGGATCAGGGCATTCCGATAGCGACCCGGTTTGGCGCCGATCGCCGAACTCGGCGGCCCGCCGCACGCGCTGCCGACCGACTGCGATGCGGGAGCGATGGGCCGTCCGATTCAGGCATGGCAATTGGGATCCGGCGTTGTTGCCCAGTCCACCGGATAGTAGGAGGGTCCCGGCTGCCCCCAATCCCACAGGAACGGCCCGGACGGACCCTGGTATCGATACAGGTAGGCGCCGGTGTCGGGTGGCGAGCCCGGCTCGCCCGGCGTCCACAACTGGAGGACGAAGGTCACCTCATTGAGCGCCAGCCCGCCCCGCCACAGGCCGGAGATGATTTTTCGACAGGCGACCGTGAAGGTCCCTGCTCCCGTGTAGGCGCTGACACCGTCCGACATCCCGCTGGCGCCCGATTGGGTGATCTCGACCGAGGTGGGCGTGGACGTGCCCGATTCGGCCAGGCCCCGGATGACACCCTGAACATGGCCGAATGAAAAATGGAAGTCGATGGCCCAGGCGGGAGGTGACGCCGCCAGCACGAACGCAATCAGCGCGGCAGCCCCCGGGATGGCCCCTCGCCTCCGTGCGGCAAACACTTCAAGACCCATGTTTCACCTCGCACGCCGGGTTCACGGATGGCCAATGGCCCGGGGAAATTGCCTATGGCAATCTCGTATGGATCCCGTGCGCCGTCCGCCGCGGTCGTCGCCCAGGGGAAATCCGGATCGTAAAGCCTTGCGGGCAGCTCCGGTACGGCCGCACGGCGCTTTCCACGGTCCCATGTCCGTCGTGCGATCGTAATCCTCCATGCCAGGGGCTCGTCAGACGCGAACCTCATCGGACATCGCCCAGGCCGGGTCCATGATGCGCACTCTGGTTCAGCACACTCGCCGGCGTGCCCTGGCAAGTGTGCAGCGCGCTCCCGACGCCAGCCCTCGCCCAGTACTGGAGACAAACCCCGATCCGTCCGTGGCCGCGAGCGATCGACCCGTTCTCGGAAGCCATGCCAGCATCGCGATCGTGCGCAGGCGCCTTACCGTCCCAAGCTCCCTCGGCAACGACACCCGCCGGCTTCGATTCCGGGAGCGCCCACCAGCAAGGCAAGGCCGTGCCAGCGCCGAACGCCAGTTGCGTGAAGTCACGATCGGTAGCTGGCACGACCTGCTTGCAGGGTGGCATCAGACTGGTTCCGCTGGGTGGTTGGAGAAAACCAGTCGAGCTTGCTTCGTCTCTGACGCGAGATTTCAACCAACTTCAGGGCATGCCGAATGCAAGTTTTCCGAATCTGATCCGGATCTTTGCGTCCAATTCCCGCGCACACGAACAGACGCGCGACGACTTCGATTCGGATCCCGTCAGTTCCTGCGCAAGCGCATCGTGACGGCAACCGTCCGCGACTTCGATACAAGACCAGAGCTCAACGGACCGATTTCTTCCCTATTTTTCATGCCATCGTTCTTCCTGAGCAGGTTGAACATATCAATTCCATAGATCTATGCCATCAAGATACATCCATCTAAACCGATCCAAAATCGACCGCGCACAGACCAACCAACACTCTGATCTGTATTGCAATCCAAGAATATTGAGACAGATGGCGAAGTACCAAATTCAATTCGATCCCGAGCCACCTCGAAATTGCCCATGACATATTTTCGACCTTTATAGTGGCGGACATATGCCCTTAGTCGAATATCAGCACCTTCTGTTCTTGGGTAAATTTCCCCTTAGTTTGCAGAATGCCCCGCCTGGCATGTTTAGCGCCGCTGCGCTTGTATCCACCTCCAGTCAGGGCGCAAGCGGCCAGAGTATTCGCCCGACTATGTCGGCTTTGATAAAGGCCTGATCTTGATTCACACCTGTCGGAATTGCTCTGTATCGGCGCTGGGCCGACAGCGCAATACAGGACCTGTCGGGCCATTTGGAAGACACAACACCCGGTCTGCGAATGCTTCGTCGGCCCGGAACTCGAACGGGAGATCGCTATGAATAGGGCGAAACCGCTATTGGCGTGTGCCGCATTGGTACTTGGGCTCCAGGGATGCGCAGTGACTGAGGCCTACCTGAATGCCTTCGACCCAAGCCGGAAGGGCGGGAAGGCGAAAAAGAGCCAGCCCGTGACCACCGCGAAAAAGGGCGAAGAAAAGGGATTCTTCGACAAGATCATCAGTGCAGTGGTGCCTCCGGACGGCGGTGGCGTACCGCCAGATCAACGATGAAGCGAGGGGTCTTTCCGAACGGAACGCTGAGTCTAGGACGCATCCGCATCGGGAGACATTTGCCACCTATTTGCGCCTCATCGCACTCGAGCCCGCCTTGAATCCGTGCAGGCAAACGGGCCAGCACAATACCAACCATCGCATGACGAGCCTCACCATGACGACCAATCGACTTTTGTCTGCCATCGCCGCTTTCATCGGCGCCGCCCTTCTCGCTGGCTGCGGAGGTGGCGGCGGTGGAAGCGACAATGCCAGCGGTGAAACCTCGGCATCGACGAGTTCAGCGACGGCCGAAGGTCTCTGGACTGGGACTACGACGACCAATCGCACCGTGACCGGCGTCGTCCTCGATGACGGGACCTTCTATGTCCTGTACTCCACAGTCGGCAACCCCAGCCGCATTGCCGGCGTGGTGCAGGGGACCGGTATATCCACCAGCGGCAGCTTCAGTTCGAGCAATGCAAGAGACTTCAACCTTGAAGGGCTGGGTGTGCTGCCCGCCACGGTTTCGGCCAGCTACAGTGCCCGGCGCACGTTGAGCGGCAACATTTCCTACTCGGGTTCGCTGGGTTCGACCTCATTCAGCAGCACCTACGACAATGACTACACCAGCACGCCAACGCTGACCACACTTGCCGGGTCCTATTCCGGCCAGGTGGCTACATCGTCCGGCACAGAGTCGGTCTCACTCACCATTGATTCGTCTGGCACCATGGTCGCCACGGGAAGCAGCGGCTGCCGCAGCGCAGGGGCGGTAAGGCCTCGGGCCACAGGCAATGTCTTCACGTTCATCGTTTCTTTCTCCGGCTCGCCCTGCCTGTTTGCATTCCAGAGCCTGACCGGCATCGCCTACTACGATTCAGCGAGTTCGCGCCTGTATGCGGCCGCCCCCAACGGATCACGCTCGAACGGTGTGCTGTTCGTCGGAACGCGGGAGTCGTCCTCGACCCCGCCTTCCTCTTCGAGCAGCCCTTATGGATCGCTGACCTATAGGGGTGCGGGACTGTCTGGAACGATGACGCCGGAACGCGGCTCGGGCGAGAACGCGTCGGCAAGTCTTGGTGTCCTGCAAACCACCTGGCAGGAAGGCACCACGAAATCAGTCGTGCTTTCGATTTCGGATAACTATTTGGGGAGCGTGTCGGGGGCCGACATGCATCTCGTACTGTCGCGGCAGGACTACCAGTGCAAGTCCGGTGCGATCGGATTGAAGGGCGACTGTTCGGGAGTTACCTGGAATCGGGTGACGCAATCGGTGCAGTTTTCCAATGTCCAGTTGATTGGCCCGGGGGGCGTCGGCCCGGTCATCGTAAACGGGACCTTGAAATACTAACTTCGGCTAGCAGTTGAACTGCCCCACGTCCCCCGTTCGCGAACCGCCCTTGATGTGCGGATGGCCTCTGACTGCCCGCCCCGTGACAGCGGCGAAGAGAATGCCACGACAGGGGCCCCCGGCGGCTGAGTAGTCGATGACAAACGGGCATCTCACCATGAACAGACACTTGTATGATTCACTCGCCGAAATTCATGAAATGAGATGCTGCGCTTTAGCCCTGTTCATTGCGGTCTCGTCCACCGCCTGCAAGACGATGGAAGGCCTGAGCCAAGATCTGGGCGGCGTCTTCGGCGGATCCGCAAAGGAAGTGATCGTACCGAGGGACCGGGCGGAAATGGTCAAGGGCGTGCAAACCATGCTCAGCGAGAAGGGATTCAACCCCGGAACGATCGACGGAAAGGATGGTCCGGGAACACGATCCGCCCTGCGCGCTTTTCAGAAATCGCGAGGAATGACTGTGACCTCGGGCATTACAGACGAAGCCTACCTACAGTTGGCCTCCGACGATGACTCCAAAGCCGCACCGCAAGCGGAAGATCCCGAGGATTCGCGCGAGTGCGCGAGGAACTTTGCGAAACAGCAGGGCTTCCGAAATTACCGGACCACGGCGACGCTCCAAGGCACGAGTCCGACGGTGGCAACGAACCGGCTCGTAAGGGAACTGGGTCGCAAGGGATTCATTATCAACTCGCAGAATCCCTCCGCAGGCCAAGTCAACGCGACCTTTGATGCGGGGCAGTCCGACATTCAGATTTCAGCATTTATCGAACGCAATGGCACCGGATCAAGGGTCGAACTCAATTACGTGGGTACCGGTGCCGGATTCGGAGTGCTCTTTACGCCAGCAAGTGCGTACCGAAACGACCTATGCAGCTATATCGAAGCGATGGGAAGGTAATCCCCCACTCCAAGCTGTCTGCAGAAGCAGACGTCGTCGGGCATCGACCAAGCTAAGGCCATGATGCTCTGCCTTATCGCACATGCTCGCTGAAATGTTCGAGCATGCGTGTCGCGCGCTCGCGACTCCAGCCATCGTCCAGCACCGGCGACAAATCGTCCGCCCCGTCTGAGGCCGCCAGCAAGGCAAGGTCGTGCCGGCCCCGCGCGCCCGTTGCGCGAACCAGCCCCGGGGCCCTTCGTAGCATCGCCTCGCGGTCCTTGCTCCGCGCTGACGCGCCTGACCAGCGGCCTCAAGAATTATTACTTCCGACCGATTGCAGGTTCACGTATCGGGCCGCACGGGCCGTGCCTGGCACCAGCGCGAACCGTCGCCCCCTTGGCCGTCCCGCGCGAACGGCGCGCCGGATGGCGGCTGGTCGTGCAGACGCCGGCCCAGATATGAGCGAGACGACCACCCCATGCGCAGCGGCGATCCGCATACGGATCACGCACGCTCGGCGGCGTCAGCAACCCGGGAGGAGACTCGGTGGAATTCGAAGAAAGCGCCCCCAAGCGGGCGCAGCAGGGCGCAGCGCGATGAAGTTTGCCAAGCTCGTCGATGTCGGTTCGCTGAGGGCGCTGTGCGAAGGCTTTACCAACGTCACCGGGGCCGTCACCGCCATCCTGGAACTGGACGGCGAGGTGCTCATCGCCACCGGCTGGCAGGACATCTGCACTCAGTTCCACCGGGTACACCCCTGCACCGCCCAGCGCTGCCTGGAAAGCGACACGGCCCTGGCCTGCCACCTGCGGCAGGGTGCGCCCTACAACATCTACGAGTGCAAGAACGGCCTGGTCGATATCGCGGTGCCCATCGTGGTCGGCGGAACCCACGTGGCCAACCTGTTCACGGGGCAGTTCTTCTTCGAGCAACCCGATCTGGTTCGCTTCGCACGGCAGGCCGAGGAGTTCGGCTTCGACCAGCAGGAATACCTGCAGGCCCTGGATCGGGCGCCCGTCTTCTCCAGGGATCACATCAAGCGGATCATGGATTTCCTGACGCGGCTGGCCAGCGTCATCGGGGAGATGGGCCTGGGCGGTTTGCGGACGCAACAGGCGGCGCAGGCGCTGGCCCATGAGCGCGGGATCCTGCGCACCCTCATCGATACGCTGCCCGATCTCGTCTGGCTAAAGGACCAGGAAGGCGTTTACCTGGGCTGCAATCGCCGCTTCGAGGACGTCTACGGCGCCACGGAGTCGGACATCGTCGGAAAGACCGATTACGACTTCGTGGACAAGGCATCGGCCGACGGCTTCCGGGCCAACGACCTCCGGGCCATGGCGGACCAGGGCCCCTCGGTCAGCGAAGAGGAAACCATCTACGCATCGGACGGTCATCGCGAGCTGGTCGAGAAGACGAAAGTCCCGATGCACGATGCCAGCGGAAAGCTGATCGGCGTGTTGGGCATCGGCCATGACATCACGGCCCGCAAGGCGGCCGAGGAAGAGATCGAGCGGCACCGGCTGAGGCTGCAGGACCTGGTGGACGAACGAACGGCGGATCTGAAGCTGGCCAAGGAAGCTGCCGAAGCCGCGAACATCGCGAAGAGCGCCTTCCTCGCCAACATGAGCCACGAGATCCGGACTCCGCTGAACGCCATCACCGGCATGGCGCAGATGATCCGTCGCGGCGGCGTCTCGGAAGCCCAGGCCGAGCAACTGGGCAGGCTCGAGGGGGCCAGCCATCATCTGCTGGGCATCATCAACGCCATTCTCGACCTGTCCAAGATCGAAGCCGGCAAGCTGTCGCTCGAACAGGCGAGCTTCAGCGTGGTCGGACTCTTCGACCAGGTGGTGTCAATCATTCAGGCCCAGGCCAGTGCCAAGCGACTCGCCATCGAGGTGGACCACGCGTCGGTGCCGCCCTGGCTGGTCGGCGACCCCATGCGCTTGCGGCAGGCCCTTCTGAACTATGCCGGCAACGCCGTCAAGTTCACCAACGAGGGCAAGATCGCCCTGCGCGCGCGGGTAACCGACGAGACGCCCGATGGGCTGTTGGTCCGATTCGAGGTCGCGGATACGGGCGTGGGCATCGCCCCGGAGGACCGCGTGCGGCTCTTCGGCGCCTTCGAGCAGGCCGACAACACGACGACGCGCCAGTATGGTGGCACCGGCCTGGGCCTGGCCATCACCAGGCGCCTCGCCGAGCTGATGGGCGGCGAGGCCGGGGTCAGCAGCGAGGTCGGCAAGGGCAGCACCTTCTGGTTCTCGGCGTGGCTGGCCCGAGGCCGGGCGCCCGGCAGCGCCGCAGACGCGGAGCCCTCGGGCCGGGACGCCGAGGCAGAACTGCGCGCGCGATTCGCCGGGCGGCGCATCCTGCTGGCAGACGACGAACCGACCAATCGCGAGATCACGCTCATGCTGCTGGATGACGTGCGCCTGATTGCCGATGTTGCCGCAGACGGCGCGGAGGCCCTGCAGCTGGCCACGGCGCATCCCTACGACCTGGTCCTGATGGACATGCAGATGCCGCGCATGGACGGCCTGCAGGCCACCCGTCACATCCGCCGGCTGGACAGCGCGGCGCATGTGCCCATTCTCGCCCTGACGGCGAATGCCTTTGCCGAGGACAGGACCCAGTGTCTGGAGGCTGGCATGGATGACTTCATCACCAAACCGATCAGCCCGGAGACGCTCTACCAGACCCTCCTGAAGTGGCTGCCTCGCAGCTAGGCTGCTGCGGGGCCCGGAACACCGGTCCGGGTGACCGCGCCGACCCTTGCAGCGAGCGCCACGCCCCCGCCCGTCGGCTATGGAAGAATCAGAGCACGTCCGGAAGCTGCCCGGCCGATGCTTCGTTACAGGGCCCAGATCGGACCCGACGCGCGGGATGCGACCAGGCGGGCGCGGATGGAAAGGTTCCAGTCGGCAAAACGAAGATCGAGCCCCGCGCGTCGAGCGCCGGGTGACATAATGGCGGACCAGGCGGCCACAGTATTTGACACCCCCAACCATGCCCGACCCAGAGCCCGACAATTCCGACCTTCGCCGTCGGGTGCAAGCGCTTGACACGCAGCACGCGCGAATCCTCGTGCTGGCCCGTGAAGCCCTGGATCTTGCCATCGAGTACAAGGTGGACGGCCTGCACCGGGCGCTGGACCTCCTGCACAAGCGCTTGAACGAGCACTTCGAGGACGAGGAGCGCCTGCTCCAGGAACTGCAGTTCGAAGGCCTGGTGGACCACTGCGAATCCCATATGGCCCTGATGGAGCGGTTCGCCGAACTGCTCGTGCAGGTCGCCACCGGGGGCGCCTCCACCGGAGAAGTGGTCAAGTTCATCGAAGGGCCGATCAAGGGCCACTTCGGTATCACGGATGCGCCGATCGATCTGTTTCTTCGCACCGCAACCAGCCGCTGAGGGGTCCCATGCGTCGTGCAAAGGCGGCTGAATCTGGCACGCTGTACGCAGCCTGAATCCGACGCGCTCGCCATTCCAATACATTCCCCATACGCCGCAGCCCCAGAAGACGCAGGAGACGACATGCCCACCTCGAAGCCGGCCGACAAACTGACCCAGCTGAAGCGCGCGGCACGCAACCTCGACGACCAGCATGCCCAGATCGCGTCCCTGGCCCGACAGGCGGAATTTCTGGCCGGGGCGGGATACGCCCCCGCACTCCAAAGCCTGCTGAACGAATTGTCGGAGCGGCTCCAGGAGCACTTCGAAGACGAGGAGCGCCTGCTCCAGACACTGGACTTCGGCGCCCTTGACGCGCACAAGGATTCGCATCTTGACTTGGGCAAGGGACTGGCCGGCCTGCTCAAGGCCGTTTCGGAAGAGGCGGCCGCTGCCACGGACGTCCAGCAGTACATTTCCGGGCAGTTGCGGGCACACTTCCTGGCAGGCGACGCGGACGTGGACCTGTTCATCAAGGGCAAGCTTCAGGAATACGCCGCCGCCTGACCCGAGGTCGGCAAGTCCTGGCGATCGCGATTCCGTTCGATGTGCAGTGCGGGGGCCTTCGCGGGGTCGATGCGACCGAATCATCGGGGTGACCCGCGCTGCCCTGAAGCGCCCGGGAAAGCCGAGGGTCGGCCGAGTGGCCTGCAAGGATGGGTTCCCGGCCCGGAGGTCACTGATGCTGCGTTGCCGGAGTCGATCCCAATTGCCGACGAGGTGATCGGTCCGGTTTGACAGGGGAGGCATCGTGGGTGCAATGCAGCTTACGGTGATTGGCGCCGGATCGGTTGGACTGGCCGTGGCGGCCAGTTTCGCCCAGGCCGGCTGCCAGGTCAGCCTGATGGCGCGCCCGGGTGCCCTCGATCGCCTGCGCGCGCGGCCCATCACGGTGGCCGGCATGCTGGGCGAGCACCGCATCGACGCGGGCGCCCTCCGCGTCGAGGACGCGACCCGGCCTCCGCCGGCCTGCATCGATTGCGACATGCTGGTCGTCACCACCAAGGCCTATGACGTGGCCGACGCGGTCCGTCCCTACGCGGACGCCACGCGAAGCATCGCCCCACGCGCCGTGCTCCTGATGCAGAACGGCCTGGGATCGGCGGAGGCGGCCCGAGGGGTCCTGGGCCCGCACATCCCCATTTACTCGACAGCCATGCTGATCGGCATGCAGCGGGTCGGCGACACCCACATCAAGGTCACCGCCCACTCGAGCCCCGTCTGGTGCGGCGCCCTGCTCGGCGACGACGAGGCCGCGCTGGCGTCGCTCATCGACGCCGCCAGCGGCGGCTTCCTGCCGATGGTGCGACAGCCGGACATCGAACAGACGATCCTGTCCAAGCTGCTCTTCAATACCTGCATGAATCCGACCGGCGCCCTGACCGGCCTGTGCTACGGCGACCTGCTCGAGAATGCCCACTCCCGGGCCCTGATCACCGAACTGGCCAGCGAGACCTTGCAGGTCTTTGCGGCAACGAGCGGCTTCCGGCCCTTCGCCAGTGGACAGGACTACGTCGAGAACCGGCTGATGCCCGTCGTCATTCCCCACTCGGCCCCCCACCGCTCGTCCATGCTGCAGGATCTGGAAGCCGGCCGGCGTACCGAGATCGACTTCCTCAATGGCGCCATCGTGCGGATGGGCGCAAGCGCCGGCATCGCCACGCCGAATCACCGCTGCCTGGTCTCCCTGATCCACGCCCGCGAGCCGGCGTGAGCCGCGCGCTCGCTCACCGATCCACTCCGGAGGTCCCGCCATGACCCAAGCCACATCCGAGCAAGCCACCCAATTGTCCGAGGCGGAGCGGCGCCTGCGCGTCGACCTGGCCGCCTGCTACCGGCTGGTGGCCCACTTCGGCTGGGACGATCTGATCTTCACCCACATCTCGGTCCGACTGCCCGGGCCCGAGCACCATTTCCTGATCAACCCCTATGGCATGCTCTTCGACGAGATTACGGCCTCGAGCCTGGTCAAGGTCGGCAGCGATGGGCAGAAGGTCGAGGACAGCCCCTACCCGGTCAACCCGGCCGGCTTCACGATCCACAGCGCCATCCACGCTGCACGGGACGATGCCCACTGCGTCCTGCACGTGCACAGCATCAACGGCGTCGCCGTCTCGGCCCAGCAGGATGGCCTGCTGCCCCTCTCCCAGCACTCGATCTTTCCCCTGGCGTCCCTCGCCTACCACGACTACGAGGGCGTTGCCCTCAACGACGACGAAAAGCCCCGGCTGGTCGCGGACCTGGGCCACAAGCGCTGCCTGATCCTGCGCAACCACGGCCTGCTGACGGTCGGGCGCACCGTGGCCGAGGCCTTCGTGGCCATGTACTTCCTGGAGGCCGCCTGCATGATCCAGATCCGCGCCATGGCCGGCGGCCAGCCTCTGCGACTCATCGACCCCGCCATCGTCGACGGCGCCGAGGCGATGTGGGAGAAGGTGACCCATGGTGCCGGCGGCGGCCTCGCCTGGCCCGCGCTGCTGAGGAAGCTGGATCGCGTCAATCCGGGCTACGCGAGCTGAACATGACCGCAACGGGCCGAGCGGTCGCGGTTTTCATCTCTCACGCCGGGCCGGATTCGGACTTCGCCCGGTGGCTTGCCGAAGGACTCGGCCAGGTCGGCATCACGGCCCGCCTCGACCAGGCCGAGATCCGGGCCGGCGACAACATCGTCACCTGGATGAACGACGCCATTGGCGAGTCCGACTATCTCCTCGTGCTGCTGAGCCCCGAGACCCGCGACCGGTACTGGGTCCGCATGGAGTGGTCCAGCGCCCTGATGAAGGAGGCCCACCTGCGTCGAGCCTTCGTGATCCCGGTGCTGCTGCCGGGGCTCGAGGAATCGGACATCCCCGACCTGCTTCGGGCGAAGGCATTTCTCGACTTCCGCAGCGACGTCGACGCGGCCTTCCTGAAGCTCGTGTCCCGGCTCAAGGACGACGAACTCGCGCAACGCGAGCTGGGGCGCCTGCCGACGCCGGCTCCGCGCAATGTCGTCGCGCATATCGAAGCGCATCTTCCGTTCGACAGCACCGCCATCGACGTGATCGTCCACAGCAATCGCTTCGGGCGCAGCTTCCGTCTCCGGGTGCCAACCACCGCAACCCCCAGCTACCTGATGGGCATGCTGCGCGAAACGCTCAATCTGAAGTTTTCGAATGTGGACCATGACCTGGGGGTCGAGCTCTCCTACACCTACACGCTGCGCCACGACGGGCAGGCCCTGACCCTGAACCAGACGCTGGCCGATGCGGGCGTCAAGGACGGCGACCGCCTGGCGCTGTGGATTCGCGTGACGCTCCGCGACCTGGTCGAAGACAAGGCGCTCGGAGACCAGGTCTTCTTTCATATGTACCAGGCACATCTGTCCGCGATGACCGATGAACTCCGAAAAGCCCGCAAGCGGGCCTTCTCGTCATCCGAAATCGCGCGCATCGCCTCACAGTTCTTCGATCACGTGGATGCGTGAAACCCGAACCGTGAAGGGCCACGCTTGACGTCATGCCCGTCGCTGCGGGCATCGGGGGTTCGGCCTCTGTCGCTGAATGGATGAGCGCAGAGCCTTCGGATTCATTCTGCTGAGTGGCCAGCGCGGGCCCCAGCCTGTCGATGCGGACACGCTGCGCGTGTCCCTGGCCTGTTTCGCCTGTCCCCGGGTTCGGGCGCCACACCCGCCGTCACGTCGGGGACCGGCGTCGCATCAGGCGGCCGCCATCACCGCTTTCACGCTGGCGCGCGCATTCATGCGCCCCATCCAGGCCGTCAGATTGGGTCGCGCAGCCAGCAGCGCTTCGCCCTCGGGCGTCGCCGACAGATACCTCAGCACCGGCAACACATGGAGGTCGGCAAGGCTCACACTGCCACCACCGAAGAAGCTCGCACCGCCGAGCAGGCGATCGATCTCCTTGAGGAACAGCTCGGCCTGCGGCTTGGCCGCCGCGACCTGGGCTTCGTCGGTCTGGCCGCCCAGCGAAGGCACCAGCACGCGCGGGATGAAGATATTCGTGATCGAGGCCGGATAGCCATAGCTATCCACAATGCCCATCACCTGATTGACCCGCGCCCGCTCGCTCGGCGTCGACGGCATCAGCGCCGGTCCGTCGAAGGCCTCGTCGACGAAGTGCATGATCGCGCTCGATTCGTAGAAGGTCTCGCCGGCATACTCGAAGGCCGGCATCTTCCCCCACGGATTGCGGGCCAGGTGGGCGGCTTGCTTGTGCTCCCCCTTGATCAGACCGACCGGCGCGAGGACGTGCGGAACGCCCTTCTCTTCCAGCGTCAGCCGCACGGAACGGACGAATGTGCTGATCGGATCGCCATGCACAACGGGTTGGCTCATGTCTCGACTCCTTGTCTTGTTCGAACGAATGGATGCGCCGCCCTGACCTCCCGCGGCGCACCGCGCCGATTGTGCGCTCGAACGAGGCGACGTGCATGCCGTCGGCGTGGCGGCGCGATGCACGATTGGCGCAACATCCCGAATCTGCCGTTGGGGCCAGCAGGCAGGCTCATTGAGTATCGCCTACCCTAATGGCATTCATCATTCTTTGGGCGCGCCGCCAGTCTGGCTGCTTGGTCAGACCCCAGTCTTTCGCCGGCGTCAGACATCAAAGGGCAGCAGCTGGGCAGATGCTACGATGCTGGATCAGACCCCGAGCCGCGCTCTCGGCGCCAATCGCATTGCGCGGACCACGCTGGTCGATGCCAGCGGATGCGTGCTGCACAGGGTTTATGGCGCCCGCGACTGGGACGCCGCCGAGGCCGTGGCCGCCATCACACGGGCTTACGGTCTGGCGCGCTTCGCGGCTGGACCTTGCTGTTGGAGGGAGGTTTTCGATGAAGAAGCTCGACGACGATCAGGCAAAGTCGAACCTGAAGAAGCTTTCTCCCTTGAGCGGGCTGCGCCATCGCAACCCACCGCCGCTGCGGCCGGCGCCTCAGCTGCAGCCAGCGCCCGGGGCGGTCGAGGATGGCCGGGGGCACCCGGGCAGGGCTTCCTCTCCCGGATTGTTGGGCGCCCTGGGCCTTGCCGTCACGGTGCTGGGCACGCTGGCAGCGCCGCAGGCGCCCGCGAGCCTGGTGGTCGAGCTGGATCAGACCGACCCTGTCCTCGATGAGGTGACGAGCCTGTCCCTGGAGCTTGGCGGACTGTTGTCGCTGCGGGGCGCGGACGCGAGCCTGAGCCTGCAGATCAATCCGCTCGCAGTCGCCGCCCTGGTGCTCGCCTGGCGGGCGCCCGCGCTGCTGGGTCGGCTGTTGCGCGGTCGGCCGCTGCGCGAAGCCCTCGATGGCGAGCCGCTGTCGCCCGAGGCGCTGCGTCCCGCCATCGACCTGTCGCGCGACGAGGGGGTCGATCCGGCCCTGGCACCGACCGCCGTGCGTCAGCGTGTCGTCGAATACCTGGCGCAGCTCGGCGTGGTGGAGGCGAACGAGGTGGCCGACAGGATCGAGAGCCGGGTGGCCCAGGCCATGCGCGGCCGCATCCGGCCGGACGTCTTCGTGTCGTACGCGCACGCCGACGGGGACGCCCTGCCGCTGGCGATCCACGCGGCACTCGGCGCCGCCTCGCGGGTGGTGTTCTGGGACAGCCAGGCCTTCATCGGCGGCGCGCCGTGGCGCCCGCTGCTGCTCGACATGCTGCGGCGCTCGCGCCTGTTCGTGCTGCTGGTCGGGGCCGCCTTCGAGCGAAGCCACTGGCAGGAGCAGGAGATGATCGCCGCCATCGACTGCCAGCATTCGGGCAAGGGCGCGCCGCAGCTGCTGCCGGTGTGCATCGACGGCGCCGAGCTTCCCTTCGGGCTGCTGGGCCGCCATTGCCTGCACTACCGTTCGGGCGAGCCGCCCGCGCCGCTGATCGCGGAGCTGCGCCGCGCCCTTGAAGCGGCAGCAGGATGGTGAGAAACCCGAAGCGCCTTTCAGGGAGATAAAGCAGTCAGAGGGAAACAAATAGGTCTAGCAATGTTGCACAAGCGGTATCGGCCGAGCGGTGCGACAAATAGGCGAACTCCGCGCCAAATCCCCCAAACAAAAAGGGCCACCCAACCGGCCGGCCCTTCTCGCTACATCTCACAACAGCGTCAGATCAAATACTCTCTGCCTCCAACTTAATCGCCCCGCACGGGCACTCCGACACGCAGATGCCGCAGCCCTCGCAGTAGTCGTAGATTAACTTGAAGCGGATGCCCGGCCCCAGCTTGATGACCGCGTTGCCCGGGCACACGCCGTAGCAGTTGTCGCACTTGATGCGGCTGCCGCAGTTCATGCAGCGACAGGCTTCGAAGAAGGTGTGCCGGGTTGATGCTGCGATGCTAGACCTGACCCCAATGCTTCCTCTCGATGCTAGACCTGACCCCAATGCTTCCTTGCTAGTCCCCACCCGTTCTACCCAGCCGCCCGTCCTCCTTCCCCTGACTCTCGATGCACTTACGGATCACCTCCAGCGTCGGGCAGTTCGTCCCGATGCCGTGCGTGAATGATGACGCTTGCCCGCGACTTCGACGCCACGCTAGGCTTTGCGTCGACGATTTCCGAGGGGATTGGCGTGGCGCGTATTCCGATTTCAGCAGTCGCACTCGCATTGCTCGCCGGCTGCGGCAACAGCGCCGACGGGCTCGAACCTCAGGGCAGCGCGCCGCCCTCGGGAGGCTTCCTCGCTGCGCACGCTCAAGTCCCTGCGGCAGCGATCATGCCGCGATATGCAAGCACCTCCATGCGCTTCGAACGCGGCGTCATCATCGACCCGACAGGATTCGCCGAGCCCATGGCAGCCCTGACGCTGTTCGTCCCCTATGGCTGGCGCGCCGAGGGCGGAGTCTTCTGGGATCGCTCGTTCCTCTGCACGAATGGCTACAACTTCCAATGGAGCGCGATCTCGCCCGACGGTTCGACGGGCGTGCAGGTATTGCCGCAAGCCAAGTGGGAAAACAACGACTACGGCGCCGGCGCATCCTCGCCGGGTTGCTCGCAGGCGCCCTATACGTCGGCGCGCGACTGGATCAGTGCGCTTGCAGCGCAGACCTTCCCGGGCGCCCGCGTCATCGACTACCGCGACCGGCCAGATCTTCTCCAGGCTTCCCAGGCGCCGCAACGCCAGCAGATGCCACTCGGCGAGTCAAGAAGCTGGAGCGAGGCCGGGGAGGCACTGATCGCGTTTGTCCGCAATGGTCGCGACATGCGGGGCAGCGTTGCTGCAGTGGTCAGCTTCAACCAGCTAATCACCGACATGGCGGGGATCTATGGGAACGACCCGACCATTTCGGCTCCGGCCGGTCGCGCGCGGATGAACGCACTCACGGGCTTCGCCTGGCCCGCCTGGGCAGCCTATGCCCCGAACGGGCAGTTCGACTTCCGGTTTTTCGAGGCGATCCGGCGCTCGCTGAAGCCCAATCCCGCCTGGCTGCGTGCGATCGCGAACCACAACACGACCATTGCAGCCGGTGCACTGGCCGAGGGGCGCAAGCGTGCCGCGATCATCCAGCAGACCAACGACGAAATCGCACGCATCCGTCAGCAGACCTGGGACATGCAGCAGGAGAGCGCCGATCGGCGCGCGCGCGAATTCGGCGAGGCGATACGAGGCGTGCAAAGTTTTAACGATTCCGACGCGCCCGGAGGGACCGTTGAGTTGTCGCACAACTACAATCATGCGTGGCGCATGACCGATGGCACCTACGTCCTCAGCAACGATCCCAACTTCGAGCCCTTCCGTGACCTCGGCATGGACGGGCGGGCACTGGAGCCGACACGATGAGAATTCCGATGCTTCTGGGGGTCGCGATGCTGGCGATCGGGCTTTCGCAACCCATGTTCGCGCAGGACAGTTTCGGCGGTCAGGGCGGCCGTCAGGCGCCCGGCACCTATCCGCAGGGGCCGCAGCCGCTTCAAGGGCAGATGGCACCGCCGCAGGGCTACCCGCAGCCGCCTCAGGGTGGCTATGCGCAGCCTCCCCAAGGTGGCTATGCGCAGGCTCCCCAGGGCGGATACGCGCCGCCACAGGCCGGTGACCTCGATCAGCTCAGCCAGATGGAGCGGCAGGATTTCGGCGTGCCGCCGACACGAACACTGCACAACGGGCAGATGCATGGGCCAACACCAGCAAACATCCCGGGCGGACAAGTCATCACCACCAAGGGCCTCGTCGGCCTGGTCCAGAGCCAGCAGTCTCCCTACCTGCTGATCGACGTCCTGGGTGGCCCACAGACGCTACCGGGCGCCTTGCCTGCTGCCTGGGCCTCCCAGCCCGGTACCCTCAACGACCAGGTCCAGCAGCAATTCGCGTCGATGCTGCAGCAGGCTACTCAGGGTCGAAAGGATCTGCCCCTCATTCTCTACTGCCTGTCCACGCAGTGCTGGATGTCCTATAACGCCGCGCTGCGCGCGATCGGAGCCGGCTACACCAACGTGCTCTGGTACCGCGGCGGCATCGAGGCCTGGCAGGCCGCCGGTCTTCCGCTTGCCGGGGCCCAGATGGGCGGGTATCCGCAGCAGTCGGGCGCCTACCCCGCCCAACCGGGTGCCTATCCGCGGCAACCGGGCGCTTATCCACAACCCCAGGGCGGCTACATGCAGCCGGGGAGCTACCCGCAGCAATCTGGCGGCATGATGCCACCGGGTGGCTATCCGCAGCAGGGTGGCGCCATGCCGCCCGGCGGCTACCCGCCTCCCGGCGCCTATCCACCTCCCCAGGGCACATACCCCGGTGGCACGCCCCCCCAGCAGGGCGGCTATCGCTGACGCGCCCGCGGCGCATCCGCCGCGGCGCGGCCCGCCACGCTTGAAAAGCCGCGACCGCATCCCGTCGGGCCTTGCCCGGCGGGCCTCCCTGAGCCACCTGCCGGATGCGATTGTAAGGATCAGTCGGCCAGCGCAATGATGGCCTTGTCCCGCCTAGCCGCAGCAGCCCATTCGATTCCCGTCATGCGAGATTCCCCAAGGCAAAAAAAGGGCCGCCCCACAGGGCGGCCCTTCCCATGACAAGGCAACCAGCGATCAAATACTCTCCGCATCCGTCTTGATCGCCCCGTAAGGGCACTCCGACACGCAGATTATGACCCCATTGCCCCCGCAGGGGTCGACGCGCTGGTGACGGCGGTATGGGCGGCCCTCATCGGCGACACGCGAGGCGAAACCAACGCGGCAGCCGACGCCCCCGGGGCCGATTCGACAAGGCAGTGCCCCGGCGAAGTCCCCACAGCGGCGAACGGCATCGTTCGCTCGCACAGGCGCGCACAGCGCCCGCCCGGCGCCCTTCGAAGGCGTCGCCAGGGGCGGCGAGACGGTGCTCGACGCGACCCGCGGCCGCCAGTGCGGTGCCGGCCTCGACTGGGCCGAGCCGTTCACGCTGCGGGATATCGACTGCCCGGCGGCTCTCGCCCGCTTGCTCGCCGAGTGGCCCGCGCTGGCCGCGGAACCGGCCCGGCCCTGACCTGTACCGCCCGCCACAGCCCGCCCCGGATGGTGGCATCACTGCCGTTCGGCGCCCCACGCTTCGCCAAGCGGGTGATTTCTATAATGAATCGTCGCCTGTCCAAAGGAGGTCGATGATGCATCTTGCTCAATATCCGAAGATGATCTGGTCCTATGGTGAGGGTTGGGACGACCTGATGGAAGCCCATCCGACGCCATCGCACCTGATGTGGCGCTACGTGGTGCCGATGTCGCTGCTGCCGCCAGCGATGTTCGCCTATTCAGCGATGCTCCACCCGGGCGCAGTGCTGCCTGCACTGGTGCCGGCGGTGTCCGGGTTGGAGGTCGCGGCCAACTGCGCGGTGTTCTTCCTCGCCCAGTTGCTGATGGTGAGGATCATGGCGGCGGTGATCCACAAGACCGCCGAGATGCTTGAAGCTGATGCCGACTACCACAACGCGTTCACACTCGCCGCGGTGGCGCCGACGCCACTGTGGCTCGCTTCGCTGGCGCTGTTCGTGCCGAGCTTCGGCTTCATGCTGACGGTCGGCGCAATCGCCTGGTGTCTCTCCGCGGCACTGGTGCTGCACGGTGTCGAGCCGCTGTTCCAGCTCGGGAACCACAGCCGCTCGCGGCTGATGGCTGGTTTCATCGTCACTGAAGGGGTGATGGCCTGGATCGGACTGATGGTTGTCATGGCGATGCTGATGAGCATCTTCATGCAATGGCGCTGAGCCCGAATAGCCGCTGACGGGGCGGCTACGGCCGCCCCCGCTCCCTGCTGCCGCACCCGGCGGGTCGTTTCCGGCCCATCCTCCACACCCGCGCGCCATCCACCCAACAAAAAGGGCCGCCCCTCCGGGCGGCCCTTCCCCATCTCACATCAGCGACAGATCAAATACTCTCCGCTTCCATCTTGATCGCCCCGCACGGGCACTCCGACACGCAGATGCCGCAGCCCTTGCAGTAGTCGTAATTGAACTTGAAGCGATTCCCTGGCCCCAGCTTGATCACCGCGTTGTCCGGGCACACGCCGTAGCAGTTGTCGCACTCGAAGCAGTTGCCGCAGCTCATGCAGCGGCGGGCTTCGAAGAGGGCGTTGTCTTCGTCGAGGTTGCCCACCACTTCGGCGAAGCCGGTGGTGCGGCGAACCACTTCGAGCATCGGCCGCACGGTGCGCGGGGCGTCGGAGTAGTACCAGGTGTTCATCTTCTTGACGTCGGCCACCTCGTGCTTGGGCTTCGGGGCGTAGTGCTCGCCGCGCAGCCAGGCGTCGATGTTGCGGGCGGCCTTCTTGCCCATGCCGATGGCGGCAGTGACGTTGCGGGCCGAGGGCACCATGTCGCCGCCGGCGAAGACGCCCTGGGCGCCGGTCTGCATGTCGGGGCCGACCTGCACCGCGCCGTCGGCGACGACGATGCCGTCGAGGCCGGCGAAGGCCGCGTAGTCGCCGGACTGGCCGAGGGCCTGGACCAGCACGTCGGCTTCGAGGGTCTCTGTCTGGCCGGTGCGGACCAGTTCGCGGCCTTCGCCCTGGGCCATGACCTCGAGGGTCAGGGTCTTGCCGTCGATGCTGTTCACCTGGCGCAGGCAGACGAGCTTGATGCCCTCGTCGAGGCCTTCGCTGATCTCGGCGTGGTGGGCCGGCATGTGCTCCTGGGCCTCGCGCACGACCACCGTCACTTCCAGCGCGCCGAGGCGGATCGCCGAACGGGCCACGTCGATGGCGGTGTTGCCGCCGCCATAGACCACGACCTTGCCGGTCAGGGCCACAGGCTCTTCGAGCTCGACCGCGCGCAGCACGGTGACGGCGTCGAGCACCGGCAGATCGCCCTGCTGCGGGATGTTCAGCAGGCGGCCCTTCTGCAGGCCGACGGCCAGGAAGCAGGCGTGGAAGCCGCCGTCGGCCATGGCCTGGGCCACGTCATCGACGCGGGTGTTCAGCTTGATGTCGACGCCCATGGCGGCGATGCGCTGGATTTCGGCGTTCAGCTTCTCGCGCGGCATGCGGTACTTGGGGATGCCGTAGCGGATCATGCCGCCGGCCTTGGGGCTGGCTTCGAAGACCGTCACCCGGTGGCCGAGGCGGGCCAGGTGGTAGGCGGCAGAGAGGCCGCCGGGGCCGGCGCCGAGCACCATGACCTTCTTGCCGGTAGGCTTGCCGGGCTGGATGGCCCAGCCGTGCTTGAGGGCCTGGTCGCCCAGGAAGCGCTCGACCGAGTTGATGCCCACGGGCAGGTCCATCTTGCCGCGGTTACAGGCACCCTCGCAGGTGTGGTAGCAGACCCGCCCCATGATCGCCGGGAAGGGGTTCTCTTCCATGATCTTGCGCCAGGCACCCTCGTAGTTCTTCTCTTCGGCGAGGTTGAGCCAGCTCTGGATGTTCTCGCCGGCCGGGCACTGGTTGTTGCAGGGCGGCAGCCGGTCCAGGTAGACCGGCCGCATGGTGCGCCAGGAGCCGGTCTTGTTGGCCAGCGAGGAGCCCACGTCGAGGGTGATCGCGAAGGGCTTGTTCATGACGGTACTCATCAGTTCACTCCTTCCGTGTCGAGCAGGCCGTACTTGCGGATGTTGCGGTCGGCGCGGGCCTGGATGCGGGCGATGGTCTCGGTGGCGGGGTTCTTGCCGAACAGGTGGGCGTAGCGGCGCTGCGCCTTCATGTACTCCTCGACCGGAATCTGGCGGCGGATCTTCGACACGCCGGTGACTTCGCCATACTCGGCCTCGAACACCGGGAACAGGCCGCATTCCTTGGCCATGCGGGCCAGCTTGATGGTGTCGTTGGAGGCGGCGCCCCAGCCCAGCGGACAGGGCACGAAGATGTGGATGTACTTGGCGCCGCGGATCTGGATGGCCTTCCTGACCTTGTATTCCAGGTCGTGCAGGTCGGCCACGGTGGCGGTGGCCACGTAGGGAATGCCGTGGGCCATGGCGATGCCCGGCACGTACTTGCCCTGGCCGAAGACGTTGCCCGGCTCACTGCCGACCGGCATGGTGGTGGCGGTACGAACCGCCGGCGGGGTGGCGCTGGAGCGCTGCACGCCGGTGTTCATGTAGGCCTCGTTGTCGTAGCAGATGTAGAGCACGTCGTCGTTGCGCTCGAACAT
>JAGRFX010000119.1 GCA_020445805.1 Rhodocyclaceae bacterium
CTGGGCCATCCTCGAGCGCTACCGGGTGAATCCCCATCCCGCCTACTGGCTGGGTTGGGGGCGCACGAGCTGCAGGGCCTGCATTTTCGGGTCAGCCAACCAGTGGGCCACCCTGCGCGCGTTCATGCCGGAGGCCTTCGGGCCGATCGCCCGGCACGAAGAGGCCTTCGGGGTGACGATCCAGCGCAATCGGAGCGTGGTGGAAGCGGCCGATCGCGGCACGCCCTACCCCTGCGATCCCAACTGGCTCGCCATCGCGAACAGCCACACCTACCGCAGCGCCATCCGGCTCCCCGCCGGCCAGTGGCGCCTGCCTCCGGGGGCCTTCGGCGAAGCTGCCGGCCCCACATGAGCCCAGACCCGCGCCCCACCAGGCGCGGGTCTGGCCATGCCTTTTGCATGAATCCGCTTGCGCCACCTGATGATCGGGGCTAGTCTAAAAACGTATGCGGCTAGACGCATCCATATACATACATTGACACGCCCCGCCAGGACGCCTGGCTGCCACGGAGATGACCATGCAAGACATCGCTTCACTGCAGGATCTGCGGCCCGACATCCTCACGCACTCGGGCCACAGCTTTGATTTCCTCTGTCCCGACACGAATCGGATCGAAATCGAGGACATCGCCCACGCCCTCGCCCACTTGTGCCGCTTCGGCGGCCACTGCGGGCGCTACTACTCGGTGGCGCAGCACTGCTATCTGGCGAGCGAGATCGTTCCGCCCGAGGACGCGCTGGCTGCGCTGTTGCACGATGCGGCCGAGGCCTACCTGCTGGACATGCCGAAGCCGCTCAAGCAGCTCCTGCCCGACTACCAGGCACTGGAGACGCGGATCGAGTCGGCGGTCCTGGCGCGCCTTGGGGTGGCGCGACCGCTGCCCCCTTCGGTGGCCTGGGCCGACCGGGTGCTGCTCGCGACCGAGCGCCGGGACCTGATGCCGGCCAGCAAGGATGTGTGGACGCTGATTGCCGGGGTGGCGCCGCTCGAGCGGCGCATCGTGCCCCTGCCCCCGGGGGCCGCAAAGCACCTGTTTCTGGATCGCTACTACGAACTGGTACCGGAAGCCGACCCGGACCGGGTGCGCCTGGCTCTGCTCGAGGAGGTGGCAGCATGAAGCGAGATCGAGCTTTCACGGCCACCGGCCCGGATGTGCGGGAGATCCGCCACTTCCATCTCTTCTGCGGACTGGGTGGGGGCGCCAGCGGCTTCAATCGGGCCAACCCGCGCGTGGGCAACATGGTCGGGCGCTTCCGCTGCATCGGCGGCGTCGATGTGGATCCCGCCGCGATCCGCGACTTCAGCCGCCTCGCCGGCGTCGAGGGCACGGTGCTGGATCTCTTCGATCGGGATCAGTACCTCGATTTCCACGGCTGCGAGCCCCCCGCCGGGTGGCGCGAGGTCGGGCCCGAGGCCATCCGCGCCGCGGCCGGCGGCGAGTACCCTTCGATCTGCTTCCTGTCGGCGCCCTGCAAGGGGTTTTCTGGGTTGCTGGCCGAGGGGCGTTCGCGCACGGCGAAGTACCAGGCGCTCAACCGGCTGACCGTGCGCGGTGTGTGGCTGATGCTGGAGGCCTTCGCCGACGATCCGCCCGAGCTGGTGGTCTTCGAGAACGTGCCCCGCATCGGATCCAGGGGCCGGCCGCTCCTGGATCAGATCGGTGACCTTCTGCAGGCCTACGGCTACGCGGTGGCCGAGACCACCCATGACTGCGGTGAGCTGGGCGGACTCGCCCAGAGCCGGAAGCGCTTCCTGCTCGTCGCACGCCATATCGCCAAGGTGCCGCCCTTCCTGTACGAACCACCGGGCAAGCGGCTCCAGTCGGTCGGCACGGTGCTCGAGCGCATGCTCCTGCCGGGCGACATGGCCGCCGGCCCGATGCACCGGGTGCCCCGCCTTCAATGGAAAACCTGGGTCCGCCTCGCCTTCGTAGAGGCCGGCCGGGACTGGCGAAGCCTGAATCGGCTGGCGATCGAGGACGGGATGCTGCGCGACTACCTGATCGTTCCGGAGATGCATGCCGGCACGCTGGGCGTGCGCCGCTGGGAGGATGCCCTCGGTACGATCACCGGCAACGCGCGGCCCGCGACGGGGGCGTTCTCCGTGGCCGACCCGCGTTTCGTCCAGTCCGCGAAGTGGCGCGATGGTCAGGCCCTCGGCGTGCGCCGGTGGGATGAATCGACGGGTACGGTCGCTGGCCAGCAGGGTGCGCTGCAGGGCGCATACAGCGTGGCCGATCCCCGTGGCAACGATTTCAGCGCCAAGTACCGGGTGACGCGCTGGGACGCCAGCGCCGGCACCGTAATCTCGGCCAGCACCACGGGCCAGGGGGCATTCGTGATCGCGGACCCGCGCCACGAGGGGCCACCCAAGCACAACAACGTCTATCGCGTGGTGCGCTGGGATGAAGCTGGGCGTGCGGTCACGGGCGCCCACGGCAGTGGGCAGTGCATTGCCGACCCGCGCTGTGTGAACTGGCACCCGGGGGCGAGCCGCAAGAAGCTTGCGGTCACTTCCTTGTCGCGACCAGCCGGCACCGTGATCGGCGCCCAGCAGGTCGCCTCCGGAGCGCTGGCCGTGGCGGACCCGCGCCCCGGTCTCGCGCGGGACCGGGGCGATGCCTACCTCACCGCTGGTCACTACGGGGTGGTCCCGTGGGCGAGCCCCTGCGGTGCGGTATCGGCTGCCGCCGGCCACGACAATGGGCGCTGGTCGATCGCCGATCCGCGGCTCGAGCCGCTGCCGGCGGCCCGCGACCAGGTCGTGGCGCAGATCATCGCGGAGGATGGCACCTGGCACCGGCCTTTCACGACGCTCGAGCTGGCTGCGCTTCAATCTCTCGTGGATCCGGAGGAGCAGCTCGAGCTGGACGGCCTGTCGGACAGCGCCTGGCGCGAGCGGATCGGCAACGCGGTACCGCCGGCTGCTGCCAAGGCGATCGCCGAGGTCATGGGAACCACGCTACTGCTGGCATGGTCGGGCGAAACCTTCGTTCTGTCTGCGACGCCCATCTGGGTGCGGCCGGTGGCGGTCGCTCTCAGTGTGGCTCAGGGGCCGCAATGAAGCCGCAACGCGCTTTCGAGCTCGCCCGCCGGCACTTCCCCGGCGGGGAACCCATCGTCACCGTGCGCCGCGCCGCCCGCGCGGCGCTGGAAGCTGTCGAGGAAGCGGTGCCAGCCCATGCGAAGGTGGTCGTGCTCAGGGAGGCCGCCCGGCATGGGATTGCCACGGGTGATCGCAGCTATGCGCTCGCTTGGCATCGGGTCCTGGAGGTCCTGGATGCATCGTGACGCTACAATGCGACCACCCCACCCTGGATGCGATGGACATGACAGAGGAGCAGTTCGAGGTCATCACGCGCCTGAATCGCGGTCGCGACAACAGCCGCACGAACGCCGCTGTTCGTCAGGTGATGGTCGAGGGCATGAGCGTCAGGGAGGCGCTTGAAGTCGCCGAGCGGGAGGGTCGTGGAATTACTCGGGCGACCCTCAATCACGCGGTGAGGCGGTATCGGGATGCAGATCTGATGCTGAGGCAGGCCTATGGCAATGCAGGGACGACGTAGCGATCTGTTCGATGTCGACGTCTGGACGAACTGCTGTTGTTCTTTCGGGAGGGTGATGCCTTGCTGCAGTACAAACTTCTCCGCAACCATGCAGGCATGCTCCTGGTCGGCGACTACGAGACCCTGGAGGCGCTCCATGCGCTCATCCACGATGTGAACGACCGCTCCCCCATCGTTCGCGACAGGGAAGGCCTGTTCCTGGGACTCGCCTACGACATCCGGAAGGCTTACGAGGGCCAACGCCGGAAGCTGAAAGCGCCCGCGCAGTTCCCGGAGATCGGGCCGAGGTTTGGTGTTGAAATTCTTTGGCCGGTACTGCTGGTCCAGTCCCGGATCCTTCGTGCCTCGATGGCTTTCATCGACACGGGCAAGTGGGCGCAGGCCCATGCCTATGCGCTCGAAGCCGTAATCGAGGCGGCTCTGAAGGAGGATTTTGGGGGCGATCTCGGTGCCCGATTGATCCAGCGATGGATGGCAATTCACCCCACCCATCCCTGGGCGGAAGAAAAGCTAGACAGCCGCTGCGCCTACTACTGTTCGCTCGGGAAGGCAGAACGTAAGAAGCGGATTGATGGCCTGCTGGCTAGCCTCCATCCGATGTATCAGGCCAACTTCGCAATCGGGATTGGGCGAGGTGTGAAGAACGCACTGTCGCCAGAGGAGCTCGACGAGTGGGACGGGCGAGAATGGCCCGATCCGCGTTGGTAGCAGCAGGTAAGCCGCCGATAAACTGTAGTAGGTTGATCAACTAGGTCCGTGGGGGCTTGGGATCGATTCAATAGCATTGAACATGGCATAAGTCTTGGTCTCACATTGAGGTTCCGGTACATTTCGGCACCTCCCGAGGACCAAAACCGGCATCGGCATACATCAGGCAGTCGCAATGATGTGATCTGTCCAGGTGACGGGCCTGACCGATTCTTGACTGAGGATTCGATCGCAATGGCGTTGCACCCAGACTTCCCGCATTCCCCATACGAAGTTCTACCGCCCGATAGGCGATGGTTTCCGGCAGCAGAAGAGTTGCGCGATACGGCCTATGAAAAACTGCTTCCTCCATTGGTTGCAAAAGTGCGCGAAGAGGTTAAGCAATGGCGTGACGCGGGTTATGCCGGAACCTCGGAGACTTCGCTGGCGTTGTTGAAATGGTGGTTCGAGACGGATCACATTGTCGAGCAAGCGGACGGTACGCAAAGCCAGTTTCGCTACTACTTCGCCCAACGCGAAGCGGTTGAAACCGTCATTTGGCTCCATGACGCACGCGGTGCGCGGGACAAGTTCGACCTGATGCGCTTCGACGCCTCCGGCGCCGTCTCCGCCAACATGTTCGACGAGGATTGGCCCCGTTTCGTGGTCAAGATGGCCACCGGCGCCGGCAAGACCAAGGTGCTGTCGCTGCTCATGGCCTGGTGTTACTTCCACAAGATCTACGAACCGGATTCGACCCTGGCCCGCAACTTCCTGTTGATCGCCCCCAACATCATCGTGCTGGATCGGCTGCGCGCCGACTTCGACGGCCTGCGCATCTTTTTCAACGATCCGGTGCTGCCCGACAACGGCCACGCCGGCCGGAACTGGCGGGACGATTTCCAGATCGCCCTGCATATCCAAGACGACGTTCGCGTCGTCCGACCGACCGGCAACTTGTTCCTGACCAACATCCATCGGGTCTATCTCGGCGAGATCACCGAACCATCGCTAGAAGACAACGACTTGCGCGACTACTTCCTGGCCCCCTTCGGTGCCAGGCCCGTGGGCAAGACCACTGACAGCCAGACCGACCTGGGTGAGATCGTCCGGGAGATCGACGAACTCGCCGTGTTCAACGACGAGGCGCACCACATCCACGACCCGCGTCTTGCCTGGTTCAAGTGCATCCAGGACATCCACCACAAGCTGCTGCAAAAGGACTTGCGCTTAGGGCTCCAGATCGACGTCACCGCCACGCCGCGCCACAACAATGGGGCCATCTTCGCGCAGACCGTCAGCGACTATCCGCTGGTGGAGGCCATCGCCCAGAACGTGGTCAAGCATCCCGTGCTGCCGGATGCGGTGAGCCGCGCGAAGCTCACCGAGCATCAAAGCCCCATCATCACCGAGAAATACGCAGACTACCTGCAACTCGGCATCGAGGAATGGAAAAAGAGCTACGCCGAACACGAAAGGCTGGGCAAAAAGGCCGTGCTGTTCGTGATGGTGGACGACACGAAGAACTGCGACATCGTCGGCGAATACCTTCAAGAGCAATGTCCCGAGCTGCGAGACGGTGTCCTGGTCATCCACACCAAGGCCAACGGCGACATTTCCGAAGCGGCCAGCGGCAAGAACAAGGAAGAATTGGAATTGCTGCGCAAGCAATCCAATGAGATCGACACCTGGAAGTCGCCCTACAAGGCCATCGTGTCCGTGCTGATGCTCAAGGAAGGCTGGGACGTGAAGAACGTCACAGTCATCGTTGGCCTGCGCGCCTTTGCCGCCAAGAGCAACATCCTGCCCGAGCAGACCCTCGGCCGGGGTTTGCGCCGAATGTATTTCGGCTCTGACCAGCGGGAAACCGTGTCAGTCATGGGCACCCCAGCCTTCATGGATTTCGTGGAATCCATCCAGAGCGAAGGCGTCACCTTCGAGCGCGTGCCCATGGGCGGCACCGGCGGGCGCGAGCGCCAGGACTCGCTGGTGGTGGAAGTGGATAGTGAAGCGCCAGATAAGGACATCGACGCCCTGGACATCGCTCTGCCGCGGCTCACCCGCCGCTTCAACCGCGAATTTAAGGACCTGGGCGAGCTGGACCCTGCTGGCTTCGGCAACCCCAAGCTGCCCGTCAAACCCTTTACCCTGGAGGAAACTCGCGAGATCGTCTTTAAGACCATGCTCGAAGCCGAGGTGGATCACACCATCCAGCTCGACGGCGGCGGCCCTGCAGATTACCGCTCCGTGGTCGCCTTCTTCGCCCGCCAGTTGCTCAAGGACTTGCGTCTGGTGGGCGGCTACGACCTGCTCTACCCTAAGGTGCGCGACTTCCTCCGCGAGCACCTGTTTGCCGCCCCGGTTGACCTAGAAGACCCGGTCATCCTGCGCAACCTTTCCGAGCCTGATGTCGGCAAGTTGCTGTTCGACCACTTCCGAGCCGCCATCAACGCGCTGACCCTCCACGACAGCGGCAGCTCCCGCATCGAAGGCCATATCCGGCTGCGCGACACCCGGCCCTTCCGCACCGAGCCGCGTGGATTCCTGCCAGCCAAGCGTTCGGTGTTCAACCGCATCGTCGGCGAGGCCGGTGCCGACCGTCTGGAGTTGTCTTTTGCCGCCTTCCTCGACGGCGCGCCGGACGTGCAAGCCTTCGGCAAGAACTACATGGCCGTGGGCTTCCGGGTGGACTACGTGAAGGCCGACGGCGACCTGTCCACCTACACCCCCGACTTCGTCGTCCGTACCACTGACGGCCGGGTCTGGATCATCGAGACCAAGGGCCGCGAGGAACTGGACATCCCGCAAAAGATGGCGCGGCTGAAGCAGTGGTGCGCCGACGCGACGGCGGCGAGTCAGGAGCAAGACGGCACGCCCTACGGCTTCGTCTATGTCGATCAGGAAGGCTTCGAGAAGCACCCGCCCAAGACTTTCGCCGGGCTGGTGGCCGCCTTCCGTGAATACCAAGGAAATTGACCGTGGCGAAACAACGGGCCTATGAACTCTCCGACGCCGAACAGCGCGACCTGCAGACGCTTATCCAGGAAGGCCGCCCACTGCCTGAGAAATACCGCTTCATCTTGTTCGAGGACAAGCGCGAAGTGGAACTGGTCTGGAACGGTAAGACCCGTGACGTGTGCACCACCGTCCTGCCCTTCCAGACCCTAGAGCACGTGGACGAGCCACGCGCCGAGACCAAGCACCAGGGCGACCTGTTCGATAGCCGGGGCCGGCAACTGCAAGGCTGGACCAACAAGCTCATCTGGGGCGACAACAAGCTGATTCTCTCGTCCTTGAAGGCCGGGGCGCTACGCCGGCAGATCGAGGAGGCCGGCGGCCTGAAACTGATCTACATCGACCCGCCCTTCGACGTGGGCGCCGACTTCAGCATGGACATCGAGATCGGCGGCGAGACCTTCCACAAGGAACCGAACCTGCTGGAGCAGATCGCCTATCGGGACACATGGGGGCGCGGGGCCGATTCATTCATCAGCATGATTTACGAGCGGCTGATTCTGATGAGGGATTTGCTGGCTGAGGACGGCGCAATCTATGTGCATTGCGACTATCGCGTAAGCAGTTTTATCCGCCTTGCACTCGATGAAATATTCGGGCGCAGGAACTTTATTAACGAAATCAGTTGGAAGCGAACGACAACGAAGAACGACTACGCTCAAGGTGCCTTCAATTGGCCACGAATACACGAAACACTGCTCTACTACGCGAGAAGTACAACCGACACGCCTACATTCAATCAGCCATTTAGTGCATACGATGAGCAGTATCTGAAATCCCACTACGGACGAACAGACGTAGATGGTAGGCGGTATAGGCTCGACAACCTCACTGCCCCCGGTGCCGGATCGCGAGGCCATCCCCAATATGAACTGATGGGGGTTACACGCTTCTGGCGGTATTCGCCAGAGCGGATGGATGAGTTACGAAAAGCTGGTCGGATCGTTCAGACTAAGCCTGGGTCGGTTCCGCAGTACAAACGATATTTAGACGAAATGCCAGGCGTTGCCATCGGCGATGTATTCACGGACATTGCAGCGACAAACTCACAAGCAGAAGAGCGCCTAGACTACCCTACCCAAAAACCCGAAGCCCTGCTCGAACGCATCATCAAGGCCAGCAGCAACCCCGGTGACCTCGTCGCCGATTTCTTCTGCGGTTCGGGCACAACCGCCGCAGTGGCCGAAAAGCTCGGCCGCAAGTGGATCGCCACCGACCTGGGCAAGTTCGGCATTCACACCACGCGCAAGCGCCTCATCGGCGTGCAGCGTGACCTAAAGGGCGCAGACAAGGACTTTCGCGCCTTCGAGGTGCTGAACCTGGGCCGCTACGAGCGGCAAGCCTACCTCAACGTCGGTGGCCGGTTGACCGGCGCGCAAAAGGAGCAGGCCCTGGCACAGAAGGAGCGCGAGTTCCGCGAGTTGATCCTGCGCGCCTACAAGGCCACCGCCTACTTGGCGACCGAGGGCGGCGGCGAAGGCGCGCCGGCGCAAGACGGCTTCTTCCACGGCGCCCGCAATGGCCGGCTGGTGGCCATCGGCCCCATCAACCTGCCGGTGGGGCGCTTGTTCGTCGAGGAGGTCATCACCGAATGCCGCAAGCGCGGCGCCTCCCGCGTCGACGTGCTCGCCTTCGAGTTCGAGATGGGGCTGTTTCCCGCCGTGCTCGAAGAGGCGCGCGGCAAGGGCATCGACCTGGCACCCAAGTACATCCCTGCCGAGGTGTTCGACAAGCGAGCGGTGGACAAGGGCCAGGTGGTGTTCCACGACATCAGCTTCGTCGAGGCAATGCCCCGCTACGACAAAAAGAACAAGCTGGCGCTGAGCATCGAGCTGACCGACTTTTCGGTCTATTACACCCAAGGCGCGGCGGAAGCGGCCATCGCCAACATCAAGGAAGGCAAGAACGGGGTCATCTGTGACGGCGGCCAGCTCTACAAGATCAGCAAGAGCAGGGACGGCATCGTCAACCGCGGGCGGCTGACCAGGCACTGGACCGACTGGGTGGACTACTGGGCGGTGGACTTCGACTACATGTCGCGTCAGGAGATCATCAAGGTGCCCATGGGCACAGGCGTTTCCGGCGTCGCGACGCTGCCTGGCTTCGAAGCCCCGCAAGGGGAACTGGTGTTGACGCAATTCGAGGAACGCTGGACCGGTGGCTACATCTTCGAGAACGAATGGCAGAGTTTCCGCACCCGCCAGAACCGCGACCTGGATCTGACCACCGCCCAACACACCTACGACCGCCCGGGCCGCTACACTGTGGCAGTGAAGGTCATCGACATCTTCGGCAACGATACGATGACCTTGCTCCCCGTGAATGTGGGCTGATTGCCTGGGATTGGAGTTGGGCCATGACCCCATTGACCGATGAAGAACTGCTGGCCTTGATCGCGGACCTGGAGAGCGACCGGGTCGAGCGCAAGCGCGCCTGGAAGGGCGACGCCCCCGAAAAGGGCCGCCAGGCGGTTTGTGCCTTTGCCAACGACTTGCCGAACCATGGCGAGCCTGGCGTCCTGTTCATTGGAGTTGAAGACAACGGCCAGCCGTCGGGCCCGGATTTCGTGGTGACGGATGACTTGCTCAAGACGCTGGCCGACATCAAGACCGACGGCAAGATCACGCCTCCACCGTCGATGACGGTGGGCAAGCGGCATCTGTTGGGCCGGGATGTGGCCGTAGTGACCGTATGGCCATCGGATGCGCCGCCTGTCCGACTGGAGGGCCGAATCTGGATTCGTATAGGCCCCCGCCGCGGGCAAGCGTCGGGCCAGGATGAACGTATCCTTAGCGAGAAGCGCCGCTACCGCGACCAGAGTTTTGATACCCATCCTGTGGACGGAAGCACGCTCGGCGATCTGAGCCAAACTTATTTTGAGAACGAGTTCTTGCCGCAGGCCGTGGCGCGTGACGTGCTGGAAATCAACGGACGAAGCTATGGAGATCGGCTGGCCTCGCTGGGCATGATCGCCAGTGTGGAAGACCCGACGCCCACGGTGGTGGGGCTGTTGACGCTGGGCAAGAGTCCGCGTACTTGGGTGCCGCCCGCGTATATCCAGTTTTTGCGCATTCGGGGCACGCAATGGGGCGATCCAGTTGTCGATGAAGCGGAACTGGATGGCAACCTGGATACGATGCTTCGCCGTCTGGATGACAAACTCAAGGCCACGTTGGCGGTATCAGTGGATTTCACGTCTGGAGCCACCACGGAGGAACGGACTACGCCCTATCCGCTTTCAGCCTTGCAGCAACTTGCACGCAACGCAGTAATGCACCGGACCTACGAGGGGACCAATGCCCCTGTGCGGGTGTACTGGTTCGATGACCGCATCGAGATCAGCAATCCCGGTGGGCCGTATGGTGCCGTCACGCAGCAGAACTTCGGGCGGCCGGGGGTGGCCGATTACCGCAACCCCGTGTTGGCCGGCGTTCTGAAGACCATGGGCTTCGTGCAGCGCTTCGGTTTCGGTATCGCAGAGGCGCGACGTGCCATGGCGGCTAACGGCAACCCGCCGGTCGAATTCCAAGTGGAAGCGACTATGGTTATGGCGATCGCGCGTATTGATTCCGGAGGCGCCGGCGCATGAGCGTTCCCGTTTTGACTTTTTTCAATAACAAGGGGGGGGTCGGCAAGACTTCCCTGGTATTCCATTTGGCATGGATGTTTGCCGAGATGGGCAAGCGTGTGGTGGCAATTGACTTGGACCCGCAAGCCAATCTAACTTCCGCGTTCTTGGCCGAGGAGATTCTTGAGAACCTGTGGGACCCCATGGCCTCGACTCCCGCGGGTAGCACCATTTACGAGTGCATTCGACCACTTACGAAAGTAGGCGATATCAGGGAGCCCGTGACACAAGCGGTCCATCCGCGCCTGCATCTGGTGCCGGGCGATCTGGCTTTGGCTGGATTCGAGGATCAATTGTCCGGGGCTTGGATTGAGGCCATGGGGTCCAACCAGGACAACTTATTTCGGCCATTCCGCCTTCTCTCCTCTTTCTGGCTGGTGGGGCAAATGGCTGCGAAGCAACTCGAGGCGGACCTGATTCTTGCCGACGTCGGTCCCAATCTTGGCGCCATCAATCGGTCGGCACTGATCGGTAGCGATCATGTGGCGATCCCACTGGCGGCAGACTTGTTCTCGCTGCAAGGCTTGCGAAACCTTGGCCCGACGCTGACCAACTGGCGTGTCGATTGGCGTAAGCGCCTCGAGAACTGGGAGCTACCGGATTTCGATTTACCGAATGGAGACATGAAGCCGGAAGGCTACATCCTGATGCAACACATGGAGCGTTTATCCCGCCCCGTGAAGGCATACAAGAAATGGGTTGACCGCATACCGGGGACGTACCGCGAAAGCGTGCTTGGGCAATCGTCAGGCGTAGCCACGAAAGCCAATGACGGCAATTGCTTGGCCCGCTTGAAGCATTACCGGAGCCTCGTTCCGATGGCGCAGGAAGTGCGAAAGCCGATCTTTCACCTCAGCTCGGCCGACGGTGCAATCGGAAGTCATTCGCAGGCAGTGCGCGATGCCTGGAGCGACTTCAAGGCATTGGCGGTCCAAATTGAGGATCGCATCTGGTTATAGTTGATCGCGACCTGGGCATGCCGCGAGTGTGCAGTCGCTGTTATCGCTCGGAGCTGCGCAATAACATGTGAACACGCAACGCGAATCCTTCGGACCGTGCGCTCCAGCCGAGGATATTTCCGTCCCCGGCGGATGAGTGGATGCCCCGACCCAGTTCTTCTTACCTCACTCGCAAGTCTGGCGGTGAGCAGCCCAAACCCGCTTCACGTGGCTAACACTGCACCCCACGATAGCCGCAGTCTTTGCGATCGACATCCCGCTCGAACGCAGCTCGATGACGCGCCGGTGGACATCTGGGCGCGGACGTCGCCCGCGGTACTTGCCCTCCCCTTTCGCTCGCTCGATTCCCTGCGCCTGGCGCTCGCGTCGAAGCTCGTAATCTTCGCGAGCCATTTGAAGTGCGAGCTTGAGTAGCATCTCCTGGACGGCCTCGAGGACAATCTTCGCTGTCCCCGCAGAGGCAGCGGCCAGTTCGGAGAGGTCGACCACCCCCGGCACCGACAGCTTGGCACCCTTCGCGCGAATTGAGGTCACCAGCTGCTCAGCTTCCTCGAGCGGAAGGCGACTGATCCGGTCCATACGTTCGGCGATCACCACATCACCTGGCTGGAGGTCAGCGATCAAGCGCTGCAGCTCCGGTCGATCCGGGCGCGCACCTGACGCCTTCTCCCGATACACCCCCGCGATGTAGTACCCGGCCGCGCGAGCGTCGTCCTCGATCGACGACTGCCGACTGAGGTCCTGCTCGTCGGTACTCACTCGTTCATATATGCGGGCGACTTTCATGGTGCTTTTGGGTATACCTGAATACGCCTAGTGGCGCTAGATTGGCTTATAATAGCGGTGCCGATGTATGCGCGCTAGGCGCAATGTGCCGACCTAAAAGCGCCAATGGAGGCCACCATGCTCCTTCGATGGGAATCCGTAACCCGCTATTACATCGTCCATGCCCAGACCGACCTGTTTGGTCAGCTCACCCTTCGCCGGTTCT
>JAGRFX010000120.1 GCA_020445805.1 Rhodocyclaceae bacterium
GGACCGTGTAGACGCGCTCGATGGTCCCGTCGGGACCGATCACGAAGGTCGAGCGGATCATCCCGACGCCGGTCTTGCCGTAGTTGGACTTCTCGCCCCAGGTGCCAAAGGCGAGGGACGCGGCGTAGTCCTTGTCCGAGAGCAGGATGACGCCGAGCGAGTGCTCCGCGCGGAATTTGGCGTTGGACTCGAGGCTGTCCGTGCTCACGCCGAGGACCTTGACGCCGAGGGCCTCGAAGGCGCCCCCGAGATCGGTGAACTCCTTGGCCTCGGTCGTACAGCCCGGCGTGTTGTCGCGCGGGTAGAAGTACAGGACCACGTGCTTGTCCCGCAGGGCCTCGCCGAGTTCGAACATCTCCATGTCGGCATCCGGCAGGGAAAACAACGGCGCACGATCTCCGCTCTGCAGCATAGGCTCCCCCTTGTGTGCGGCGGATTCTAGCCGGTTCGCCCTACGAACTCTACCGACACTGCTGACTGGCCTGATCTGCATGGGGAAACCTCCGTTTTATCGGTTTTCGTTGTCGTGCGCACCGGCCGCCGCCGACGCGCCATCTGTGAACGAATAGTCCAGCATCGGCCATGGCTCAAGCCGAGTTTGGCGCCGGCAAGCCGCTTGCAATCCCCCGAAAGCTGTATAAAATTTCAGCACGAACGGAGATCGCCATGACCGAAAAGCTCACCGCCCGCCAGCAGGAAATCCTGGAGTTCATTCGCGACACCCAGATGTACGAGGGCCGTCCGCCCACCCGGGCCGAGATCTGCCAGGCCTTCGGCTTCCGCTCCCCCAACGCGGCCGAAACCCACCTCAAGGCCCTGGCGGCCAAGGGCGCCATCGATATCGACGAAGGCCGGGCCCGGGGCATCCGGCTCACCGAGGGCCTGGGTCTGCCCCTGGTCGGCCGCGTGGCCGCCGGCAGCCCGATCCTCTCCGAATCCCATGTCGAGAAGCGCCTGCAGGTCGACCCCGCCCTGTTCTCGCCGCGGGCCGACTACCTCCTCAAGGTGCGCGGCATGAGCATGCGTGACGCCGGCATCTACGACGGCGACCTGATCGCCGTGCATCGCACCGCCGAGGCCCGCAACGGGCAGGTGGTGGTGGCCCGGGTGCACGACGAGGTCACCGTCAAGACCTTCTCCAAGCGCGGCCCGATGGTCGAGTTGCTGCCCGCCAACCCGGACTTCCAGCCCATCGTCGTGGATACCCGCCACGAGCCGCTGGTGATCGAAGGGCGTGCCGTGGGGCTGATCCGCAACGGCTCGCTGGCCTGAGCCGGCCGCGCCCCC
The DNA here is from genome assembly GCA_020445805.1 of Rhodocyclaceae bacterium. Lineage (GTDB taxonomy): Bacteria > Pseudomonadota > Gammaproteobacteria > Burkholderiales > Rhodocyclaceae > Cognatazoarcus. Next base: position 1,288 of record JAGRFX010000120.1, read on the forward strand.
TGCCGATGTCCGTGCACCGGTGTTCCGGTCGTGCCGCAGGCCCGACCCGCTAGCCTGCCGCCCGGTGTCCGCCCTCTGCCGCCGCCCTCTCGATGAGCGCCCGCCCCGTTCCCCTCGAAGCGCTGCCCGCCGGCCTTGTCTGGCGCGGCGCCCGCCTGGCCGGCACGCCGCCAGCCGGGCGGCCCAGCGGCTTCGCGGCCCTCGACGCCGTGTTGCCCGGTGGCGGCTGGCCCGAGGGCGCCCTGGTCGAGCTGCTCTGCGACCAGCCCGGTGCCGGTGAGCTGAGCCTGCTGCTGCCGCAGATGCGGCAGGTCGCAGCCCCCCGCTGGCTGGTCTGGGTGGCCCCTCCGTTCATTCCCTATGCACCGGCCCTGGCGCTGGCCGGCGTGCCGCTCGAGCGGCTGCTGTGGGTGGCCCCGGACCGGCCCCAGGACATCCGCTGGGCCGCCCGACAGGCCCTGCTCTCGGGCAGCTGCACGATGGTGCTGGCCTGGCAGTCGCAGCTCGACATGGCCGCGCTGCGGCGCCTGCAGCTGGCGGCCGAACAGGGCCACACGCCGCTCTTCCTGTTCCGCGAGCGCCGGGTGGCCAGCCAGCCCTCCCCCGCCGTGCTGCGCCTCCAGCTCGAGGCCGGCGACGACGGCACGCTGTCGGTACAGGTGCTCAAGCGGCGGGGTCCGCTGCTGGCCGGGCCCGTGCACCTGTCGCTGGCCGGACGCAGCGCCCCCCGGGCCACCCGCTTCGAGCCAGCCGGCGCCGCACCGGCCCATCGCTCCCGCACCCGGGCCCGCTTCCGCCCGGGCCTGTCCCCCGAAGCCCAGGCAGCACTCCAGCATGCTGTGGCTCGCCCTGATCCTGCCCGAACCCGCCCTGCAGGCCAGCCTGCGCGGGTCGACTGACGATGCGCCCCTGGCCCTGGTGGACCGCCATCCGCGCGCCGTCGTGGTGGCGGCGAATGCGGCCGCGCGCGACGCCGGGGTCTTTCCCGGCCAGCCACTGGCCGGTGCACTGGCCATAGTGCCCGCCCTGCGGCTGGTGGACCACGATCCGCGCCAGGCCGCAGCCCTGCTCGAGGAGGTGGCCGTCTGGGCCGGGCGCTTCACCCCGGCTGTCAGCATCGACCCGCCGGACTGCGTCCTGCTCGAGCTTGAGAGCAGCCTGACGCTCTTCGGCGGCCTCGAGGCCCTGCTTGGCGAGGTTCGCGGCGGCCTCGCCAGCCTGGGGCTGGTACATCTGGACGGCACCGCCCCGACCCCCCTGGCGGCCCGCTGGCTGGCCCGCGCCGGCGATGAGTCGGCCACGAACGCTCACCGGGCGCTCGACGCACGGATCCGGGCCCTGCCCCTGGCGGCGCTCGCCGACGGGGCCGGCATCGACGACACCGTGCTGTCGCTGCTCCACGCCATCGGCTGTCGCAGCCTGGCCGACGTGATCGCCCTGCCCCGCGACGCCCTGGCCCGCCGCCAGGGCGAGCCGGTCGGCCAGGCCATCGACCGGGCCCTCGGCCGCCGGCCGGACCCCCGGCCGGCCCACGTCCCGCCCCAGACCTACCTCGCCCGCCTGCCCCTGCTGGTCCCCACCGACCGCAGCGACACCCTGCTGTTCCTGCTCCGGCGCCTGCTGGCCGGCCTGTCGGGCTGGCTCGGCGCCCGCCATGCCGGGGTGGACCGCCTGCAGGTGATCCTCGAGCACGAGGGGCGACACCCGGACAGCGCGCTCGAGGTCCTCTGCGGTGCCCCCTGCCGCGACGAGCAGCGCCTCCTGGTGCTGATCCGCGAACACCTGGAGCGCCTGCCGATCACCGTGGAGGTGGACGCCCTGCGCCTGCAGGCCGCAGCGCCCGTCCCTCTCCCGGCCCTGCCCGGCGACTTCTTCGACGACCGCAACCTGGTGCGCGAGAACGCCGACCTGCTGCGGGCCCGGCTGAGCGCCCGGCTCGGCAGCGAGGCCGTGCGGCAACTCCGGGTCCGTGCCGACCACCGCCCCGAGCAGGCCCGCGGCGACGCAGTGGCGGGCAGCGACGCCAGCCTGCCGGCCGGCGCCCGCCCGCTGTGGCTGCTGCCCCAGCCCGAGCCCCTGCGCACGCCGGACCGCCTGGTCCTGCTCGATGGCCCGGAGCGAATCGAGAGCGGCTGGTGGGAAGCGCCCGAGGTCCGCCGCGACTACTACGTGGCCCGTGCCCGCAACGGCTGCCTGCTGTGGATCTTTCGCGAACTGCAGGCACCCCACGGCTGGTACCTGCACGGCTACTTCGCCTGAGCCTGCGTGCGCAGCCATGGCTTGCTCACGGCCGCTGCGCAGGGCCAGGGGCACCGCTGAGCCGCCCACCGATCTGCTGCCTCATGCGCCTAGCTGTGGTGGAAGCGGTATTCCTGCGTCCGTCCCCCATAGCCGTAGGTGGTCGGCCGCACATCATGCACGTGGATGTAGCTCTCGTCGTGCAGATCCCCCAGCAGGCGCCCGAAGGCCGCGAAGCACTCGGCAATGTACTGGGCCTTCTCGGCCTTGGTGTTGGTTTCGTCCACCACCCGGATGTCGAAGTAGAAGCTGCGCTTGCCCTGCTCCGCCAGGGTGCGACCGCCCACGACCCAGTCCTCCGGTGAGACGTAGTCGAGGGTGATGGCCGTGAGCTCGCGCTTCTTGCGGAGGATGCGCGTGGTGAGTTCCAGCAGCATCTCTGAGATGGCCGCGGTCATCTGCGGCGAGCGCTCGGCACTGATCTTGACCTGAATGATGGGCATGAAACTTCTCCTTTAGTTAGCAATGCAACTATTACCCCAAAAAAAACGCACTACCGCACTACTCCAGCGCGTTCCGTACCCCACGCACCCGGGCAACCGTGTCCACGAAGGACGACTCGCCCAGTTGCGCCTTGAGCCGGCGCGTCACCGCAGCACTGGCCTGCTCGAGCTGGCCCCCCAGCGCTTCCGCCTCGGCCGTCGGCCAGACCGCCGTCTGGCGGCCGTCACCGTCGCATCCGCTGCGCTTCACGAGCCCCCTCAGCTCGAGGGCATCGACGGCCCGGGTCGCGGTGGGCCGCGAGATCCCCAGCGTCTCCGCCAGGGCTGACAGCAATTGACCCGGGCTGGCCAGCACCGCCCGCAGCAGAAACCCCTGCGGCGCCGTCAAACCGAAGGGTTTGAAGGCCGTGGTCCATTCCCGGTCCAGGCGCCGGGCCAGGGCCGCGGTATTGAAGTAGAGGCAGTGATCGAACATGGGGCGATGGTGCCATCATTTAATTAGCAATGCAACTACATTCCATCCGGAACACCGGGTCCGCGAACGCTCCCTACCGTTCGTCGCCGGGCCCCGAAAAAATTTCCGGCCCCCTGTCTCCAAACGCCGACGGCCAGCGTTAGGCCCCCTGAGCGCCACGCAATCACGCGGGCAACTCGAACCCGACGTCCCAGGAGACCGACATGAACACGCCCCTTTTCCTCGCCACCCTGATCACTGCCGCCGCAGCTGCCGCCTGCACGTCCAACCCCTACGTGGCCTCGAATGGCCCTCTGACGGCGCCCGACGGCCGCAGCCTCTACACCTTCGACAAGGATCAGCCGGGCCAGAGCCGCTGCGACGAGGCCTGCAGCCGCGCCTGGCCGCCCTACGCCGCAGCCGCCGGCGCCGACAAGCAGGGCGCGCTGAAGACCATCCGCCGCGCCGACGGCAGCCTGCAATGGGCCCTCGACGACAAGCCCCTGTACTTCTTTGCGGGTGACGCAAAGCCGGGCGACGCCAACGGTGACGGCAAGGGCGGGGTCTGGCACCTAGCACGCGCCGGTGGCAGCGCGCCCGCGCCGGCGACCACCAGCGGCTACGGATACGGCAGCGGCGGCTACCAGTAATCGGATGCCGGCCTGCAGCGCGATTCGAGGCACAATGACAGGGTCAATTGGCCCCGATTCGCGCCGCATGCCCGACCCGACCCTGGACCCGCTGGCCGATCTCCTGGCGCGAACCGCGCTGGGGGACCGCGCAGCCTTCCGGATGCTCTACGACACCACCGCCCCACGCCTCTTCGGCATCGCCGTCGGCCTGCTGCGCCGGCGCGAGCTGGCCGAGGAAGCGCTCCAGGAGAGCTTCGTTCAGATCTGGCATCGGGCCGCCAGCTACCGGCCGGGAAGCGCCCAGCCCATCAGCTGGCTGATCGCCATCGTCCGCAACCAGGCCCTCGACCGACTCCGGTATGCCGGCCGACGGCCGGAAGACGGACTGCCCGACGAGGACGAAATCGCGGACGTGGATGGCGAATCCCACCCCGATCCGCTGGCGCTGCTGGAACAGTCGGTCGATGCGCTGCAGGTCCGCACCTGCCTCGACGACCTGCAGGGAAGCCCGCGCCAGTGCCTGGCCCTGGCGTTCTACCGGGGCCTGAGCCACAGCGAACTGGCAAACCATCTCGACGCGCCACTGGGCAGCGTCAAGGTGTGGCTGAGGCGGGGCCTGGATCGCCTGAGGCGCTGCCTGGAAGCCCTGACATGATCGCGCTGCCCGAATCCCGCCTGGACGAGCTGGCCGCCCGTTGCGCCCTGGGCCTCATGACGCCACGGGTGCGTCGCCGCTTCCTGCGCATCGCCGCCCGGGACCCGGCGGCGTTCGAGGCCCTGGCCCGCTGGGAGGAGACGGCCGCCCGGATGGCCATGGCCGTCCCCGAGATTGCGCCACCGGCGGCCGTCTGGCGTGCCATCGATGCGCGGCTTGCACCGGCAGCGCAAGCCGCCCCAGTCCGCCGCGGATGGCTCGACTGGCTGCGCCCCGCCCTGGGCTTTGCCCTCGTCATGGTGCTGGCGGCCGGGCTGGTCCAGATGATCGGACCGCGCCCGATGGCCCCCAACCTGGAGCAGGCCCTGCCCGCGAGCTACGTGGGCATCCTGGCAGACGCCAGCGGGCGCGCCCGCCTGCTGGTCAGCTCCCAGCGTCATGGCCGCACCCTGCATCTCAAGTGGCTGTCGCCACCGGAGGTGCCACCGGGCATGCAGGTCGAGCTGTGGGCGCTGCCCGCGGAGGGCGACGGCTTCCGGCTCGGCATCCTGCCCACGTCGACACCCGCGGAGGTCGCCATGGCCGACACCTCGGAGGCGCTGCTCTCACGGGTCACCCGTCTCGCGGTGGCGATCCGTCCAGCAGCGTCGGAAGCCTCGGCGCCTCCGGTGACATTCGACCTCACGGGGCATTGCGCCAAGCTCTGGTAAGGGTGCCCGGGCAACGCCACAAACTTTCAAAGTGGGTATCACCAAATCCGTCACGCTCGCCGCGGCCGAGACCGTAAGCTATTACCGCATCGGGCCGTCAAACCGGTGCCAGAATCAACTTGAACCCTGCGAGACATGTCCGCGACCAACGGGCAGGCACCCACCGGGTGCTGGACAGGGCGACCGGGATACCCCCGGCCCGACAGAGAGGACGCCAAGATGCAGATCGAACTTCAGCCCACCCCGCTCCGCGACGTGACCCGGATCGTGTTCGAGTACGTCAGCAACTACACCGCGATGAGCGAGGCCGAGCAGGAAGCCGAAATCAACCGGATGATCGAACTCAACGGCCTCGTCGCGTTCGATCCCGAGATGTTCGACCTCGCCGCCTGAGCCCGACCGCCCGCCTCAGCGCGCGGGCACCAGATCCACTTCGTTGTCATAGACGTCGTGGCGTTTGTCGTAGAGTGGAATCGTCGTCCCATTGACGCGGTTCTGGTCCAGGTTCTTCAGGTTCACGTCGGCCACCACGATCTGTTCGACGTTGGGCGTCCCCTCCGCCGCGATGCCGTCCCGTGCAAACGGGAAATCGGACGGCGTAATGATGCTGGCCTGCCCGTAGTGCACCCCCAGGCCTTCCACCGGCAGGTTCCCGACCGTACTGGTCATGGCCACGAATACCTGATTCTCGATCGCCCTGGCGTGGCAGCAGTAGCGCACCCGCAGGAAGCCCTGCCGGTCATCGGTGCATGAGGGCACGAAGAGGATCTCGGCCCCCGCCTCCGACACCATCCGCGCCAGCTCCGGAAACTCGATGTCATAGCAGATCAGGATCGCGATCTTGCCGTAGGGGGTCTCGAACAGTCTCAGTTGCTCGCCCGCCGCGGTGTCCCACTTTTCGCGCTCCCAGCGGGTGCGGTGGATCTTGTCCTGCTCATGGACCTCGCCCTCGGGGGTGAACAGGTAGGCCGTGTTGTACACCTTGCCGTCGTCCCGCAGGGTCGGATGGCTGCCGCCGATCAGGAACACGCGCCAGGTCTGCGCCAGCTCCTTCATCAGTTCGATGTAGCGGTTGGTGTAGTCCTGCATGCCGCGCACGGCATTGGGCAGGTCGCGGGTGTCCATGAACGACAGCAGCTGGGTCGTGAAGATCTCGGGCAGCAGCACGAAGTGGGGCCGATAGTCTCCGGCCGCCTGCATCACGAAGCGCACCTGGTTCTCGAAGCCCGACCAGTCGTGGATCGAGCGCAGCAGGTATTGAACGGCAGCAATTCGTACGATCACAGCACTTCCTCCTGTTTCACTTGAGTGGGCTTGTGCGGGTCGTAGTCGGGATTGAGCCACACGATGATCGATGCATAGCCGCGCGATTCCGTGTCTTCCGGAATGTAGTCCTCGACCACGCCGCAGTAGCGGAATCCCTCCCGCAACTGGAAGCTCAGGACGGGATCATGGAAGTCGCCCCACAGGACCCGCTTGGCGTACATCTCTCCGTCCATCTCATCGGCGTAGCGGTGGTAGCCGGGCAGTCGCCCGCAGGCGATGATGCGCTTGAGGTTCATCTCGCGACACAGGGTGCGCCGGCCCTCGTAGAGCAGGTGGCCGAGGCCGCTACCGCGCATTTCCGGCGCCACGAAGACTTCGGCACCGTAGAGGGTTCGCCCCTCCGGGTCATGATTGTCGAAGGTGCCGGCCGCGGTGATCTCCTTCCAGGAATGGGCGTCGGCCCAGTCGTCCCACAACACCACCAGGGAACTGGCGCATCCGACCACCTCGCCCTCGCACTCGGCCGTAAGCTGGCCGGCCGGGAACACCTCCAGCTGATTGGCCAGCTTGGCCCGGGTCCAGGGCGGGATGTTCGGATACACCCGCTGCTGCAGCCTGATCAGCTCCGGGATGTCATCGTCGTGGGTATGTCTGACAATCAGGTTCTTCGATTTCAGCAAGATCGCTCCTCCCCACAGGCCTCGGGGGCGGCCGTAAGCCCTGGCTCCGGCTGGAGCCCCCGCCGCCCAAGTCCAAACCCGGAACGCGTCGGGCGCAGCGGCGGTCTGCGCGAAGCGGAACCCCCCGGGGTCCGCGAATCGGCTCCGCACCGAATGCCTCTCGTGGCAATAGTGGCGGTATTACTGTACGCCGCCAATACACACGTACTTGATTTCCAGATACTCCTCAAGGCCGTACTTCGAGCCCTCACGCCCGAGCCCGGACGCCTTGACGCCACCGAACGGCGCCACTTCGGTCGAGATGATCCCGGTGTTCACGCCGACGATCCCGTACTCGAGCGCCGCCGACACGCGCATCGTGCGCGCCAGGTGGGTGGTGTAGAAATAGGCCGCCAGCCCGTACTCGGTATCGTTTGCCATCGCAACCGCCTCGGCTTCGTCATCGAAGATGAAGAGCGGCGCCACGGGTCCGAAGATCTCCTCGCGGGCGAGTCGCATGTCGCGCGTCGCACCGGTCAGGATCGTGGGCTCGAAGAAGGTGCCGCCGAGGCTGTGCCGCTTGCCGCCGCACACCACGCGGGCCCCCTTGTCGACCGCGTCGGCGAGGAGCTCCTCCACCTTGTCGATGGCCGCCGGTTCGATCAGGGGTCCCTGCGTCACGCCGGCCTCCATGCCATTGCCCACCTTCAGGCGCGCGACCGCGCCGGCGAGCCGGTCGGCGAAGGCATCGGCGATGCCGCGCTGGACCAGCAGGCGGTTGGCACAGACGCAGGTCTGCCCCGCGTTGCGATACTTCGAAGCGATGGCGCCCTCGACTGCCGCATCGAGGTCTGCGTCATCGAAGACGATGAAGGGGGCGTTGCCGCCCAGTTCGAGGGACAGCTTCTTGATGGTCGGTGCGCACTGCTGCATCAGGATCCGGCCCACCTCGGTGGAGCCGGTGAAGGACAGCTTGCGGACCACCGGGCTGGCGCACATCTCGCCACCGATGGCCCTGGCGTCGCCGGTGATCACATTGAAGACGCCCGCCGGAATGCCGGCGCGGCCGGCCAGTTCGGCCAGGGCCAGAGCCGACAGGGGCGTGGATTCGGCCGGCTTGACCACCATCGTGCAGCCCGCCGCCAGGGCCGGTCCGGCCTTGCGGGTGATCATGGCCGAGGGGAAATTCCAGGGCGTGATGGCAGCGCAGACGCCGATCGGCTCCTTGGTCACGAGGATGCGCTTGTCGGCCTGGTGTGCCGGAATCAGGTCGCCATAGGCCCGCTTGCCCTCCTCTGCAAACCACTCGATGAAGGAGGCGGCATAGGCGATTTCGCCCTTGGCCTCTGCCAGCGGCTTGCCCTGCTCGGCGGTCATGAGCACCGCCAGGTCGTCCTGGTGGGCCAGCATCAGGTCGAACCAGCGCCGCAGGACGCGGGCGCGCTCGCCCGCGGTCCTGGCCCGCCAGGCCGGCAATGCCCGCTGTGCGGCCTCGATCGCCGCGCGGGTCTCGGCCGCGCCCATGTCGGGTACCGACGCGATCGTCTCACCGGTGGCCGGGTTCGTCACCGCGAATCCCTGGCCGCTGTCGGCCCCACACCACTCGCCACCCACGAAGCACTGGTCACGCAGCAACTGGCCGTCTTTCAGATCAAGCATCTTTCCTCCCCGGTGGTTCGATCGCGGCCGATTTCGGGGGCCGCCCTGCGCTGCAGTCTAGCCATGGCGGGCCCCGCCACGCCAGCCCAGGCGTGCCTCTGCCGTCCATCGCGCCTACACTTCTACTTGAGTGCCCGGGCCCGGGGGAGTTCGATCAAAGTGAACAAAGGCCGGGGCCGCGGGTCATTCAGTCCAGGCCGCAGGCGCTCGGATCGACCCGCCAGCACACCAATAACAAGCCGAGGAGAAACCCAATGTCGCCGTTCGCCGCAGGCGGTTCCGATGACCTGTTCGCCCAGGTCATCGCCCTGATCCACGAGCGCATGCCCGCCGAGAAGGCGGCCCTGCTCGAAGCCTTCGCCCGACAGTATTTCCGCCAGGTGGACCCGGAGGATCTGCAGGAACGGCAGGCGGCCGACCTCTACGGCGCGATGGCCAGCCACTGGCACTTCATCCGCGAGCATGGCGGCGGCACCCGGGTCCGCGCCTTCAATCCGCGGCTCGACGAGCACGGCTGGGAGTCCACCCACACCATCATCGAGATCGTCGGCGACGACATGCCCTTCCTGGTCGATTCGGTGGGCATGGAGCTGAACCGCCAGGGCCTCACCCTGCACCTGATCATCCACCCGGTGATGCATGTCAAGCGCGACGACCAGGGGCGCTACCTGGGCCTCGCCAGCGCGGATGACAACACGGGGGCGCACTACGAGTCGCTGATCCACGTCGAAGTGGACCGCCGCACCGAACCCGCCCACCTGGCGGCCATCGAGACCGGCCTGACCGACGTGCTGGCCGACGTGCGCGCCTCGGTGCGTGACTGGCCCAAGATGCGCCAGCGCCTGACCGACATCATTGCCGGCGTGGATGGCGCGCCGCCGCCGGGCGACCCCGACGAGACCGCCGAGGCGCTGGAATTCCTGCAGTGGCTGGCCGACGACAATTTCGTGCTGCTCGGCTGCCGTGACTACGAACTCATCGACCAGAACGGCGAGAACGAGCTTCGGGTCCTGCCCGGCACCGGTCTGGGACTGTTGCGGGAAACCGGCGACACCCAGTTCTCGGCCTCCTTCGCCGCCCTGCCGCCCGAAATCCGCGCCCAGGCCCATCTGCCGACGCTGCTCACCATCACCAAGTCGAATACCCGCTCCACCGTGCACCGCTCGGGCTACCTGGACTACCTGGGGGTCAAGACCTTTGACGACACCGGCCGGGTCACCGGCGAGCGCCGGGTGATCGGCCTGTTGACCTCGACGGCCTACAACACCAACCCCAAGCGCATTCCCCTGCTCCGCCGCAAGGTCACGGCCGTGATCGAGCGCGCAGGCCTGATGCCCAAGAGCCATGCCGGCAAGGCCCTGGTCACGATCCTCGAACAGTATCCGCGCGACGAGCTGTTCCAGGCCGGGGTCGAGGAGCTGTTCCACAACGCGCTCGGCATCCTGCGGCTGGGCGAACGACAGCGCATCCGCCTCTTCGTGCGCCCCGACGCCTTCGGACGCTTCGTCACCTGCCTGATCTACGTGCCCCGCGAAAACTACAACACCGAACAGCGCAAGCGGCTGCAGGCGGCCCTGGCCGATGCCTTCGACGGCATCGCCTCGGAGTTCGAGGTGCATTTCTCCGAGTCGGCCCTGGCCCGCATCCTGATCATCGTCCGCCTGCGCCAGTCCGGCATGCCCGACGTGAACGTGCGCGAGCTCGAAGCCAAGCTGGTGAAGGTGTCGCGGCGCTGGGAAGACGACCTGCGCGAGGCGCTGGTCGAACACCTCGGCGAGGAGCGCGGCATCACGCTCTTCCACCGCTACGGCAATGGCTTCCCGGCAGGCTACCGGGAAGGCTATCCGGCCCGCATGGCGGTGCGCGACATCGAACAGATGGAATCGCTGGCCGACGGCCGCCCCCTGGCCATGAACCTCTATGTTCCGCTGGAGGCCGAGCCCGGCCAGCTCAATTTCAAGCTCTTCCGCTCCGGCGCGCCGGTGCCCCTCTCCCACAGCCTGCCGATGCTCGAGCGCATGGGCGTACGGGTCGTGGACGAGCGACCGGCGGAGATCACCCGCCTCGACGGAACCCGCTTCTGGGTCCATGACTTCGGGATGACACTGGCCCGTCCGGGCGAGGTCCAGGTCGAGCGCCTGCGCGAGCGCTTCCACGATGCCTTCATGCAGGTCTGGCAGGGCGGCATCGAGAATGACGATTTCAACCGCCTGACCCTGCTGGCCGGCCTCTCGTGGCGCGAGATCCGCATCCTCCGCGCCTATGCCAAATACATGAAGCAGGCCGCCTTCACCTTCAGCCAGGCCTACATGGAGCAGGTCCTGGCGAGCTATCCGGCCTACGCTGCCCAGCTCGTCAAGCTGTTCGTGCTGCGCTTCGACCCCAGCGAGGATTCGGACCGCAGCGGGCGCTGCGAGGCCCTGCGCGAACAGATGCTGGTCTTCCTCGACACGGTCGCCAACCTCGACGAAGACCGGATCCTGCGCCAGTTCCTGGCGATGGTCGATGCCACGCTGCGCACCAACTACTACCAGAAGGCCCCGGACGCGCCCGAGGGCAAGACCTACCTGTCGTTCAAGCTCAACCCGGCCAAGATCCCCAACCTGCCCGAGCCGCGTCCGATGTTCGAGATCTTCGTCTATTCGCCGCGCATCGAGGGGGTGCACCTGCGGGGTGGCAAGGTGGCGCGGGGCGGCCTGCGCTCGTCCGACCG
>JAGRFX010000121.1 GCA_020445805.1 Rhodocyclaceae bacterium
GGCCATCATCTCGCCGGAGCAGACGATGTAGATTTCCTGCGCCTTGTTCTCGCGGATCGGCATGGCGAAGCCACCGCAGACCACGTCACCCAGCACGTCATAGAAGACGAAGTCCAGGTCCTCGTCGTAGGCACCTTCTTCCTCGAGGAAGTTGATCGCAGTGATGACGCCACGGCCGGCACAGCCGACGCCGGGCTCCGGGCCACCGGACTCGACGCACTTGACGCCGCCGTAACCGACGGACAGCACGTCATCCAGCTCCAGATCCTCGACCGAGCCGGCTTCGGCGGCCAGGTGCATGACCGTGGTCTGGGCCTTGCTGTGGAGGATCAGTCGGGTCGAGTCGGCTTTCGGATCGCAGCCGACGATCATCACTTTCTTGCCAGCCTCGGCCAGCGCAGCGACCAGGTTCTGGGTGGTGGTAGACTTACCGATCCCGCCCTTACCGTAGATGGCACATTGACGAAGAGCCATGGTCATTTCTCCTTGGGTCATGCGTTTAATGGAGGGAAAACTTGCGTCCCGCCTTCCATATCGCAACGCCCGTGCCACGCCCCGACAATCACTCTAATCGATTGATAAACAAGACTTTTTAGAAATGGCGGAAATCGCCAATAGCAGTTCGGCTTACGACAAAGACCCCGGCCTTTGTAGGGCTAGCGACAATCCACGCCTGCCCCGCTGGGCGCGACTCCCGATCAACCGCTGCAATCTCCCGGCGGACATCCTCGGCGGCCTCTCCTTCCAGCGCGGCCCCTGCCCGCTTGTCATCGACGGCGTCGCCGAACTGCACGCGGATCTCTTCGCCGCCCTCGACCCGATCGCGGCGGCTGGCGATCGCTCCCGGCGCTTCGAGGACTACATGACGGTGCACTTCCGGCTGGACCGGCCGGAGGACATGGGGTTGACGTCCCAGGCCCAGCTCGACCGCAGCCGGGCCACCTGGCTGCGCGTGCTCCGCGGCTGGCACTTCGACGCGGGCGGGCGCGAGGCGGCGGTGCTCAAGGGCTGGGTCGAGTCGCGCTTCGGCCTGCTGCCCCGTCACCACCGGGAAGCCCTGCGCACCCCCGGCGATGCCGCCTGGCTGCGCTACGAAGAGGATCGCGGGCGCGGCCTCTACGGCACCTCTGCCCTGGAGGCCCAGCTCGACCTGGTGTATGCATTCACCCAGTACGAGTGCGCCCGGGCCGGCCTCGGTTCCCACGTCACCCTGTTCCGGGGCATCAACCGGGGCGACGCCTACGAGCGATTGTCGGATCCCGGGACATGCGAGATCTGGCTCATGAACAACGTGGGCTCCTACAGCACCTGCCGCGAACGCGCCGGTGAATTCGGCGACGAGATCCTGCAGGTCCGGGTGCCGGTCGCCAAGGTGTTCTGCCACAGCGGCATCTTCCCGGGTCGCCTGCAGGGCGAGGACGAATACATCGTCATCGGCGGGCTCTACGAAGTCGGTCTGGCGCGTTGATCACGCGCCACGGGGCCGGGTGGCCCCGGGGCTCCCGGCCGCACCCTCACGCTTCCCGAACACGGCGCCAAAGCCCCTACTGGGGCGCCTGGGCCATCACCTGGTTGCGGCCGCCTTCCTTGGCACGATAGAGGGCCGCATCGGCGCGCCGCAGCAGGTCGTCGGCGCTGCGGTCCTGGCGACGTGCCTGGGCCGTGCCGACGCTGATGGTGATGGGCACGGCGCCGGCTTCCGTGATCGCCGGGTGCGACTCCACCAGCCCCCGGAAGCGCCGCGCAAAATCCATTGCCCCGTCCAGGTCGCTGCCAGTCAGCAGGAAGGCGAATTCCTCGCCGCCCAGGCGTGCGAATACGTCCGTGCGGCGCAGCTCGCGCATGGCCATGGCGCACAGGTGCAGCAGGACTTCGTCGCCCACCGCGTGGCCATGGGTGTCATTGACGCGCTTGAAGTGATCGACGTCGATCATCAGCAGGCTGACCGGATCCTCGAAGCGCTTGTGGCGTACCAGCTCCTGCTCGCAACGCTCGATGAACTGGCGGCGGTTGGTGACCCCGGTGAGCGGATCGGTGGTGGCGAGGCGCTCCAGCTCGCGCTCCATGGCCCGCCGCGCCGAGATGTCCTGGAACATCACTTCCACGCCGATGCGCTCGCTGCCCTCGCGCATTTCGGTGACCGTCATGCGCACCGCGATGCTGCTGCCATCGCGGCGCACCAGGGTCTCCTCGACCTGGCGCCGCATGCCGTCCGCGAGGGTCAGGACGACCGGTGAGGCCTCCGCCCGGAAGGCCACACCGTCGTCGCCGCGCAGTTCGAAGAATTCCAGGCAGGGGCGCTCGAGGGCGTCCCGCTCCGAGAGGCCGAGCAGATCGAGCGCCATCGGGTTGATGAACATGCAGCGCCCGTCCACGTCGACCCCGAAGATGCCTTCGCCGGCCGAATTGAGGAGCAGTTCGTTGCGCGAGGAGAGCCGCAGGATCTCGCGCTGGGACAGGCGGTCGCGCTCCTCGGCACGACGACGCTCGGTGACGTCGAGCTGGATGCCCGCGGCACGCAGCGGGACCCCGTTCTGGTCGAAATGGATGACCTGGCCCAGGCCGTGGATCCACACCCAGCGGTCGTCGTCCTTGTGACGCATGCGGTATTCGCAGACGAAGCGTTCGCTGCTCCCGCGCAGGTGCTCGACCAGGCGCGAGCGGACCTCGTCCCGGTCGTCGGGGTGGATCAGCGCCTCCCAGCTGTCGTAGTGGGGTTCCACCTCGCCGGGCTGATAGCCGAGCATGGCCAGCCCCGAACCGGCGAGCACCAGGCGGCCGGTGGCGATGTCCCAGTCCCACAGCCCGAGACCGGCGCCCTCGATGGCCAGGCTCAGCTGCTCCTCGCTACGCCGCAGCGCCTCGGCGATCTCGCGCGTGCTGGTGATGTCGATCATCACGCCACGCAGCCAGCGCGGCTCACCGGCCTCCAGCACCACGGTGACGATGTCCCGCAGCCAGACCGGGCGACCGTCGCTGGCCAGCATGCGGTATTCGACCTCGTAGCCTTCGGTCCGCGCGAGCATGCCCGACACGTAGTTGATGACCCACTCGCGGTCGTCCGGATGCACGTGGCGCTGCCAGAAGTCGGCCTGGTACCAGTGCTCGATCGGATGTCCGAGGAGCCGCTCCGCATGGCGGCTGACATAGGTGTACTGGCCGCTGCGGGCGTCTGCCTCCCACACCAGCCCGTCGGTCGAATCGACCAGGTCCCGGTAGCGCCGCCGCTCCTGGATCAGGATCTGCTCGCTGCGCTTGAGGGTGGTCATGTCGAGACAGACCCCGGAGAGGCTCTTCAGGCCGCCGGCCGTGTCGCGAACCACCCGCGCACAGGCCCGCAGGTAATGGGTATCGCCGCCGCGCCGGATGACCCGGAAGTCCACCTCCATGTCCTCGTCGCCCCCGCGGGAACGCTCCAGCGCCATGGCCATCCGCGCCCGATCGGGCGCCGCGATGCACTCCAGCCAGCCGGCGAGCGAGCCGTCGAAGCGGTCCGGCCCCACCCCGTGGAGGCGGAACATGGCCTCGTCCCAGCTGAAGCTTTGACCGGCCAGGTCGTACTCCCATACCCCGATGCCTGCGGCCGCGGCCGCGATCGAGAAGCGGCGGTTGAGGCCGTCGATGCGCTCCGCGTTCTCGCGCATCGACGCCTCGGCCTCGCGACGCGCCGCGAGGCTGACCATGGCGATCACCACGCCCATGTCGTCGCCCGCCACCGGCACCGCGCTCATCTCGAGCTCGACGGTGCCCTCCCGCAGGGTCAGCTGCAACTCCACCGGCGCCACCGGCACCTGCTCGCCGAGGGCCCGGGCGTCGGGCAGCTCGGCCGCCGTCAGCATGGCACCGCGACTGTCGCGGATGGCCAGTCCCAGCTCGGACAGCCGCTTGCCCGCCAGTTCCAGCGGACGGACCTGCAGCAGGTCGATGGCCGCTGCGTTGAACTCGCGCAGGCGGCCCTCGGCATCGGTGATGGCCACGCCCACCGGCATAGCCGCCAGCATCGCCCTGGCCATGGCCTGCTGGGCACGGATCTTCTCCTGGGCCTCGACCCGGATCGAGATGTCCTGCAGGGTGCCCACCACGCGCCGGCGGTCGCCCTGCTCGTCCTCGGGCATCTCGGCCCGCATCTCCACATGGCGGATCCGGCCACTGCGGGTCTTGAGGCGCATCTGGACCTGGAGGGGCTTGCCCTGCCGCTGGGCTTCTCGATAGACGCTGTTCACCCACTCCCGGTCATCGGGGTGGATGGTCTCCATGAATACGTCGTAGTGGGGCGTGACCGTCTCGGGATCGAGCTCGAACATCCGGAAGATCTCGTCCGACCAGTAGATCTCGCCGGTGTCCAGGTTCCGCTCCCAGCTGCCGATCCGGGCCAGCTGCTGGGCGGCATTGAGGCGGGCCTCGCTGCGCTTGTAGCCCTCGGTCATCTCGTGCAGGTCGGTGATGTCGCGGGCCACGCACAGCACGCCGATGAGCTTGCCCGAGGCCGAGAACATGGGCGTCCGTACGGTCTGCACCAGCTCGCAGTGGCCGTCGCTGGCGAAGGTGATCCACTGCTCGGTGACCGAGGGCGTCCGCCGCTCGAGCACGTCGCGATCGCTGACGCGGCTGGCGTCGATGAACTGGGTGTCGGCGAAGTCCTCGTCGGTCTTGCCCACCAGCTCGCTGACCGGCACGCCGAAGAATTTCTCGAAGCGGCGGTTGCAGCCCAGATAGCGGCCTTCCGGATCCTTCAGCCACACCAGGTCGGGAATGCTGCGGACGACGGTGCGGAATCGCTCCTCGCTCTCGCGCAGGGCCCGCGTGCGCCGGTCCACTTCGGCCCGCAGGACCACGGGTTTCATGACGATGCGTTGCAGCAGATAGGCCAGCAGCAGGCACAGGCCGAGCGCCACCGCGCGCTGCCCCCACAGCGTCCCCGGATCCGACCAGCCGCCCCGGGGCGAGAGGCTGAAGCGCCACTGCCCGTTGGGCACGGGCAGGCCCAGCTCCACGGCGTCGGGCGGAATCTTTCCGCCCGACGAGGCGATCAGGGTCGCCCCGCTGGCCTCGCCGTCGAAGGACCACAGGGCATACTCGAAATTGCGCTCGGGGATGCGGTCCACCCCGGTCCCCTTGAGCAGGGTCGGGAAGCGCAGGAAGACCGAGGCCAGACCCCACAGGCTTTCCCCGCCCTGCCCGTCGGGCAGGAAGACCGGCAGCCGCCCCACCACGCATTGGTCGCCGCCAGCGAGCTGGAAGGGACCGGCCACGGTCAGGCGGCGATCGCGCACGGCCTGTCGCGCCTCGCGCTCCGCCGCCCCGCCTTCCAGCAGGTTGCGGCCGAGCTCGTCCTCATTGCCCGCCAGCGGGCTGACCTCGCTCACGGTGCCTCCCGGCGCCAGCTGCAGGGCCGCGACGCCGGGAAAGTGCGTCATCAGCGAACCGGCCACCCGGGGGAAATCGGTGACGGTGCCATTGCCCTGGCGCACCAGCTCGGCCAGTACCCGCGCCGCAGACAGGCTGCCATTGAGGCGCTCGCTGAAGAGCCGCAGGTGGGCGTGGGCCAGCTCGATCGCCTCGGCCTTGCGGGCGACGACCTGGGCGTCCTCCCAGCGGATCAGGACGCTCATGGCGACCAGGGACAGGCCCAGGAACAGCCCCAGGCCGACCAGCAGCGCGCGCAAGGAGTTTTGAGGGCCTTCGACCGGGGTCGCTGACCGGGGACGTGACTTCATCGGCAGATCCGGCTGGCGGCATCCCAGTGCCGCCGGTTGTTCATTCTACGACGCGCGTGGGCCCTCATCCCGGCGCCCCGCCCGAACGGCGGCCCCGGGCACGGGGTCGGCCCGGCACACGGCTCAGGCAGCCGACGCCGCGCAGCATCCGACATATGCCGGCCTCATGCAAGCGGGCCGGCGTTTCGCCCAAGCCATCCCGGCGGCGGACGGAACCCGCGACCAGGTCCGCATTCAGGCACGAGTTGTGCGATAGTCCTTCGGACACGTGTCCTCGCCCCCACACCCTGCAGGATCCAACGATGAGCCAATTCGACTGGGACGCAACCCGACATGGCCTCGGCATCCCCGAGATGGACCAGACCCACCAGGAATTCCTGGCGCTCGTGCGCGCCCTCGAGGATTGCCCCTCCGGCCGGTTCGCCGAGCGCCTCGAGGCCCTCGTGCAACATACCGAAAAGCACTTCTCCGCCGAAGAGGAGGCCATGCGCCGCTCCCGCTGTCCCAGCCTCGCCGAACATGCCGAGGAGCACGCTCGCCTGCTGGCCGACCTGCGCCGTTTCTCCCGCTCGGTCCAAAAGGGCCGCCCGGCCATGGCGCGGGCCTTTCTCGACAACGGTCTGTCCGACTGGTTTGCCAATCATCTCGCCACCATGGATGCGGCGCTGGCGGCGCACCTGCACCAGGCGAACCGGGCTTAGTCCGGCCGGCGTCGGCACGCGACCTGCCGCTGCCCACCGGGCGCCATTCCCGCTAGCCGGCCTTGCGCATCGATGCCGGGCGGCGCATCCGCAGCACCCGCTGCGCGCTGGCGCCCCCCGGCACCGGGACGAAGCCGAAGCCCAGGAAGAAACGGATGGCCCGCTCGTTATAGACGGTGACCACCAGGTCGATCGCCCGCCCCGCGCCCGCGCGGTCGAGGGCCGCCTGCATCAGGCGCGGGGCGAGCCCGGTACCCAGATGGCCGGGCAGCATCACGATCCAGCGCAGCTCGGCGGCAGGTTCTGTACCGTCCACGATCAGGAAGCCGTTGGCCTGACGGTCGATCTCGGCCACCAGCACGAATTGTCGCGGATCCGACAGGGCCTGCCGGAACGACGCCTCGACGGTGGCGACGATCTGCTCGGTTTCGGCGTGGGCGATCTCGTCGTAGCCGGGCACGACGACCGCGGGGTGCAGGGCCGCCGCGATACGCTCGCGCATGGCGTCGAAGTCACCCCGCCGCCCTTCCCGAATCCGTGCTTCCGACATGCCTCACCTGCGTCATGGACAGGTTCAGAGGATAGACCTCCCCTGCGCCCTGACCATGTCGGATTGTCCTAATGGCGGCAGTCTGCGAGATCTTCCACAGGCGCGTAGGCCAGCAGGCGCAGGGCCTGGCTGCAGCAGGCCTCGCGCACCTGTGCATCGAGGGCGTCGATCCAGCGACGGGGAATCGCCTCCAGGCCATAGCAGGCGCCGGCCAGCATGCCGGCGATGGCGCCCGTGGTGTCCGCGTCGCCGCCCCGGTTGACCACGTCCACCAGGCAGGACTCGAAGTCGTCGGTGTCGACCACGCCCTGCATCACCGCGCGGAAGGTATCCACCACGTAGCCGCTGGGGTTGCTGCACGGTCGTCCGCGAAAGCGCAGCTGGGGGTGCTCGGCCGCGACCTCGCTCGCGAGGTCGAGCAGACAGCTGGCCGGCGCGCCACAGATCAGCTCGGACACCATCCGCACCAGCACGCAGACCACCGCGTCGGCGAGCGGATTGTGGTGCGTCACCCGGGCCTGCAGGAGGGCCGCCTCGTCGAGGCGGCCGCGGGGTGCACCGGCCAGGGCCAGGGCCACCGGCAGGCAGCGCATGGCGGCGCCATTGCCCGCATCCTGCGACGGCGGGACATGGACGGCGCCGGTGTTGCGGAAATGCAGGATGCCGCGGCGCACCGTGTTGCCGATGTCCACCGGCCGGGACCGCATCCATCCGTCGAAGGCCTTTGCGCAGGCCTCGGCCTCGATCCGGCCTTCGGCGCCCAGAATGGCTTCGCCCAGGGCCAGGGCCATGGTGGTGTCGTCGGTGACCTGCCCGGCCCGCAACCGGAGCCAGCCGCCGCCGACGATCTCGGTATGGCGCCCACCCTGGCGGCGATGGGCCACTGCGATCTCGGTCGGCGTCATGAACTCGACCGTCGCGCCCAGCGCGTCACCGATGGCCAGGCCCAGGTAGGCGCCGACCGCACGCTCGGCGGTCGTGGGCGCCGGGCCCGGGAAGCGTTCAGTCCTCGGGGCCGAAGCAGGCATCGAAATCACTGCAGGCCTCGCAGGTCGGCGATCGGCAGATGAGCAGTCCCTCCAGCTCGCAGAGCTGCCGGTAGAGGAACTTCTTCCATTTCATGTCCCGGTCGTTGCGCGCCGCGAGCGACGGGAAGTTGCACTTCATCAGCGCACCCAGTTCGATCCGCGACGCAAGCCCCAGGTCCTGCCAGAGGTGGTCACCCCCCAGGCAGCCGTGGGCGACGATCACTGCCATGTCGAGTGAACCGGCCACCTCGAGGTCGGCATTGCTTTGCAGGAGCCGGACCAGGTCGTCCATTTCCAGCGCCCGCTGGCGGGCCTCCTCGACGGCCGCGTCGAATTGGGTCGGCTGGCGCCAGGCCAGCTCCGGGAAGTGCTCGGCCACGCGCAGGGCGAAGCCCTCGCGCCCCAGGCCGAAATCGGCTGGCAGGCAGCCCCGCCCCATGGTCCAGCCGGCCAGCAGGGACGCCAGCGTGGCGTCGTTCGCCAGCCCCTGTGCGCGGGACATCAGGTGCTCCACCATGGCCTCGCGGGGACCGTCGGACCGGTTGCGGATGCTCCGTTGCACGCTCATGTCTGCCATTGCGAACCTCCGTTGGGGGCTTGAACCGGGCCGGACCTGGGTCCGGCCCGCGAGAACGATCAGGACAGGTCGCCCGTGCCGTACTCGACGAGGATGTCCTCGTCACGGACGATGCACTGGCAGGCCAGGCGGAAGTCCGGCGCCAGGTCGTCCACGTCCATGCGGTCGAGGTCGTCCTGGGTGACCTTCTTCAGCTCCTTGAGCACGGTGCGCTCCTTGGGCGTCAGGTGGCCGGCGTGCTTCTTCTTGTGCTGGTCGATGACCGTGACCTTGATCAGGCAGGTACCGCACTCGCCGTCCTCGCAGGAGAACTCGATGGGCACGTGATGCTCCTTGGCAACCTTGAGGATGGTCTCCTTGTGGCTGCCGGCCGGGGCGTAGACGGTCTTGTCCCGGTGCTCCGGGCTGGTGAAGGTGATATTTGGCATGATGAAACTCCGCAGATTCGCGTGGTGGTTGAAAATCAGCCTGGTCGCACGACGATGTCGCCGCCCAGGACCTGGGCCTGGCAGGCGAGTCGCGCCGTGCGGGGCGCCAGGTTGTCCGAAAGCACCTGATGCTCCAGCACCGAGGGCTGGGCCAGGTTCTCGGCGCCCGACACGATCTTCATCATGCAGGTGCCACATTCGCCCTCCCGGCAGCCGTAGGTGATGCCGGCCCCGACCTTCTCGGAAACCTCGATCAGGCGGGTACCGGCCGGCACGGTGACAGTGACGTCGATGTCCTCGAAGGTGACGGTCGCTTTGGGCATGGGGGGATCTCCGCTAGGTTGTTCGTGCGTCAGGCCAGCTCGGCCATGTCGATGACCCGCCGGCGGGCCGTCCCGGTGAGGTGGGCGCCCAGCTCGCGACCGAGCGTGCGACAGTGCTCCAGGTCGTCCTCGGTGGGGTTGAGCTTGACCTTCAGGCCCTTGACCGGCACCCGCATCTTCAGTCCCCGCAGCCGGTCCTCGACCAGCCCGACGGCCTCGCCGCTCCAGCCATAGGAGCCGAAGGCCGCGCCGAACTTGCCCTTGACGGCCACCAGGGTCAGCGAGGACAGCAGGTCCCAGACCGGCTTGACCGCGTCGGCGTTGAGGGTCGGCGAGCCGAAGGCCAGGCCATCGGCCTCCTCGATCAGATCCACGAACTGGGCCACGTCGCTGACCTGCAGGTCGTAGAGCGAGACCCGCAGGTTGGCCACCTCTTCGGCGCCCTCGGCCACCGCCCGCGCCATCCGCGCGGTGTTGCCGTAGGCCGAGGCGTAGAACACCAGCAGGGTCTTCTCATCGCCGCGGGTGGTCAGCTCCGGCGTCGCCAGGCGGCGGTAGCGGGCCATGTAGCCCCGCGGTTCGTGGCGCAGGATCGGCCCGTGCGCAGGCAGGATCGTGCGCGGCTCGAGGGGCTCGAGCTTGTCCAGCGCTTCCAGCACGTGGGCCCGGAAGGGCCGCATGATGTGGTGGTAGTAGTAGTCGAAGGAGAAGCGGAAGTCGCCGACCGTGTCGTTCCAAAGGCGGTCGTCGCAGAAGTGGCAGCCGAAGACGTCGCCGGAGAACAGCATGCCCTCGTCGGCGAGCCAGGTGCACTGGGTGTCCGGCCAGTGCAGGTAGGGGGTGTTCACGAAGGACAGCCGGCGATCGCCCAGGTCGAAGTGGTCGTCGTCACCCACCGCGATGAACTCGGGCTCGGTCCCCAGCTCGCGCACCAGGGCGCGCAGGATGGACGGCGCCCGGTTCGACAGTACCAGCTCGGCATTCGGCGCGCGGCGCATCAGCTCCGGCAGCGCGCCGGAATGGTCCGGCTCCAGGTGGTTGAGGACGATGACGCGGATCTCGTCATAGCGCGTGACCTGCTCGAGCCGGGCGAAGAATTCGTCGGCGAACTCGATCTTCACGGTGTCGATGATCGCCACGCCGGCGCTGCCCCGCACCGCATAGGCGTTGTAGCTGGTGCCATTGGCGGTGTTGAGGATGATGTCGAAGCGGCGCATCTGCGGATCAAGGGCCCCGATCCAGTGCACTCCCCGGGCCAGTTCCACCGGCCGGCCGGGCTGGACGACGGCGGGATGGCTCATCTCAGGTCTCCTCGACCGGACAGGGCGTGCTGGCTGCAGCGCAGCCTTCGCCCAGTTGCGGCGCATCGTCGGCCAGGCCGATCCAGGCGGCAACGCGGGCGCTGTCGAAGCCGACCATGCGCTCGCCATCCTCCCGCTCCATGAGCGGGCGGCGGATCAGCAGGGGCTCGGCCAGCAGCAGGGCCAGCGCCGCATCCCGGTCCAGGGCCGCGGGATCGATCTCCCCCGACTTGACCCTGGGCGCCGCCCCGTTGAACCAGGCCGCGACCGGCAGATCTCCCAGGAAGGCCAGCAGGCGCTGCGCGGTCCACGGCTCGTCGAGCAGGCTGCGCACCAGCAGGCGGTGGCCCGCCTGGCGCAGCAGGGCCTTCTGCTTGGCGTTGCCGGCGCAGCCCGGCTTTTCCCAGAAGTAGAGGCGGGTCATGGCGCGGCGCTGGCCTTGGCCTCGGCGATGCGGGCCTTCTCGAGCAGCGACAGGGCCAGCTCCATCGGGATGCCGGTCAGCGAGCCCGGCGGATTCAGCGGCTCGCCGTACTCGTCGATGATGGCCCCCTCGATCGGACAGATGCTGGCGCACTGGGCGTCGTCATGGTCACCGATGCACTCGGTGCAGCGGTCGGCAATGATCTTGAAATGGGGCTTTGCCTCGACGATGGCCTGGTTCGGGCAGAGGGGCTCGCAGGCCCAGCAATTCACACAGGATTCGACGATTTCAAGTGCCATGTGCGGCTCCTTCGGGTGTCGTGGCGGCGGCCCCTCGGCCGCCGCGATTCCTGGGCGGGGCAAGCCCCGCCCCGCTCACGCGGCACAGGCCGCGCCGTCCGCCTTGGGCTCGAGCTTGCCGGCCGCGGCCAGCTCCTCGTACACCGCCGCACAGGCTTCCTCGATGGGCTCCATCGCATGCTCGCCGTTGGGCATGATCCCGGCGGCCTCGAGCAGGCCCCAGGGCTCGTAGCCGATCTTCGAGCACAGCACCATCTCGCAGTCCGAGAGGGCCTTGATGGTCCGCGCCAGCACCGACTCGCCGTCGCCACAGGTCTCGTCGCCCGAGCAGTAGAGGTCGGTCTTGCGGTGGGAGAGGAAGCGCACGCCCTCCTCCGAGGCCTCGTAGACCAGGAACTCCTTGGCGTGGCCGAAGTGCTGGTTGATCACGCCGTGCCCGCTGGTGGCCACGGCGATCTTGACCGGCCGCAGGCCCCGCTTCTGCTTCACCGGCGCGGTGCTGGCGGCCTGGGCCTTCTCGGCCCGCTTGGCGTTCAGCTCGGCGGTGATGCCCTCGTGGACCGCGGCGCGCATTTCCATCGCCTTGTCGTAGTCGATGTTCATCTCGGCGATCTTGTCGAGGGTGAACTCGGCGCCCCGGTCCTCGCCCAGCAGGCCCACCGCGTCGGCGCGGCACTGGCGGCAGTGGCGCATCATGTTCATGTCGCCGGAACAGGCGTCCTGCAGATCCTGCAGCTCCTCGGCGGTCGGGCCGCGCTGCTCCATCAGGCCGTAGAAGGTGCCGTGCTCGGCTTCGGCGATCAGCGGCATGACGTTGTGAAGGAAGGCACCCTTGGCCTTGACGACCCGGGAGACCTCCTTGAGGTGTTCGTCATTGACCCCGGGGATCATCACCGAGTTGACCTTCACCAGGATGCCCCGCGCGGTCAGCATCTCGAGCCCCTTCTGCTGCTGCTCGATCAGGATGCGTGCGCCCTCGACGCCGAAGATGCGCTTGTTCTTCCAGAACACCCACGGGTAGATCTTGGCGCCGATCTCCGGGTCCAGGCAGTTGATGGTGATGGTGACGTGGTCGATGTTGTGGCGCGACAGCTCTTCGACCGAATCCGGCAGCGCGAGTCCGTTGGTGGACACGCACAGCTTGATGTCCGGCGCTTCCTCGGACAGCCGGCGGAAGGTCTCGAAGGTCCGCTCCGGGTTGGCGAGGGGGTCCCCCGGGCCGGCGATGCCGAGCACCGTCATCTGGGGAATCGCCGCCGCCACGGCCTTGGTCTTCATCACGGCCTGATCGGGCGTCAGCAGTTCCGACACCACGCCCGGGCGCGACTCGTTCGAACAGTCGTACTTGCGGTTGCAGTAGTGGCACTGGATGTTGCAGGCCGGCGCCACCGCCACGTGCATGCGGGCAAAG
>JAGRFX010000122.1 GCA_020445805.1 Rhodocyclaceae bacterium
ATCGGGGCACTGAGCGCCGCCGAGCTGGCCCTCATCGAAGCGCTGTTCTACGCGGACGCCAGCCGCTACGGCTTCCTGGGGCAGAAGCCCCTCGTCCAGCTGACCCAGGCCATCGACCCGCGCGCCATCGTCAAGGTGCCGGGCTCGGGTCACTATCTCTACGCGGGTCGCCCCCGCCAGCTCTTCGAGGAGATCGCGCGCGCCCTGGGCGGCCAGGTCATCCTGTCGTCGGGCGTGCGGGGCATCGTCAAGCAGTTGCGGCTCTTCGTCGCCAAGGCCTTGCGCCACGACGGCAACCTCTCGCTCGCCTCCCGCTCGCTGGCGCCGCCGGGCTACTCGTTCCATGGCACCGGCGACTTCGACGTGGGCATCCCGGGCTGGGGCGAGCGCAATTTCACGGCCGATTTCGCCGACACGGCGGTGTTCCAGCGCCTGATCGACCTGGGCTAGGTCTCGATCCGCTACCCGCTCGACAACCGCCTCGGCGTGCGCTTCGAGCCGTGGCACATCCGCGTCGCCTGAGGAAGATCCCGAGCATGAATGCCCTCTCCGGCTGGCTCGAGGCCTTCTCCCCGGCCGAGGGCGTGCTGATCGTCGCCAACCTGCTGCTGATCGCGTTTTCCCGCCCGCTCGTGAGGGCCCTGTCGAGGGCGACCACCTCCGAGGAGAGCCTCAGCGGGAAGCTCCACTTCTTCCGGGCGGCCAATGTGCTGGTCGTCGGCCTGGTGGTGTTTTCGAACGCGGTACTGCCCGTCGTCTCGCACTCGTGGATGACGCGCCTGCTGGGTGCGGTGCTGGTGGCCTTCCTCGGCTACCTCTCCGCCCACGTCGCCAACTACCTGATCAAGCGGCGCTTCGGCCGCATGCGCGAGGTGAATGGCGTGCAGACCTGGACCGACACCTACAACGTGCGGATCCTCAGCCTGCTCTCCAGCGTCTTCCTGTTCGTGATGGTGCTGATCGCCGAAGTCCGCATCCTGGGCTTCGACAGCCTGCTCGAGGCCGGCGGCGTCATCGGCTTCATCGGGGTGATGCTGGCCCTGACCCAGGGCGCCTGGGCGCCCGACATCATCGGCGGGCTGGTGATCCTCAACAGCCGGCTGGTGGAAGAAGGCGACGTGATCGAGATCCATCCCGGCGAGACCATCCTCGGCATCGTTTACAAGACCAAGATCTTCCACACCGAATTGCTGAACCTGGCCAACAACCACCGGATCATGGTGGGCAATGCGGCCCTGCGCGGCATGATCATCCACAACCTGTCCAAGTTCGCATCGGCGCGGGGCCTGCGCGAAGCCATCGTGCTCAAGGTCGGCTACGACACCGACGAGGCAGCCGTGCGGGGCCTGGTGGATGCCACCTTCGAACAGCTCTGCCGTGCAACCGACTGCGGGGTCGAAGGCAAGTACCCCCCTGAACTGAGGGCCACCGAGGCCGGGGACTTCGCCGTGGAATGGACGGTCGATTACCACACCAAGGACATCCGGCACCTCCTGACGACCCGGCAGACGGTGCTCGGCACCCTGATTGCCGAGGCCGGGCGTCGCGGCATCGCGCTCGCCACCCCGCGCCTCCACGTGGTCCAGGCACCGGATCCCGACAGCTGAGGCAGGCTGCACGCCCGGGCGGGTCGCCGCGCCCCGCTCCGCCCCGTGTCCATGACACGCACCGGGCGCCCACAAATTGCATTTTTTTATTTCCCAAGCCAGTCCCCCTGAACTACGACGTCAACATGCCATCGGCAAGTTGCGCGTCGGTGGCGCACTGCGGTCCATCGTCCCCCATCCGCGGTGTCACGGGTCGAAGCTCGGGGCTGACGCCTGAGGTGCGAGCCGGACGGGAGGTCGCCGTGTCAGCGACCCCCGACCCGCCCGCCTCGGGGCGTCCGGGGCCCGGATCCGCCTGACAGGCGCAACTCGAATCATGGGAGAGCCCGTCATGCCCAGCTACCTGCACCCCGGCGTCTATATCGAGGAGATTCCGAGCGGCTCGCGGCCGATCGAAGGCGTCGGCACCTCCACCGCCTGCTTCATCGGCTATGTCGAGCGGGGGCCGGTCGGGCAGCCGGTGCTGGTCAGCAGCTTCGATGACTACCAGCGTCACTTCGGCGGCCTGCGCGAAGACAACAGCACGAGCCGCGGCGACGACATGGGCCATGCCGTCAGCGCCTTCTTCACCAACGGCGGCGCCAAGGCCTACATCGTGCGCTCGGTCCTGGGCGACGGCAGCGCGCTGCCGGCCTCCGGATCGGTCCGCAACGTGGCCGATACCGCCGACCTGCTGACCGCCGCCGCCGCTGACCCGGGCAGCTGGGCCAACGGGATGGAGGTCCGGATCGAGCCCCGTGCGGTGGGGGGCACGACCACCTTCAACGTGTCGGTCGGTCGCACCACGGGCGACAGCTTCGCGGTCGACGAATTGTTCACCGACCTGGTGCCCGAACCCGGCGCACCGACCGACATGGCGAGCGTCATCAACGCCGACTCCACGCTGGTCAGTCTCGCGCTGGCGGGCGCCGCCGCCGAGCTGCGCGGGCGCCTGACCGCCCCGGCCGGCACGGCCGTCCGCGATTCGGCAGGCGCCAGCCTGCTCGCCATCGACGGTGCCGGCACGGCCGCCCATGGCCAGCGGGTGCGCTTCACGGCCGATACCAGTGGCAGCCTGGCCACCTTCACGGTCGAGGTCGGCAGTCGCAATGGCAGCGCCTTCACGGCCACCGAGACCTTCACCGGGCTGGTACCCGAAACCGCGGACCCGAACACCGACCTCGTCGTCCAGGTGAACACCAACTCGACCCTCGTCGCCCTCACGCTGCCCGGTGGCGGCGAGGCGGCCCTGCGCAGCGCCCTCGAGGCCGCCGGCACCCTCGAACTGGAACTGCGCGCGGCCACCACGGTGGTCACCCTGGGCGGCGGCACCAACGGAAGCGCCCCGGCCCTCCCCGACTATCAGTCCGTGCTGACGGCCCTCCTGAAGGTGCGCGACATCAACATGCTGCTGCTGCCGGGCGTGTTCTGGGGCACCGCTGCGAACCAGGCCATTCTCGACGCCGCCATCGCCCACTGCGAGACCATCCGCAACCGCATGGTGCTGGTCGACACCGCGCCGGGCGACGAGCTGACCGACGAAGGGGATGTGAACGCCCTCGGCCTGCCGACCTCCACCTATGCGGTCACCTACTATCCATGGCCCCGCATCACCAACCCCTTCCACAATCCGGACAGCAACCCGGCGGCGCCCCGCACCCTGCTGGTCTCGCCGGGTGCGGCGGTCGCCGGGCTGTGGGCCAAGACCGACAACCGCCGCGGGGTCTGGAAGGCGCCCGCCGGCATCGAGTTTCCGCTGCTCGGGACCGCCGCCCTCGAGTTCGTGGTCGAGGACCCGGAGCAGGACTACCTCAACCCCGCCGGGGTCAATGCCCTGCGGCGCATGCCCGGCTTCGGCCCGGTGGTCTGGGGCACCCGCACCCGCTCGACCCGCGCCAACCCCGAGTGGCGCTACGTGCCGATCCGCCGCACCGCGATGTTCATCGAGGAGAGCGTCTTCAACGGCATCCAGTGGGCGGTGTTCGAACCCAACGACCACCGGCTGTGGTCCTCGCTGCGGACCAATATCGAGAGCTTCATGAATGGCCTCTTCCGCGTCGGTGCCTTCCAGGGCGAGAAGACCAACGACGCCTACTTCGTGCGCTGTGGTCTGGGCCAGACCATGACCCAGGGCGACATCGACCGCGGCCAGGTCATCGTCCTGGTGGGCTTCGCGCCCCTCAAGCCGGCGGAGTTCGTGATCGTCCGCATCCAGCAGAAAGTCGCCCAGCAATAGACAGGAGAGTGAGCCATGGCTGCCCCGATGTTTCCGGTGAATACCCACCGCCACGATCCCTATCGCACCTTCAAGTTCCAGATCCTGATCGATGGCCAGCCCGTGGCCGGCCTGAAGAAAATGAGCGCCCTCAAGCGCAAGACCGAGCCCGTCAAGTGGCGGGCCGCCGGCGACCCGAGCACCGAGCGCATCCTGCCGGGCGGCACCAGCTACGAGCCCATCACGCTCGAGCAGGGCCTGTCCCACGACACCAACTGGGAGAGCTGGGCCAATCTGGTGAACAACGTCGGCGGCGACGCGGCCATGTCCCTGAAGAACTTCCGCAAGGACATCGTCATCAACGTCCTGAATCTGCAGGGCCAGGTGGCGATCTCGTACAAGGTCTTCCGCGCCTGGGTGTCCGAATACCAGGCCCTGCCGGATTTCGACGCGGCCACCATGAACGCGGTCGGCATCCAGACCGTGGTGCTCCAGCACGAAGGCTGGCAGCGCGACACCGCGGTCCAGGAGCCCAGCGAGACCTGAGCCGGCCATGAACCTCGATCGGCCAACGCTGCCAGGAGGCCTGCCGTTCGCAGGCAGCCTGCGCCGCGACTTTGCGTTTCGCCCCATCGATGGCCGCCTGGAACTGCAGCTGGCCGATGTCCTCGATGCGGCCGAGAGCACGCCCGAAGCGGTCTCCGGTGCCCTGATGGCGAGCCTCGCGAGCCTCTGCGGCGCCGTGCCCGAGCGCGCCGCGGTGGACGCCCTGTGCGTGGCCGACCGGCAGTTCCTGATGCGACACCTGGCATCCCTGCTGACCCGGCACAGCGGATGGTTCGAGGCCGCCTGCAGCCACTGCTCGGCCCGCTTCGACTTTCCGCTCGATCCCCTCGCCCTGCCGGCCAAGCCGGCCGGCGAGGGTTTTCCGGTCGCCCGCGTGCGCATCGGACAGCGTCAGGTACGCCTGCGGGTGCCCAGCGGCGGTGACCAAATCCGCGTGGTCGGTCTCCCGGAGGCAGGACGGCGCGAAGCCCTTTTGCGCGGACTCGAGCTCATCGAGGCGGGGACCGCGAGCGGACTGCCGGGCCGGCTCGGGCCGGAGCAGATGGCCCGCTGCGAGGCGGCCCTCGAGGCCGTGGCGCCCGAACTGGCCTGCCAGGTGCTGGCCGAATGCCCTGACTGTGGCGGCCAGAACCGGGTCGAGGTGGATCCCTATCGGGTCCTTGCCCACGACCCCGACCAGACCCTCCAGGACGTGCACCACCTGGCCTGGTACTACCACTGGGCTGAGGCGGAGATCCTCGCCATGCCCCGCGCTCGCCGTGCCCGCTACCTGCAGCTCATCGATGCCGCCCGCGGCATGAGCCAGTGACACCCGCCGCCATGGGCATCCTCGACGACACCCTCCACGACGCCGACCGGCCCCTGCCGGGCCGCGTGCTGCGGCGCGCCGCCGCCTCCGAGCCGCTGCCCGAGGCGCCCGCGACCGACGAGGGCGAATCGCTCACGCTGTACCGACTCCAGAAGCACGGTGCCCCGATGGCACCGCCGGCACCACCCGCCCCTCGGGCTGTGGAGGCAGGCCGCCCCGCGCCAGGCCCATTCCACGCCCCGGTTGGGAATTTTTTGGACGCTACGCACCAGTTCGACACCTCGATGGATGGCCTGGAAACAGGTAAAGGACAGGAAAGCACGCGGAACTTGGACGCTACGGACAGGCTACAGCCTACGGTTTCTCCGGACTCGCTTCTTCGATTGCATGACGACGTTGCGACCGGGTCTTCGAAGCGCTCGCGCCAGACTCCTTCCCCGTTTGACGACTTCGGCAATTCGGTTCAACGGACAGACAGCTCTGACGGAATGAGACGGGCAACGGGGCGCGGTGCCGCTTCTGGAGACCCCGCTCCTGCAGAACCCTTTGCGAATCCCTTGCCTTCGGCCCTGACGGAGACACCACCCACAGCGCAGGCCACGGCCAGCGCGGCGCCCGCCGAGCGGCCCGGCCCGGCGGTCCCTGCGCAGGGGCTTCCCGTCGAGACACCGGCGATGGCCGCCGCCATGGACCGGGCGGTGCCCGCGATCCTGCCCGCGGGCCGGGCAAACCCGGCCGACACCGTGCCGGCCCGTCGGTCGCGACCGCCGGCCAGCGCCGGTGACCGGATCGCGGCCGCTTCCCCGGTTTCCCCGGGTGAAGCGCGACCCGCCGCACCCGCCAGGGCGCCGGCCGAGGGCCCGCGACTGTCGATCGGGCGCATCGAGGTCACGGTGCTGGCCGAACCCCGGCCGGGCCCGGCAGCGCCCCGCCGCCCGGAGGGCGACGATGCCTTCCTCAGCAAACACTACCTGAGGCGCCTGTAATGGCCGCCCCGAACCCCCTTTGCCCGGCCCGGCACCGACCCGGGCACCCGTCGACGTGGGAGGCCTAGGCCATGCCGGTCGGGCTGTCGTCCCTCTCCCAGGTCTGCCGGCAGCTGGCCCAGCAGGTCTCGAACGGCATCAATGCCGTGGATCGCTCGCGGGTGGATGTCCTGCTCGGCACCCCGGCGGCGGCGTCGCCAGCCGACACCGACACCAACCATCGGCTCAACCTCTTCTTCTTCCGTTTCGAGCCTTCCGGCTTCGATGGTGCGCTGCTGCCCGGCGAGACCTGGCTGTTGCGCATGCACTGCCTCGCCACCCCCTTCTGTGTCGACGAAAACCCCATCCCGGCCGGCGAGAACGACCTGCGCGTCATCGGCGAGGTGCTGCGGCATTTCCATGAAGGCCCGGTCTTCGACCTGGACGTGGACGGCGACACCTTCCGCATCCAGGTCATCTTCCTGACCCTGGGGCTCGACCAGCTGAACCAGCTGTGGTCGACCCAGGGCGACACGCCCTATCGGCCCTCGGCGCTCTTCGAGGTCAGCCTGGCGCCGGTCATTCCCCGCACCCCGGCCGTGCCGCCGCCGCTGGCCGGCGGCGTCGGGCTGTCGGTGCGCGCCCGCATGGATGCGGGCGTGGAGGGCATCGTCGCCCCACCGCCGGCGGTACCTGTCATGACGCCGGACACCCGCCGCGAGGACTGGGCACCCGCCCTGTGCCTGGTGGATGGCGGCGGCTGCCTGCAGTCGGCCGCCTTCGAGGTGGGCAGCCCGGCGCTGGCCGCCTTCGCGCCCCAGGCCTGGGTGGCGGGCGACCCGGGCGCCCAGGTCAGCCTGCGCTGGGAGCGCTGGGATGCCGCCAGCGGCTGGCAGGCCGACGCCGCCGCGCCGCCCTTCCCGCTGCTCGACGCGTCGATCGATCCCGATGCGCTCGGCGGGGCCACCCTTCAGCCCGTGCTGCTGCCCTTCACCGACCGTCCCGGCCAGATGGTGCTGTACGCCGAACGCAGCCTGCAGCGCTTCGACGGGGTGACGCTGACCCTGCGCAGCAACCCGGTGCTGGTGAGCCTCTACGCGGTGGCGCCATGAACGCGCCGCTGCCCGACCGCCCCTCCCTGGATCTGCTCGCCCCCGAATGGGAGCGTCTCCAGCTGCTGGCCTACCTGGCCGGCCAGGGCCGCAGCGGCCAGCCCATGGCCGACGAGGACCTGGAGCGCCTGCGCCTGCTGCAGCAGCAGGTCGAGGCACTGCGCGCACCGGACGGACCCTGGCAGCGGCTCCTCGGTCTGGGGCTCGAGGCGGTCGAGTGGGATGCGCTGGTGGCGGTGGTGGCGCCCGAGTTCGAGCCGCGCATCGGCTGGGCCTACCAGCAATTGCAGGGCGGCGGTCGCGAGCCCTGGCCGAGCCGGGCACTGATCCACGAGCTGCTGGCCCTCGATGCCGACCAGGGCGAGGCCCTGCGCCACGCGCTCGCACCGACCGCCCCGCTCGTCCGGCAGCGGCTGCTGCAGGGCGCCGAGGACGGCTGGCAGCCCCTCATGCCCGACGCAGCGCTACTGGCCCGCCTGGGTGGCCATCACCGCCCCTTGCCCACGCCTCCGGGCGCCGAGCCCGTCCCCGCCCCGGCCGCCTGGGACGACCTGGTCCTGCCCGCCGGCCGCCTCGCCATGCTGCGCGAGTTCCTGTTGTGGGTGGAGCACCGGAGCACCGTCGAGGATGGCTGGGGCGGCGAGGCCTGCGGGGGCCCGGTGGCCCTCTTCGCGGGTCCCTCGGGCACCGGCAAGACCCTCGCCGCGCGGGTCATCGCCAGCGCGCTGGGCTGGCAGCTGTTCCGGATCGATCTGGGCCGGCTGGTCTCGAAATACGTGGGCGAGACCGAGCGCAACCTCAACCGGCTGTTCGACGCGGCCCACGACCAGCCCATGGTGCTGCAGTTCGATGAGGCTGACGCCCTGTTCGCCAAGCGCGGGGAGATCAAGGAGGCCCGCGACCGCTACGCCAACATGGAGGTCAGCCACCTCCTGTCGCGCATCGAGCGCCACCGTGGCCCGGTGATCCTGACCACCAACCTGCGGCGCAACCTGGACGCCGCCTTCACCCGCCGGCTGCAGCTGGTGGTCGAGTTTCCGCGGCCGGATGCGGGCGCCCGCGAGCGGCTCTGGTCGCGCCTGCTGCCGCCGCGCGCGCCGCGGGCTGTCGATCTTGACGTGGCCGGGCTGGCAGGCGCCATCGCGCTCACCGGCGGACAGATCCGCAACGCCGCGCTGCACGCTGCCTACCTGGCCGCGGGCGCCGGCGTGCCGATCGGGGCCGCCCACCTGGCGCAAGGCATCTGGCGAGAGCTCAACAAGGACGGCCGGGAGTGCACGGTCGATGAACTAGGGGCACTAGCCGCCTACCTGCCCAAGGAGCTGATCGATGGCTGACACCCCGGCGCGGGCCGCGCCCACCCTCCATGTCGCCTCCCTCGCCATCGCCCTGCCGGCGGGCTTCGAGCGCCGTGCGGCCCGCATCGGCCGTCTCACCGCGGAGCAGCTGGCGGCCCATCCGCCGGCCCCCCGCTCGGCCACCCTGCCACTGGTGCAGGTGCCGCCCCTGACCCTGCGCCGCGGCGCCAGTGACCAGTCCATCGCGGCGGCCCTGGCGGCAGCCATCCGCGGCCGCCTCGACGGAGGCCTGCCATGATCAACCACGTCAAGGGCTTCCTGCTCGAGTACGCCCTGTCGGTGCCGCCACTGGTGCTGGCCTTCGACTTCAATCCGCAGCAGATCACCCGCAACCGCAGCGTGACCATCACGCTGGGGAGCACGCCCGCGACCCGCGGCGGCTTCGACTTCTTCCTGCCCACCGAGACCCCGCGCGTGGCCCAGGGGGTGGCCGTCGAGCCGGAGAGCTTCGACGTGGAGATCCTCATCGACGCCACCGACCGCATGAACGACGGCGACGCGATCGCCCGCACCCTGGGCATCGAGCCGGAGCTCGCCACCCTGCGCAGCATGGTCGAGCCCAAGGTCCAAGGGCCGGGCGGGGTGCAGGTGCTGGCCGGCCTGGGCTTGGGCGGCACCCGCGCCTTCCAGCGCAACGAGACCGCGTCGGTGCTGCTCTTCGTGTGGGGCAGCCACGTGCTGCCGGTCTTCCTCAAGGCGGTGGACGTGACCGAGAGCGCGCACCTGCCCAGCCTCGAGCCCTATCGTGCGACCGTCAAGCTGAGCCTGCAGGTGATCGAGGGCGCCAACCCCTTCTACCTGATGGAGAAGGTTCGCCAGGTGGGCATGGCCGCGCTGCACACGGGCCAGGCGGCCGCCGCCGCGGTGGGAGGCCTGCTCTGATGTTCACGCGACGTTCCCGCTACCTCGCCACCCGGCGCTTCGAGCCCGCCCCCGACGGCAGCCTGCCGTTCGCCGGCGTCCGGGCCCGCGATATCGGCCCCGCCACCCCGGTCCTCGAGCACGTGCTCCAGCCCGGCGAGCGACTCGACGCCCTCGGGGGGCACTATTTCAACGACGCGTGGCGCTGGCACCGCATCCTCGACGCCAATGCCGACGTGCTGTGCGCTGCCGAGCTCGAGATCATCGGCGCACGTCCGTTGCCGCGCCGCTCGGGCGACCCCGCGCCCACGGCGGGCGAAGGCGAAGCGGAAGGCCAGGTGCTGCTGATCCCGCGGGCCAGCGAGGGGGGCGGCTGATGCTCGACCTCCTGGCCGGCTTCTCGCGCGAACCCGCCGAGTGCATCGTGCGGGTGAACGACGCGCCCATCGAGCCGCTCTATCCGCTGCTGGTGGAGGTCAGCGTCGAGACCGGCCGCAATGCGCCGGACACCGCCACCCTCACCTTCGAGACCCGCCGCGACGAGCACGGCGAGTGGATGGTCCAGGACGCCACCGGCCTGCTCGACGACATCCCCCTGCTGCGGGAGTGGAACCGCATCCGCATCAGCGCCGTGTTCGGGCTGCGCGAGGAGGAGGTGCTGCGGGGCTTCATCCGCCAGATCCGCGCCGAGTACCCCGAGGACGCCGGCGCCGCCAAGCTGGTGGTCGAATGCCAGGATGAATCCCTGCAGCTCGACCGGACCCACCGCCGGCGCACCTGGGGCAGCGAACTGCTGCCCAGCAGCGACACCCTGATCCTGCTCGAGACCCTCGGCAACTATTCGGGCCTGGCCCCCGATCCGCTCAACGCTCCGGGCCAGCCCGCCATCGTCGGCCTCAATCAGGACGGCACCGACATTGCCCTGCTGCAGTCGCGCGCCGAGGAGAACGGCTACGAGTTCTACATCCGCGGCGGACGGGTGTATTTCGGCCCCCCGCGCACCGCCCTGCCGATGCCCCAGCCGACCCTGATGGTCTATGCCGGCCAGGCCGGCAACACGGTGTCCATCAACATCACGGCCGACGCCCACCAACCCGACGCGGTGGCCTTCGACCTGGCGGCCGAATCGGGCGAGGGCTCGAGCGAGGTCGTCGTCGAGCCGGACCTCAAGCCGATGGGGTCCGAGCGGGCGGGCAACCCGGAGGCCGGGCTCGTGCCCTTCGTCTGGCGCATGAGCGGCGACGCCGGTACCGACGAGGCGGCGCTGCGCGCCAAGGCGCTGCAGAAGGCCAACGACGCCGACCTCCACAAGATCCAGGGCGAGGGCGAGCTGGACGGCACGCTCTACGGCCATGTGCTGCTGCCCGGCCTGCCGGTGGGGGTGGACGGCCTCGGCAGCCGGCTCTCGGGGCTCTATTACGTGGATAGCGTCAGCCACGTCTTCAGTCCCGGCGGCTATCGCCAGAAATTCCGCCTGCTGCGCAACGCCTGGGGCGACAACCTGGCCAGCCTGCCACTGCCCGGCCCCCTCGACGCCGTGATGGGCGGCATCGATCTCTCCTTCGGGGCGGGAATCAGCCTATGAACGACACCCAGCGCGCCCTCATCCGGACCCTGCGCGACCAGCGCAAGTACGGCAAGTACCGGGGCTTCGTCGTGGACAACGCCGACCCCGACCGGCGCGGCCGCCTGCGGGTCCAGGTGCCGGCCCTGCTCGGCGACCAGGCCACCGACTGGGCCCTGCCCTGCATGCCCTGCGGCGGCCTGACCGACCAGGGCTGGTTCTGCGTGCCGGAAGTCGGCGCGCAGGTTTGGGTGGAGTTCGAGGGGGGCGACCTCTCCTTCCCGATCTGGAGCGGCACCTTCTGGCAGGCGCCGGGCGATCCGCCCGCGGAGGTCACCCACCAGCCCGAGTCCAAGGTCTTCAAGACGGCCGGTGGGCACCTGCTGCTGTTCGAGGACGCCGCCGGCGCCGAGCAGGTCCGCCTCCAGCACGCGGGGGGCGCGAACCTCGACATCGACAGCCAGGGCACCGTGGCCCTGACCGATGCCAATGGCGCCCACCTGACCCTGGATGCCTCGGCCGGGCAGATCCTGCTCGAGGACGCCAACGGCAACAGCCTGACCCTCAGCGCATCGGGCGTGACCGTGGCCGACGCCAGCGGCAACCGCATCGAGATGGCCAGCGCCGGCATCACCGTGCAGGGCACGAAGATCGTGGTCGACGGCCAGCAGGTGCTGCTCGGCGGCGAGGGCGGCGAGCCGCTGATCAAGGGCCAGAGCTTCCTGACCCTGTTCGCCACCCACGTGCACACCTGCACGGCGCCGGGCAGCCCCAGCTCGCCGCCGATACCCCAGGGCGAGATGTCCTCGCTCAGCTTCAAGGTCAAGGCCTCATGACGCGCCGCCTCGCCGATCCGCCCTACCTGGCCTTTCCGCTGCGATTCGGCCGGCCCGCGGCCGCGGCGCCCACCGACACCCGGCGCTGGCCGCTGCTGGCGAGCCGCAGCGAGCACGTGCGCGGGCAGATCGAGCAGATCCTGTTCACGGTCGCCGGCGAGCGGGTCTTCCGGCCGGAGTTCGGCGCCGGCCTGCGAACCCTGCTGTTCGAGCCCAATGCCTCGCCCCTCTGGCAGGTGACCCAGCGCCGCCTGGCCGCGGCCCTGGGCGAGGCCCTGACCGGCGAGGTGGACCCGCGCTCCCTCGAGATCCAGGTGAGCGGCGAAGAGTCCCAGCTGGTGGTGCGCATCGCCTACACCCTCGCGGCCATCGGGCGCCGGGAAGAGCTGGTGCTGTCCGGGGGGGGCGCCTGATGGCCGACGACCCGCGCGTCCAGCTCGAGTTTCCCGGTGGCTGCCCCGACTGCGGGCGCCGGCGCGCGACCCTGCCGCAGGTGTTGCCGTCGATCGGCGACGACTTCGACCCCGACCTGCGCGACTACGACGGCTTCCGCCTGTTCATGCTCGAGGCCCTGGCGGCCCGCTTCCCGGAGCGGCGCCGATGGACGCCGGCCGACGTGGAGGTGGCGCTGTCCGAGATCCTCGCCGCCCAGCTCGACAAGCTCTCGGACATGCTGGACCGGGTCGCCGCCGAATTCACGCTCGAGACCGCGCGACGGCCCGAGACCGTGCGGCGCCTGCTGGCGCTGATCGGCTACGATGCGCTGGCCCGCAGCCAGGACCTCTCGGCCCCGCCCTTCGACCATCCGCCGCCCATGGGCGATACCCGCAGCCCGGCCCAGCGGCTCGACCAGTACTGGCTCGATCACCCCG
>JAGRFX010000123.1 GCA_020445805.1 Rhodocyclaceae bacterium
GTGGTGAGGTGAAAACCCCCGGTCTTCGAGTTGAACGCGGTCATCGCCCGCGTGCCGTTGATGCCGATCAGCCAGTCGCTCTCGGCGCGCGACACGGCGGCCTGGCGCAGACCCTCGACCTCCTCGGCCGAGCGCAGATGGCTGAACCCGTCCCGGATCGCCTGGGGCGTCATCGACTGGAGCCATAGGCGCCGTACCGATTTGCCCGACTTGGCATGCTGAACGACGTAGTTGAAGATCAGCTCGCCCTCGCGCCCCGCGTCACAGGCGTTGATCAGGCCCTCGACGTCCTTGCGCTTGATAAGGCGGGTGAGCAGCTTGAGTCGATCGGCGCTTTTGGTGATCGGGTTGAGGGCAAAGCGCGGTGGGATCACCGGCAGGTTGGCGAAGGACCACTTGCCCCGCTTGACCTCGTATTCCTCCGGCACCGACAGCTCGAGCAGATGGCCGACGGCGGACGACAGCACGAAGTCGTCGGACTCGAAGAAGTCCTTCTCCTTGGTAAAGCCTCCCAGCGCGCGGGCGATGTCCTGCGCGACCGACGGCTTCTCGGCGATGATCAGTTGCTTGCTCA
This sequence comes from Rhodocyclaceae bacterium, assembly GCA_020445805.1. GTDB lineage: Bacteria > Pseudomonadota > Gammaproteobacteria > Burkholderiales > Rhodocyclaceae > Cognatazoarcus. The sequence goes on from JAGRFX010000123.1 coordinate 575, forward strand.
TGGCGTCCCTGCCCGCGTGCAGTGCGGGGGAATTCCGAAGGGGTGATCGAAGCGCGGCATGATACGGACCGCCGGGGCGGCGTGGCAACCGCCCGCTCCGCCCGAAGTGCCGCGATGTGCCGGGCGAACGCTACCGTCCGTCGGATGGCCGATGGTGGCCCCCGGGCTGCGGCGAGGGCCGAAGTGTCCTAGTGGAAGGTCGGATCGAGATCGTCCTCTTCCTCGGTCAGCAGCTCGTCGAGGATCAGGGTGTCGATGGACTGCTCCTGGCGCCACAGGACCATCAGCACAATGACCTTGAGACGTGAGCGGGTCAGTCGATGGTCGGGCAGGGCCATGGCCCGCTCGATGATCATCTCGCGCGTCAGTGCGTCGAGCACGCCGGCATGTTCGAGAAAGGTCAGGAAGCCGCGGCATTCCGCGTCGAGCCGGCCCAGCTCCTCGCTGGCGAAGATCCGCACCGAATCGCTGTCCGGCGAGATCACGGGCAGCGCCGGTTCCTGGCGCAGGCCCTCGAGCCAGGCCATCGCTTCGGAGATCTCGTCGTCCTCGAAACCGGCAGCGGACAGCTTGCGCGCGAGCTGGTCCCCCTCCGGACAGGCCCGGACGTGGACATAGTTTTCAAAGAGATAGACAAGTATGTCGAACATGGCGGCGCCTGAGACTACTGGATGCGCTGGAAACGGCCTCCCGGCAGGCGGGTGATGCGGCCATCGAGTTCCATGGTGAGCAGAATGGCGGACAGCGCATCGGCCGTCAACCCGCTGCGCTGCAGCAACGTGTCGGTGTCCACGGGATCGTATCCCAGGCCGGCGAGGACGCCTCCGGCCTCGTCGGTGTCGCCGCTCTCCGGCGGTGGCGCGGTCATCGGGGGGGTCGTCCGCGCGGTCCACTGGAGTTCTTCGAGCACGTCGCCGGCCGACTCGACCAGCTTGGCGCCCTCCCGGATGAGCCGGTGGCATCCCCGCGACAGCGGGGAGTGGATCGAGCCGGGAATGGCGAAGACCTCGCGGCCCTGCTCGGCGGCGAGCCGGGCCGTGATCAGCGAGCCACTGCCGACAGCCGCCTCGACGACGAGCACCCCCCGCGCCAGGCCCGAGAGGATGCGGTTGCGCCGCGGAAAGTGATGCCGGCGGGCCGGCGTGCCGAGGGGAAACTCCGACAGGATCAGCCCCTCCCGGGCGATGCGCCGGGCCAGCGCCTGGTTGCGGGAGGGGTAGATGCGATCGGGGCCCGTGCCGATCACGGCGATGGTGCCGCCCTCGCCCTCGAGCCCGCCTTCATGCGCCGCGGCGTCGATGCCGAGGGCCAGGCCGCTGACGATCGTGAGCCCGGAGCGTGCCAGGGTGGCGGCGAAGGCGCGGGCGTTGCTTGCGCCCTGGGCAGTCGCGCTGCGCGCGCCGACGATGGCAATGCCGGTTCGATCCAGCAGTTCGGCGCGACCTTTCGCGAACAGGACGGTCGGCGGGTCGGCGGTGGCCAGCAAGTCGCGCGGATAGCCGCTGTCGGCCAGGGTCAGGACGTGGTGGCCGGGCTCGGCGGCCCAGGCCAGGTGTTCGCTGACCGCGGCCTCCCGGTCCGCATCGACCAGGACGGCGGCGATCCGGTCACCGACGACACGGGCCAGGGCGGGCCGGCTGGCGGCGAAGATCTGATCGGGCAGGCCGAACGCCGCCAGCAGCGAGCGCTGGCCTGCGTCACCCAGGCCCGGGGTCAGGGAGAGTCGAAGCCAGGCTGCGAGCAGCCCGGCCGGGTCGGACCGCTCAGGGCTGGCGGACAGAATCGCCCACCGTGGCCGGACCGTCGCTGTCGAGGATCAGCGCATAGGAGAGGCGCTTGAAGGTCCGGAACACGAAGATCAGGCCGTAGCGTTTCTCCGGCAGGACGAAGGTTTCGCGCGCACCGTCGCCGGCGTATTCGGCGGTACCCCGATTGCGGTAGAGGGCGAGGACCTGTCCGACCGCCGAGCCCTTGTCTTCACCGTAGCTGATCGAGATCACGTCGTTGCGTCCCGCCACATCCACACCGGCGTAGATACTGGCAATGCGCGCGGCCACGGGGCCCTCGGGTGCGTGCGGCGCAAAGCTGAAGAAATCGTCGCCCGGGCTCGGCAGCATGCGGTCGCCCTTGCCGATTTCCTCGAGGCCGGTCACCACGCGGAGCGTCGCCGGTTCGCCGTCTTCGGTCACCTGGGCCGAGCCCAGGTGGAAGGCCTCGAAGGCAAGCACTTCACCGGATTCGGGATCCTTGATCGGCCGGGCAGGCCGATAGATCTGCCAGCTCTGGGTACCGGCCGGAACATCCTTGGCAAAAATGGTGTCGCCCTTGCCGGCGAAGACCTGGTTCTCGTCCACCGCGATGACCGTGGCGGAGTGCGCGAGGCCTTCCTCATCCACGACCAGCGGCTGTGTCAGGAAGGGCTTGATCGCGTCCAGGGAGATGCTGGTGATCGGCCGGTCAAGGCTTTCGGAGTAGACCTGCGGGAAGCGCTTCTCGAAGAGCGGGTCGCCGATCGGCTTGCCCAGTCGGAGGTAGGGACCGCTGCGGTCCAGGTAGACCACCTGGCCCGGATAGATCAGGTGCGGGTTGCGGATCTGTTCCCGGTTCAGCCGCCAGACTTCGGGCCAGCGCCACGGCTCCTTGAGGAACTTGCCGGCGATGCCCCAGAGGGTGTCGCCGGGCACGACCACGTGGCTGTCAGGCGCGTTGGCAGCGATCGGTGACTCGGCGTTCGCGGCACTGGCGCAGATCAGGGCAGCGATGCTGGTCAGCAGGGAGAATATAATGCGGGTCATCTCGCTCGCTCATGGCAAATGCGGAACCCCCGTCCCGCGTTTTGATCTGATCGGCAGGAACTCGGGTGAACTTGAGCACCATGGCATGAGCCGAGGTGGTCCCGATCCTCGCAAATCGCATGAGATTCTGCATTCAAACGGTTATCGCAGCAAGCAAAATGGCGCTTCTTCCGATCCTCAGATATCCCGATCCGCGGCTGCACACAGTCGCCAAACCCGTGGCCAAGGTCGACGACTCGATCCGTCGTCTGATCGACGACATGGCCGAGACAATGTACGAGGCGCCGGGTATCGGGCTGGCGGCCACACAGGTGGACGTTCACAAGCGGGTGGTCGTGATCGACGTGTCCGAGGACCACAGCGAGCTGCTGGTGCTGGTCAACCCGACCATCATCGACCGGCAGGGGGCCCAGGTCTGTGAAGAGGGCTGCCTGTCGGTGCCGGGCGTGTACGAGAAGGTCGAGCGGGCCGAGGCGGTCACGGTGCGGGCCCTGGACCGGGACGGCAAGTCCTTCGAGCTCGAAGCCGAGGGGCTGCTCGCCATCTGCATCCAGCACGAGATCGATCATCTCGACGGCAAGGTCTTCATCGAATATCTCTCCCAGCTCAAGCTCAACCGCATCAAGACCAAGCTGGCCAAGAAGGCCCGCATCACCGCCTGATGGCGACCCGTTCCCTGCGGGTGGGCTTCGCCGGCACACCCGAGTTCGCCGCGGTCGCGCTCGAAGCCATCGTCGCCGCCGGCTTCCCGGTGCCCCTGGTGCTGACCCAGCCGGATCGTCCCGCGGGTCGGGGCATGCGGCTGCAGCCCTCGGCCGTCAAGCAGGCCGCCCTTGCCCATGGGCTGCCGGTCGACCAGCCCGAACGGCTGCGGAGCGAGGCGCAACGCGTGGCCCTGGCCGCCGCGGCGCCGGACGTGCTGGTGGTGGCGGCCTACGGTCTCATCCTGCCGCAGGTCGTGCTGGATCTGCCGCGCTTCGGCTGCATCAACATCCACGCCTCCCTGTTGCCCCGCTGGCGCGGCGCGGCGCCCATCCACCGGGCGATCGAGGCCGGTGACCGCGAGACCGGCATCACCCTCATGCAGATGGATGCCGGGCTGGATACAGGCCCGATGATCGAACGACGGGCTTTGCCGATCGACGCCGCCGACACCACGGCGAGCCTCCACGACAAGCTGGCGGTGCTGGGGGGCGCGATGGTCGTCGAGGTGCTGTCCCGCCTGGCCGAGGGCCCGCTGGCGGCAACCCCCCAGCCGGAGTCGGGCGTGACCTACGCCCACAAGATCTCCAGGGAGGAGGCCGAGATCGACTGGCAGGCTTCGGCGGAGACCATCGAACGGCGACTGCGCGCCTTCGTGCCCTTCCCGGGCTTGCAATCGACCCTGCATGGCGAGGCGGTGAAGTTCTGGGGCGGCACCCTGTCCGAGGGGCGGGGCGAGCCCGGGACCGTGCTGGCGGTGGATGGGGACGGCGTGGTGGTGGCCTGCGGGACCGGGCCCATCCGCTTCACGGTGCTGCAGAAAGCCGGGGGTCGCCGCCTCCCGGCAGCCGATTTCCTGCGGGGCTTTCCCGTCGCGGTCGGCGACCGCTTCTCGCCGCCCGGCAATTGAATTTTTGCGGGCCACCCCGATCTTAGGTTTCGGATCAACTCATTCACAGGAAGGACGACCATGTTCGGCAACTGGATCAAGACCTCGATCCTGATGGCAGGCATCGTGGCGCTGTTCGGCACGCTGGGCGGCATGATCGGCGGCCGCAGCGGGATGCTCGTGGCCTTGCTGTTCGCCGGCGCGATGAATGTCTGGGCCTACTGGTTCTCGGACAAGATGGTGCTGAAGATGTACCGCGCCCGCGAGGTGGACGCGGGCTCCTCGCCCTATCTGTACAACATGGTGCGTGACCTGGCGCAGCGCGCCGGCCTGCCCATGCCGCGGGTGTACATCATCGACGAGGCCCAGCCCAATGCCTTCGCGACCGGCCGGAATCCCGAGCACGCGGCCGTGGCGGCCACCACCGGCATCATGAAGATGCTCTCCGAGCGGGAACTCCGCGGGGTCATGGCCCACGAACTCGCCCACGTGAGAAACCGGGACATCCTGATCTCGACGATTTCGGCCACGGTGGCCGGTGCGATTTCCTCGCTGGCCCAGTTCGGCATGTTCTTCGGCGGCGGCAACAACGACGAGCGCCCGAATCCCATCGTCTCGATCATCATCATGATCCTCGCCCCTCTGGCCGGCATGCTGATCCAGATGGCGATCTCGCGCACCCGCGAGTTCGGGGCCGACCGCGGCGGCTCGGAGATCTCGGGCGACCCGCGTGCGCTGGCCGACGCCCTGGCGAAGATCGACGCCTACGCGCGGGGGATCCCGATGCACACCGCCGAGGCGCATCCCGAGACGGCCCAGATGATGATCATGAACCCGCTCTCCGGCGGCGGCCTCAAGGGCCTGTTCTCGACCCACCCGAGCACGGAAGAGCGCATCGCGCGGCTCCGGTCGATGGCCTGAAGGCCCCTCGCTGGCCATGCGCGCGCCGCCCCCCGGGGCGGCGTTTTCGTTGGGCGGCGATGGGGACCGCGCCTAGAATGGGTCGATCCCATTCCTTCGCTGCGGCATGAGAAGACGCAAGTCCCTGCTCGATACGCTCGACCAGTCGGTGCGCACCAAGCTGCTGGCGCTGGTGCTGGCGCCCCTGCTGATCGGGGTGCCGGTCCTGCTGGCCCTGGTGTGGACCTGGGGCAACCAGGCCTACCACCGCCTGCTGTCCTTCAAGATCGGCTCCGACCTGGTCACCGCCCACGAGTACTTCGACCGCGTCCAGCAGGGTGTCGGCGCCGACCTGCAGGCGCTTGCCTCCTCGGTGCCGGTCGGCGCCCTGCTCGCCCGGCCCGTCGAGCCCGCGACGGCCGATGCGCTGCACGGCATGGCCGTGGCGCGCGGGCTGGACTTCCTGCACCTGCTGGACCACGACGGCAAGCCCCTGGCCAGCGCCGGCGGGCGCCATCTGCCGTCGATCTCGCGGGCCAGCTGGGCGGTCGTCGATTCGGCGATGGGGGGGGCGCCCCGGACCGCGATCGAGCTCTTCCCGCCGGCCGACCTGGCGGTGATCGACCCGGCCCTGCGTCGTCGCGCCCACCTGCCCCTGGTCGATACGCCAGCGGCCGTGCCCGAGGATCGGAATTCCGAGGACCGCGGCATGGTGATCCATGCGGCGGCGCCGGTCTTCGACGCCTTCGGCCACCTGGTCGCGGTGCTGGAGGGCGGCGTGATGCTCAACGGCAACCTGGCCATCGTCGATCGCATCAATGCCATCGTCTATCGGGAAGGCTCGCTGCCCCTGGGCTCAGTCGGCACCGCCACGCTCTTCCTGGGCGACACCCGCATCGCGACCAATGTGCGCCTCTTCGAGGGGGAGCGGGCGCTCGGCACGCGGGTCTCGCGGGCGGTGCGCGAGCACGTGCTGGAGGGCGGTCGGGTGTGGCAGGACACGGCCTTCGTGGTCAATGATTTCTACGTGTCCGGCTACGAGCCGATCGAGGACAGTGCCGGCGAGCGCATCGGGATGCTCTATGTGGGATTTCTCGAGGCCCCCTTCCGCCATGCCAGGACCTGGGCGATGGGCGCGCTGTTCGCGGTCTTCGTGGTGATCTCCATCGGCGGAACCGTGTTGTCCCTGCGCTTCGCCCGCACCGTCTTCCGGCCCATCGAACGCATGAACGCTGTGATCCAGCGGGTCGGCGCCGGCGACGCGGACGCCCGGGTCGGGCCCATCGCGAGCCGCGACGAGCTGGGGCGTCTGGCGATCGAATTCGACCACCTCCTCGATACCCTGGCGGCCAAGCGCGAGGAGCTCCAGCGCTGGGCCGACGAACTGGACAGCAAGGTGGCCGAGCGGACCGCGGAACTGGCCGAGGCCAACGAGATCCTGCGGCGGGCGCAGCAGCAGCTGGTGATGAGCGAGAAGCTGGCTGCGATCGGCGAGCTCACGGCGGGTGTCGCCCACGAGATCAACAATCCGGTGGCGGTCATCCAGGGCAACCTCGACGTGCTCAACGACGTCCTGGGCCCCCAGGCGGAGCCGGTGCGGGAGGAGATCCGGCTGATCCACCAGCAGGCCGACCGCATCCGGCAGATCGTCACCAAGCTCCTGCAGTTCGCACGGCCAGGGGAGTTCGCGGGCTATGCCGAGAACGTGGCGGTCAATGCGGTGCTGGCCGACTGCGTGCTGCTCACCCGCCACAACATCGACAAGCGACGCATCGAGCTGGTCCAGGCCCTGGACGCCTCGGGCACGGTCGAGATCAACCGCAGCGAACTGCAGCAGGTCCTAATCAACCTGATCGTCAACGCCGTGCAGGCCATGCCGGAGGGTGGACGGCTGAGCCTGGCGACCGAGGACCGGGAAGACGAGGGCGGGCAGCCGGGCATCCTGATCCGGGTGCGCGATACGGGCCAGGGCATTGCCAGCGAACACCTCGATCGGATCTTCGACCCCTTCTTCACCACCAAGAAGGGCAGCGGCACGGGCCTCGGGCTGTCGATCAGCTACACCATCATCGAGCGCTATGGTGGCCGGATCCATGTGGACAGCACACCGGGCGAGGGCGCTGAATTCAGTGTCTGGCTGCGCCGCGAGGCCCACTTCGACGACGCGCCCAACGCGCCTGATTTCCGCGCCCGCTGGGCCAGCGGCGCGGGCAAACACACGGCCTGATGGGCGACGCCCGGGCGATTTGCTAGCATCGGCCATGACAGTCGGTCCGGATGGTCCGGATCGACAGGCCGGCCTCCCATGAAAAGACCCCCATTCACCCGCTGGTTGGGCATTGCCCTGCGCGCCATGCATACGGCAAGCGTGATCCTGCTCGGCTCCGCCCTGCTCAACGACCATCCGGCCGGCTCGGCCGTGGCCGCGGTGCTGGGTACCGGCGGTGCCCTGTTCGCGCTCGATCTGTGGAATTTTCCGCGCCATATCTTCGAGCTGTCGGCGCTGGCGGTCCTGGTCAAGCTGCTGCTGGTGGCCCTGATGCCCTTCGAGCCCGCCTGGCAGGTGCCCCTCTTCTGGATCATCGTCCTGTGGTCCGGCGTCTTCTCGCACGCGCCGGCCACCCTGCGCCACCTGCGGATCACGCGCGAGGGCTGGGTCCGCAAGTAGCGAAATATGCCTTTGGCATGACAGCAGTGGCGCCCGAGGCTAGACTCCGCGCTTTGCAACGCCGGAGTTCGCCATGGCCCTCGCCCTCGTCCATACCCGGGCCCTGGACGGGATGTCCGCCCCCGAGGTCGTCGTCGAAACCCACCTGGCCAACGGCCTGCCCGCCTTCTCGCTGGTCGGCCTGCCCGATACCGAGGTCCGCGAGGCCCGCGACCGGGTCCGGGCCGCGCTGCAGACGGCCGGCTTCGAGTTTCCCCAGCGGCGCATCACCGTCAATCTGGCCCCCGCCGACCTGCCCAAGGAAGGCGGCTGCTTCGATCTGCCCATCGCCCTGGGCATCCTCGTGGCCTCCGGACAGCTCCGCGTGCAGGGGCTGGATGCCTACGAGTTCGCCGGCGAGCTGTCGCTGTCCGGGGAGCTGCGTCCGGTCCGGGGCGCGCTCGCCCTGGCCTGGCGGGCCGCCCGCTCCGGGCGGACGCTGGTGCTGCCGCGGGCCAATGCGGGCGAGGCCGCCCGGGTCGGCGGCGTCCGGGTGCTGGTGGCCGGGAGCCTGCTGGCGGTGTGCGCCCACCTGAACGGGTCCCAGGCGCTGGAGGCGGCATGCGCGCCGGAGACCGACCGGGCGCCGAGCGGCCCCGACCTGCGTGAGGTCAAGGGGCAGGCTGCGGCACGGCGCGCCCTCGAGGTGGCTGCGGCCGGGCAGCATTCGCTGCTGATGGTGGGGCCGCCCGGGACGGGCAAGTCGATGCTGGCGGCCCGTCTGCCGGGTCTCCTGCCCTTGCTGGACGAGCAGGCGGCCCTCGAGAGCGCTGCCCTGCAGTCGATCGAGGGCAGCTTCGACCCCGCAGCGTGGCGGCTGCGGCCCTTTCGTCACCCGCACCATTCGGCCTCGGCCCCGGCCCTGGTGGGGGGCGGCGCAAATCCCCGTCCCGGAGAAATCTCGCTGGCCCACGAGGGCGTGCTGTTTCTCGACGAATTGCCCGAATTCGACCGGCGCGTGCTCGAGGCCCTCCGCGAACCCCTCGAGAGCGGTCAGGTGACGGTTTCGCGCGCTGCGCGTCGGGCCACCTTCCCCGCCCGCTTCCAGCTGGTGGCCGCCATGAACCCGTGTCCCTGCGGCCACCTGGGCGACAAGCGCCACGCCTGCCGGTGCACGCCGGACCAGGTCGCCCGCTACCGGGGCAAGCTGTCGGGCCCCCTGCTCGATCGCATCGACATCCGCCTCGAGGTGCCGGCGCTGGCCGGCGACGAGCTGCTGGATCAGCCGGCGGGCGAGGCCAGCGCCGACGTGCGCTTGCGGGTCGAGGCGGCCTGGCGGTGCCAGCTGGCCCGCCAGGGCAAGCCGAACGCGCGGCTCGATGCGGGCGAGATCGATCGCCATTGCCACGCCAGCGAGGCGGCGCGCAGCCTGCTGGCCGCCGCGATCGAACGGCTCGGGCTGTCGGCCCGGGCCTATCACCGCATCCTGCGGGTGGCGCGCAGCATCGCCGATCTGGCCGGCAGCGAGTCGATCGGTCCGGCCCATGTGGCCGAGGCGGTGCAGTATCGTCGACCGCTGCCAGGCTGAGGCGGGTTAAGCTTGCTGGGAGGTCGCCCGGCGAAGGCGGCCGCCTGCCTCCCGACCCGTCGCTCCGCGGCCGAGCAATGCCCCTGCCGATCCCCTACGCCCTGCTGACCTTCCTGCTCGCCGCGCTGGCGGCGGTCGGCCCGTTCTCGATCGATACCTACCTGCCGGCCTTCCCGCGCATGGCCGAGGAGCTCGGGGCCAGCCAGCTGCAGGTCCAGCAGACGCTGACCGCCTACATGGCGCCCTTCGCGATCATGGTGCTGTGGCACGGCACCCTGTCCGATGCCTTCGGTCGCAAGCGCGTGCTGCTGGTGGCCATGGGGCTCTACGCCCTGGCGTCCCTGTTCTGTGCGATGGCCAGCGCCATCGAGTGGCTGTGGGTCGGGCGTGCGCTGCAGGGCATCTGTGCCGGTGCCGGCATGGTGGTGGGTCGGGCGGTGGTGCGCGATCTGGTCGAGGGGGCGCGGGCCCAGCGCCTGATGTCGCACGTGATGATGGTGTTCGGGATCGCGCCGGCCGTGGCCCCGATCGTCGGCGGGGCGATGGTCGAGCTGGCGGGCTGGCGCAGCATCTTCCTGCTGCTGGCCGGGTTCGGCGTGGCCCTGGTCCTGCTGTGCCTGCGCTGGCTGCCCGAGTCGCTGCCGCCGGAGCGGCGCCAGCCGATGCATCCGGTGAAGCTGGCGCGGGCCTACCGGGCGGTCTTCGCGGGGCCCGCCTTCATGGCCCTGACCGGCGCCATGGCGCTCAACTTTGCCGGATTCTTCATCTACGTGCTGTCGGCGCCGGTGTTCCTCATGGAACATCTGGGCCTGCCGCCCTCGGGCTTCGGCTGGTTCTTCGTGCCCACCGTGGCCGGCATGATGAGCGGCTCGATGGTCTCCGGGCGCATGGCCGGCCGCTGGTCCCAGCGGCGCTCGGTGGCCACGGGCTATGCGCTGATGGCCACGGCGCTGGCCTTCAACCTGGCGGTTTCCCTGCTGCGCGAGCCCGGCCTGCCCTGGTCGCTGGCTTTTGCCCCTGCTTACACCTTCGGCATGGCGCTGGCCATGCCGGCGCTGAGCCTGATGGCGCTCGACCTCTTTCCGGAACGCCGGGGCCTGGCCGCCAGCTGCCAGGGTTTCCTGCAGATGGGCATCAATGCCCTGGTGGCCGGCCTGCTGGCGCCCCGGGTCTGGCATCACCCGGCCGGGCTGGCCATGGCCTCGGCCCTGCTGACTGCCTTCGGGGCCGGGCTCTTCGTGCTGTGGTGGCGGCGACTGGCCGCCGCGCCTCAGTCCGTCTCGCCCAGGTAGGCCGCGCGCACGGCGGGATCCTGCAGCAGCGCTTCGCCACTGCCGGTCAGGGTGATCGCGCCGGAGTCCATCACGTAGCCCCGCTGGGCGAACTCAAGGGCCAGGTTGGCGTTCTGCTCCACCAGCAGGATCGACACGCCTTCCGAGCGGACCGACTGGACGACCTCGAAGATCTTCTCCACGACCAGCGGCGCGAGGCCCATCGAGGGCTCGTCGAGCAGCAGCAGCTTGGGGCGCGAGAGCAGCGCCCGGCCGATGGCGACCATCTGCTGCTCGCCGCCGGACAGGGTGCCGGCCACCTGGTTCAAGCGCTCCTTGACCCGCGGCAGCATGTCGAAGACCCGCGCCATGTCCGCCTCGATCCCGTCCGCGTCGTCGCGGATGTAGGCGCCCATGCGCAGGTTCTCCTCCACCGTCAGGCGGGTGAAGATGCCGCGTCCTTCCGGCACCAGCGCGATGCCCTTGCGCAGGCGCTTGTGGGCCGGCTGCCTGCCGAGCATCTCGCCGGCGTACTCGATGCTGCCGCCGGCCAGCGGCAGGGTGCCGGCGATGGCGTTGAGGGTGGTGGTCTTGCCGGCGCCGTTGGCGCCGATCAGGCAGACCATTTCGCCGCTGTAGAGCTCCAGGTCCACGCCCTTGACGGCCTTGATGGCACCGTAGGCCACCTCGATGCCCTTCAACTGCAGGAGCGGGGCGGCGGGATTAGTGTGCATGCTTGCCGCCTCCCAGGTAGGCGCTGATCACGGCCTCGTCCTTCTGTACGACCGCCGGGACGTCCTCGGCGATCTTCCTGCCGAAATCCAGCACCGCCAGCCGGTCGCACAGCCCCATCACCAGCTTGACGTCGTGCTCGATCAGCAGCACCGTGGTGCCGTCGTGGCGGATCTGCTCGATCAGCTGGCGAAGCTGGCCGGTTTCGGTGGCGTTCATGCCGGCTGCCGGTTCGTCCAGGGCCAGCAGGCGCGGCTCGGTGGCCAGCGCGCGGGCGATCTCGAGACGCCGCTGGTCGCCGTAGGAGAGGTTCTTGGCCACGGTCCGCGCGAAGCGCTCGATGCCCACGTATCGGAGCAATTCGTAGGCGCGCTCGGTGGTCAGGCGTTCCTCCTCGCGGGTGTGGCGGCTCTGGGTCAGGATGCCCCAGATGTTGGCGCGGGTGCGGATGTGGTGGCCCGCCATGACGTTCTCGAGGGCGGTCATCTCGCGGAACAGGCGGATGTTCTGGAAAGTGCGGGCGATGCCCTGCTCCACCACCCGGTGCGGCTTGCCGGTCGGCAACTCGGTGCCGTCGAAGACGAACTCGCCGTCGTCCGGGATGTAGGCCCCGGTGAGCA
>JAGRFX010000124.1 GCA_020445805.1 Rhodocyclaceae bacterium
CATCGCCCTGCAGCGCAAGCTCGGCACGGGCTTCTTCGGCGGCGAGGGCTTCATCATGCAGAAGCTCGAGGGCAACGGCATGGCCTTCGTCCATGCCGGCGGCACCCTGATGGAGAAGCAGCTGGCCCCCGGCGAGGTGCTTCGGGTGGATACCGGCTGCGTCGTCGCCTATACCCCGGATGTGGACTTCGACATCCAGTTCGTCGGCAAGCTGAAGTCGGCCATCTTCGGCGGCGAAGGCCTGTTCTTCGCCACCCTGCGTGGCCCCGGCCACGTGTGGCTGCAGTCGCTGCCGCTGTCGCGCCTGGCCAACCGCATCGTGCTCTCGGCCCCGGCGGCCGGCGGCGCGCGGCGCGGCGAAGGTTCGATCCTGGGCGGACTGGGCGACCTGCTCGACGGCTCGGACCGCTGAGCGAAGGTGCTACGCGTGCCGGGTACCGCCCGGCCTGTCTCTTCGCCCTGAGCCCAAGGAGGCATCATGTGCAAGAAGGTCGGCCTCAGCAGCAATGCCCCTGAATTCAAGCCCGCGGCCCAGGGGAATGGCGCCTGGTACGACGGCACCGACTACGGGGCGCTGAACCCCGAGTATTTTTACGTCGAGGCGCCGACGGAACGCTTTCGCACCATCCTCCCCCATGGCCACATCACCTGCGACATGCACAATCAGGTGGCCAACATCTCGTATACGTTCCGGGACGGGCGGAAGATTGCCTCCGTGCTCACCGCGGAGCACTGGCTCTCCATTCAGGCGGATTCGCCCCCCATCTACAGGCTGATGGGGCGGGTCGTGGGCATTGCATGAGGCCCCTCGACCCTAGTCGGCAGAGGACGGGGCCGGGGCCGACATCGCCTCGCCCATCCGGACGGCGCCGCCCGGCTGCCAGCCGGGATTGAACGCCAGGCGGCCCTTCGGGAACAGCATCACCACCGTCGAGCCCAGCAGGAAGCGGCCCATCTCCTGCCCCCTGGCGAGACGGACTTCACCGGGTGCATAGCGCCACTTGGTGATGTCCGGCCGGCGCGGCGGATTCACGACCCCGTGCCACACCGTCGCCATGCTGCCGACGATGGTGGCACCGACCAGCACCAGCACGAAGGGCCCGTCGTCCCTGTCGAACACGCACACCACCCGCTCGTTGCGCGCAAACAGGCCCGGCACGCCCCGCGCCGTGGCCGGATTGACCGAATACAGCGCGCCCGGCACCCAGATCATTTCCCTCAGGCTGCCGTCGCAGGGCATGTGGATGCGGTGGTAGTCGCGGGGGCTCAGGTACAGCGTCGCGAAGTGGCCGTCATCGAAGGTCTCCGCCAGCCGGTGGTCGCCACCCACCAGGGCCACCGTCGAATAGTGGTGGCCCTTGGCCTGGAACACCTGGTCGCCTTCGATCGCCCCGAACTGGCTGATCGCCCCATCCACCGGGCACAGCAGGTCCGCCTCCGCCAGAGGCCGCGCGTCATCCCGCAGCGGGCGGGTGAAGAAGTCGTTGAAGCTGGCGTAGGCCGCCGGATCCGGCTGGGCCGCCTCATGCATGTCCACCCCGTAACGCCGGATGAACCAGCGGATCGCCCGGGTACTGGCATTGCCACCCCGCAGGCGCGCCAGGCTGCCCATCAGTCGGGTCAGGGGGGTCTTGGGGAGGATGTGCTGAAGGAGGACGAAGAGGGTGTCGGACACGGCGGTGGCGCGGCTGTCGGAGTCAGGGGAGGACTATAGACAATTGCACGCGGCACGCCCAATCAAAACGGACCCCTGCATGCCGGAGGACGGGCAGGCAAGCGCGTTCCGTCCCGGTCGAATCGGGAAGTCGCGCCCCGGTGCAGGCGCTGCACGGCGGCTTGCGGCCTTCGGGCCGCCCATCCGAGCGCGAGGCGCCTCGCAGGGCGCGGTGGATCAGCGACCCAGCCGCCGTCGGGCGCCGCCGCGCGCGATGCCGAGCCCGGCCAGGGAGAGCGAGAGCAAGGCCAAGGTCGCCGGCTCCGGCACGGCGCGGGAGATGGCCTCCGGCTGCACCTGGGTCACGCTGCCGTTCGGCAGGCCGGGGATGTCCGTCCATACCGCTCGGCAGATCACCGCGTTGCAGGTGTTCAGGAACAGCGTGGCCCCGGGGGCACCGGAAGCGGTCAGCAGATTGCCGGGCGGCTGGTCGACAAAGGTGGACAGGCCGGTGAAATCCGGGGTGCCCGAGCGACTGGCGGTCAAGCCGCCCGAATCGAAGGTCACGCCGCCGAAGGTCAGTTCGAATGCACTGACCTGGACCAGGGACCCAAGATTGGCATCCGCGGTGAAGGTACCGGTCAGGAATCCGCTGCCGGTATTGAAATTGACGTTGTAGAACGCGGGTATCGCCTGCGAAACCCCGCTGTAGAGCAAGCCCAGAACCAGCCCGTAAAGATACTTAACGATCATACTGTCTCCTCCTCGTCGGCAGCGAACAAAGCGCAACGGCATCGATATGCCGCCCCCTCGATCGCCGCCAAGCAAGGACAGCGCCATTGAATCAAGCGATTGAAAGAACGTCACTTTTCCATTATCTGCGCGGTGCATTGGCGGGCCCTGTCAATTTGGTCGACTTGCCTTTGTCGCAATCAATGTCAGAAGTCGCATGTCATGGCCTTGGGAACCCGATACAGTGCCTTGGCATGTCTTCGTGCGACCGATGCGTTCGAAACGAATCCAGGCCGCAGCTGACGGTTCGGTCGGACCGGTGTCGGGGTGCGGCGGGCCTGCGGCTGATCTAGGTCAACCCCGGCGCGATCCGGCCTACGTGGCCGCCCACCCGGCCGTTTAGAATCGAAGCGGACAATGCAACTTTTTGTGGCGCAGGGCCGTCGGCCCCTGTCCGTGCCGCGTCACCTGCGGCGGGACACGACCACAACACCTGTCGGGGGAGGGAGTATGGCCAAGCTTCTCGACCAATGGCACGCCGAGCACGTCGTCTTTGCCCGGCTGCTCGACCTGTTCGACACCCAGATCGCGGCCTTCCATGATGGCGAGCGCCCGAACTACGAGCTGATGACCGACATCGTCGATTATCTGAGGCGCTATGGCGACAGCTTCCATCATCCCCGCGAGGACGCCGCCTTTGGCCGGCTGGTGGCGCGTGATCCGGACATGCGCCTGCCGGTGAACCGGCTGCTGCAGGAGCATCGGGTCATCGCCAGGGCCAGTGACGAGCTGCTGGAACGGCTGGGCGAGATCGCCGACGACGTGATGACGACACGGTCCGACGTGGAGATGGCGGCCGCCACCTACCTGGTCTACTACCGCCATCACCTCGCCACCGAGGAGCGCCGGGTCATGCCCCGTGCGCGGGATCTGCTGAGCGAGGAAGACTGGGCAGCGGCGCAGGCGGCGACCCCGGAGGCACCGGACCCATTGACCGACGCCGACTTCAGCGACCACTACCGTGAATTGCGCCAGTACCTGGCGCAGCACGCGAAGCGCTAGACAGCGGCCAGCGGATTCAGCCCGTGCCTCCGGCCTGGGGCGCTTCATGGCGCGCCCGGACCCGTCTCAGGTCCCGCGCCGAGCCGAAACCGGAGGCCTCCGCCACCTGCTCCATGGTGTGCCGGGGGTCGGCCATCAGCTGCCGGGCCCGCGCAAGCCGCAGGGTCTGGTGGTAGTCGGGCACGTTCACACCGGCGTGGCGCTTGAAGAGCCGGGCCAGGTGACGCGGGCTGACGTGGGCCAGCTCGGCCAGTTCGTTCATGGACCAGCGGCGTGCCGGATCGCGGCCGATGGCGTCCTGTACCCGGTGAACCGCGGGGTGGACATGGTTGCGATGCGCCAGCCACGGCGAGAGCTGGGGGTCGGCAGGGCCACGCCGGGCATAGACGACCATGCGGCGGGCCACGCCCATGGCCAGCTCCACCCCGTGGTCGCGCTCGATCAGGTACAGGGCCAGGTCGATGCCGGTGGTGATGCCGGCACTGGTCAGCACCGGTCCGTCGTCCACGAAGATGCGGTCGTCCATGACCCGTGCCGTGGGATCGGCTTCCCGCAGCATGCCGAGCAGGTTGTGGTGGGTGGTGCAGGCCCGGTGCCGGAGCAGCCCGGCCCGGGCCAGCAGGATCGCACCGGAACAGATGCTCGCCACCTGGACGCGGCCCAGGGGCAGGCTGGCCAGCCAGTCCACGACCCGCAGGGCTTCGGCGCGGGCGTAGTCCCGTACCTCCTTGGCATTGCCGACCACGATCACCAGGGCGCCATCCGCCAGCGCGGCCGGAAGCGGCGCAAGACCGCCGAGCGTCAGCCCGGTGGAGACCTCCACCACGGGGCTCGGGCTGCAGGCCGCGATGGCGAGGTCGGCCCCCATCTCGCCCGCCATGCGCAGCGCCTCGGCCGGGCCCGCGTAGTCCAGCAGCAGGGCGCCGGGCGTGAGGACGAAGACGATCTGCCGGCTCATGCCCGCTGCCGCACCCGCGCCAGCAGGTGGTGACCGAAGAGGTTCACCAGCAGGCCCAGCATGAGCAGCCCGCCGCCCGCGAAATGAACCGGCTGCAGGGCCTCCCCATAGACCAGCCAGCCGGCGCTCAGGCCCACCAGCGGCACCAGCAGGGGAAAGGGGGCCACCTGGTTGGCCGGATAGCGGGACATCAGGTGGCTCCACAGGCCATAGCCGAGCAGGGTGGCCGCCCAGGCCAGGTAGAGCACCGCCAGGCCTGAACGCAGGCTGAAGCCGGTCAGCGCCGAGGCGATGGCCTGCGGTCCTTCGATCAGCAGGGACAGCCCCAGGAAGGGCAGCGGCGGCACCAGGCTGGCCCACACCATGAAGGCCAGCAGGTTCACCGGGCCGTGCTTCGCCAGCCCGCGGCTGACGATGTTGCCGATGGCCCAGCTGACGGCCGCGGCCAGGGTCAGCAGGAAGCCGGCGAGCGGCATGCTGGCCCCGTGGGCGGAGCCGATCAGCGCCAGTCCGCCGGCCGCCAGCAACAGCCCGGCGAGCTGGCTGGCGCGCCAGCGCTCGCCGAGGTAGACGGCCGCGAAGAGCATCGTGAAGAAGGCCTGCGACTGCAGCACCAGGGAGGCCAGGCCGGACGGCATGCCGATGTGGATGGCGGTGAACAGGAAGGCGAACTGCCCCACGGCGATGCTCAGCCCATAGGCCAGGTAGAAGCGCAGGGGCAGGCGCGGCGGCCGGAAGAAGGCCACCGCCGGCAGGGCGGCGGCCAGGAAGCGCAGCGCCCCCAGCAGCAGGGGCGGCACCTCGGCGACGCCGGCCTTGATGACCACGAAGTTGAGGCCCCACACCACCACCACCACCAGCGCCAGGGCCAGGTCGCTCGGCTTCATCTCAGTGCCTCGTGGCCAGCCAGGCACCGGCACCGATCATGATCGAGCCGGCACTGCGGTTGAGCAGCCGGGTGGCCCGGGCCGAGCGGAAGAAGCGCCGTGCCCGGGCCGCGCCCAGCGAGATCAGCATCAGGCCGGCCATCAGCGCCACCAGGGTCAATACGGCCGCCAGCACGATGTCGGCGGGCCGGAGCACCGTGAGGTCCATGAAGGTGGGGAGGAAGGCGATGTAGAACAGGATCACCTTGGGATTGGAGGCGGAGATCAGGAAGCCCTGGACGAAGCTCGCCCGGCGCGCCGCCCGGGGCGCCGCGGCGGGCTCGAACCCCTCGCCGACAGGGGCCCGCCAGATGCCGACGCCCAGCCACACCAGGTAGGCCGCGCCGAGCCAGCGGACGACGGTGAACAGTTCGCCCCAGTGGCTGGCGAGGGCGGCCAGGCCGAGGCAGGCGAAGACCAGGTAGGCGATGTCGCTGACCACCATGCCCAGCGCCAGGAAGACGCAGGCGCGGGCGCCGCTGCTGAGGGCACGGGCCAGCAGGGCGAAGACGCCGGGTCCCGGCGTGATGCCGAAGATGAAGATGGCGACGAAGAAGGACAGGGCGCTTTCGAAGGACATGGTGGTGTGGCGGTCAGGGTTGGGTCTGCCAGTGATAGTCCATCTGGCGGGCGGTCGCCATGGCCAGTTCCGCGCCTTGGCACCGGGCCACCAGATGGAGAGCCATGTCCAGCCCGGCCGAAATGCCGGCCGAGGTGACCACCTCGCCGTCGTCGATCCATCGCCCGCTGTTCTCGACGCTCAGGGTCGGATGCAGGCGGGCCAGTTCGTCCGCGTCTTCCCAGTGGGTGGTCACGCGGCGACCGTCAAGCAGGCCCGCCGACGCCAGCAGGAAGGCCCCGGTGCAGACCGACGCCAGCACCTCGAGGGTCGGCGCCGTGCGCTGCAGCCAGGCGGTCAGCGCCGGTTCGCCTCGTTCGTCGTGCTCGGCGCCCCCCGGCACGATCAGCAGGTCGAGGGCAGGGTGGTCGCCGATCAGGCCGTCCGGGAGGTGGCGGAAGCCGGCCCGGGCCGCCACCGGTCCGGGCGTGCGGGCCAGGGTCAGGACCTCGAAGGGCGCTTGCGCGGCCCCCCGGCGGGCCGCCACGCGGCTGGCGGTCGTGAACACCTCGAACGGCCCCGCAAAATCGAGCACTTCGACACCCGGATAGACATAGATGCCCACGCGGCGCGTGCTCATGGCACGGACCCCACGGGAACGGTCGGATTGAAGGGCAGCATCGGGAACTCCAGGGCGCTTTCAATGGACATCATCTTGCGCCGCTTCCAGGCCCGTGACGAGTGCCGAATCGGACCATTGGCGGACCGATCCGGACATCATCCAGGCTGGGGCCATCCGCCTGCGGGGCGGCCAGCGTGACCCCCTGCGCGGACAAAATTGTTTCTGCCAATCAAGATCCCGAAGTCATGGCCGTTTTGAATGGGACCTTGATCAAAAGCGACGGAATGGAGCCCGCCCGATGAGCCGCCTGTCATGCCTCGCCTGCCTCGTCCTCTGCCTGCTGCCCGCCGGCACGGCGTGGGCCGACGTGGTGATCCTCACCAACGGAGACCGGATCTCCGGCCACATTGCCCACAAGGGCAAGGAGCGGCTCGAGATCCGCACCCGCTACGCCGGCAAGATCGCCCTGGCCTGGCGACACGTGGTCAGCATCACCAGCGAAAAGCCCCTGGTGATCCAGCGCCGCTCCGATGACGAGCTGGTCCGCGGCCAGTTGGTCCCGGCCCTGGCCGATCACCTGGCCGTCGAGACCGCCACCGGCGAGGTGGTGGCGATCCCCCGCGAGGACGTGGCCCACATCAACCCCACGCCCGAGGAGTCGGGCCGCGGCATCACCTACAAGGGGCGCGCCAACCTGGCCCTGTCGGCCAACAGCGGCAACTCGGACACCCGCCGGGCCCAGGGCGAGGTCAAGTTCACGGCGACTGCCCGCGCCTTCCGCTATTCGCTGTCGGCCGGCGGCGAGATGCAGGAGGACAACGACGCCACCAACACCTTCAAGTGGCGACTGGGCGCCGACCACGACCGCTTCACGCGGCGCGACCGCAAGCGCTTCGTCTATGGCCGCACCTCCCTCGAGCACGACCGCTTCGCCGACATCCGGCTGAGGGCCACCACCGGCGCCGGCTACGGCTTCCAGGTCATCGACACGCCGGACGTGGACCTCTCGCTGCGCCTGGGCGTGGACCTGGTGTTCCTGGAGCGCATCGACGACAACGACGAGAAGTACCCCGCCGCCGGCTGGGGCGTGCGCTACAACCAGGTGATCCTCAAGGACAAGGCCGAGTTCTTCCACGAACAGGGGGGCTTCGTCGAGCTGGGCGCGCCCTCCAACCTCTCAGTGCTGTCCAAGACCGGGCTGCGCTTTCCGGTGGTGGACACCCTCTCGGCCAGTGCCCAGCTCAACGTCGATTACGAGGGCGAGCCCGGCGACGGCCGCAAGCCCTACGACACGGCGCTGGTGTTCGGCCTCGGCTACGACTGGTAGGCCACTCGCGCCGGCGGGCGGCGCTCCGTACCATAGGCGGCTGGGGGCCATCCGGCCACCCGCAACCCACGGAACACGCGCCCAATGAGCGATGCATCCGGCCTCTCCGTCCTGATCGGCGGCGTCGGCCTCTTTCTCCTCGGCATGGGGGCCATGACCGACGGCCTCAAGCTGGCGGCCGGTCCTGCCCTCGGCCGGGTGCTCGGCTCCTCGACCCAGACCCGCCTGCGGGGCCTGCTGTCGGGCATCCTGGTCACCGCGCTGGTCCAGTCCTCGTCGGCGGTCACGGTGGCCGCCATCGGTTTCGTCAATGCGGGCCTGCTGTCCTTCGGCCAGACGCTGTGGGTGCTGTTCGGCGCCAACGTCGGCACCACCATGACCGGCTGGCTGGTCGCCCTGATCGGCCTGAAGATCAAGATCGAGGCGGCCGCGCTGACGCTGATCGGGCTCGGCATGGCCCTCCACCTCTCGGGCCCCAAGACCCGGCGCGGCGCGATCGGGACGGTGCTGACCGGCTTCGGCGTGCTGTTCCTCGGCATCGGCTTCATGCAGCAGGCCTTCGACGGGGCCGGCGAGGCCTTCGATTTGACCCGGCTGGGTGGCCACGGCATCTGGTCCACGCTGGCCTTCGTGGCGGCGGGCACGCTGCTGACGGTGCTGATGCAGTCCTCCAGCGCCGCCCTGGCGGTGGTGCTGACCCTGGCCGAGACCGGCACCCTGCCCCTCTCGGAAGCCGCCGCAGCGGTGATCGGCGCCAATATCGGGACCACCGTCACCGCCGTGCTGGCCTCGATCGGGGCCACCCCCAACGCCCACCGGGCCGCGGCGGCCCACGTCGGCTTCAACCTGGTGACCGGGGTGGTGGCGCTGGTGCTGCTGCCGGTCCTGATCCGCGCCGTGGACGGCCTGCGCGAGGCCTTCGCGCTCGAGGCCTCGCCGGCCGTCAGCCTGGCCCTCTTCCACACCGTCTTCAATGTGCTCGGGGTGGCGCTGATGTGGCCTCTGGCGGGCCGCATGGCGCGCTTCCTCGAAGGCCGCTTCGGACCGCGCGAAGCCACGGTCCGGACCCGCTACCTCGACCGCAACGTGGCCAGCGTGCCGGCCCTGGCCGTGAATGCGCTGGACCTGGAGCTGCGCCGCCTGGGGGGCCTGGTGACCGGCGAGATCCGCACCACCCTGCGCGAGCCGGCCGGCGGCAAGCCCGCAGCCGGCGGCGACGCCCTGGCCTTGGCCAGCGCCATCGCCGAGTTCCTGACCAGCCTCAGCCGCAGCTCGATGGCCCAGGGTACGGCGGACACCCTGGCCAGCCAGCTGAGGGTCCTGCACTACTACGAGAACTGCGCCGAGCTGGTGGAGGGCCTGCGCCACGGCCGGCGTTCCATTGCCAGCCTGGATCTGCTGCTGCGCCAGGGCTTCGACGAGCTGGCCCGCAAGGCGGACCGGCTGCTGCTGGCGCTCGACCCGCAGGGCGCGGATTTTGCCCCGGACCACCGGGAGCGCCAGGGCGAGTTCGAGGCCGCCTACCAGCACCTCAAGGCCGCCATCCTGGCGGTCGGTGCCAGCGACGACCGCCTCGACATGAAGACCATGGACAGCGTGCTGGACACCCTCAGCGCCCTGCACCGGGCCACCGACCAGGCCACCAAGGCCGGCCTCCTGCTGCGCCGCGAGGCGAACCCACCGCCCGAACCGGCGGCGACGGCGGCCACCCAGGGCACATAGGCGCTAGTCGAAGAGTTCCCCGATCCGTTCGGGCGGGCGACCCACGACCGCCCGGTCGCCGCGCACGACGATGGGCCGCTCGATCAGGATCGGATCGGCCACCATCGCGGCGATCCAGCCGGCCTCGTCCAGGGTGCGCCCCTTGTACTTCTCCTTGAAGACGCTCTCGCCGGTCCGCAGCAGCTGCTCGGCGGGCAACCCGAGGGCGGCCAGCAGGCCGGCCAGGGTGGGCGCATCGGGCGGGGTCTTGAGGTATTCGACGACCTCGGGTTCCACGCCCCGCTCGCGCAGCAGGGCCAGGGCGGTACGGCTCTTGCCGCAGCGGGGATTGTGATAGATGACGAATTCGGACATGGTCATGCGCTTCCTGGGTAACGACCCCGATCTTAATCGATGGCGACCATGACGCCCGACAAGCCTTTTTCCCCCGCCTGCGAACGCAATCGCGAACCGATACTCGGGCTTCTGCGCCCGCTGCTGGCCGATGCCCGACAGGTCCTGGAGATCGGCAGCGGGACTGGCCAGCACGCGGTCCATTTCGCCGCCGCCATGCCCTGGCTCCGCTGGCAGTGCTCCGACCGGCCCGCGATGCTGCCCGGCATTCGCCGCTGGCTGGACGAGGCCGCGCTGCCGAACACGCCACCCCCATGGACGCTCGATGTGGATGCGCCCGGGCCGGTAGGCCGGTTCGACGCGGTGTTCACGGCCAATACGCTGCACATCATGGGCTGGCCCCAGGTGGAGCGCCTCTTCGACTGGGTCCCGTCGGTGCTCTCGCCGGGCGGGCAACTCATCGTCTACGGGCCCTTTCACGAAGGCGGGCGGCCGACCAGCCCCGGCAACGACCGCTTCGATCGCCAGCTGCGGGAGAACGATCCGGCCAGCGGCATACGCGATACACAGGCGGTGGATGCACTGGCCCGCCAGGCGGGTCTCACCCGCTTCGTCGATCACCCGATGCCGGCCAACAACCGCTGCCTGGTCTGGCAGCGTGCCGCGGACTGACGAGCGGCGGGCACTCCCGGTCCGCCTGGCAGTCCATTGGCCAGGACGCTGGGCGACTTCGCCCCGGGGCATCCGATGGACACAGGCATGCACATCCAGGCCGTCACCACCGAGAGCATCTCTCCCGCGCGGCTGCTGCGCCAGCTGCGCGAGACGGTCAATGACACCGTTCGCCAGCCGGCCCCCTCGGCCGAGGTCAGCCTCAGCACCGACGGCCGGCTGGCGACCCTGGTGGACCAGCTGCTGGCCGACGGCGCGTCGGGCGTGGATGCCGGGCAGGTGGTTCGGCTGCTCGGTCAGGGCGCCCAGTTCGAAGACACGGCCTTTTCCCTGCCCCAGCCCCTCGCGGTCGATGCCCGCAGCGCTGACGCGCTCGCCCTGCCCGACCTGAGCGGCACCGGCTTCGACCCGGCGCGACTCACCGCCCTGATCACGTCCGATCCGTCGGCCTTGCCCGTGCTGCGGGCCGCCATCGATGCCTCGGGCCTGGCCAGCCTGTTCTCCACCTCGCCGTCGGAGACCGCTGCGCTGCCCGCCAGCGTCCAGCTCTACGTGGACAACGGCGGCGTTCCCGGCGTGCGCCTGGACAGCGCCCGCCAGCCCGACCTCTTCGCCCAGGCCCCGCTGCCCTGAAGGGAAGGCGCAGCGCCCGGTTCAGCCGCCCATCATGCCGGCGGCCTGACTGAACGAAGTGGCGGCCTCCTGCCGCACCCAGTCCGCAAAGCGCACCACATCCTCGCGCCAGGGCGGCGGCGGCAGCACCAGCCAGTAGCCCCGCCCCTCGACCCGGCGCCGGGTGCCGGCCAGGGCCACCAGCTGGCCGCTCCCCGTCATCCGGTCCACCAGCTCGATCCGGCCGATGGCCACGCCCTGGCCCGCCACAGCCGCCTGGATCAGTTGATCGTAGTGGGAGAACACCAGCCGCCCGCCGGGCGCCACGTCCTCCAGGCCCATCGCCGCCAGCCAGTCGTCCCAGCGCAGCCAGGCATAACGGTTGTCCTCGAAATCCAGCAGCACGCTGTGGGGCAGCGAGGCGTGGTCCAGGTGGGTCAGTCCGAGGGCAGGACTCGCCACCGGTACCACCGACTCGCCGAACAGGCGCTCGGCGCCCGGTGGCGCGTCCCGGTCGGCACAGTGGCGGATCGCCACGTCGATGCCGTCCCGCTCCAGATCGAGGATGCGGTTGCCGGCGGCGACCCGCACGTCGATGCCCGGATTGGCAGACTGGAAGGCGGAGAGGCGCGGGACCAGCCACAGGGAGGCGATGCCGATGCTGGCCGTCACGGTGAGCGGCGGGCGGCTATCGCGCCGCGCCAGCTGGTCGGCGAGATGGCGGTATTCGTCGAGCCAGACCCGGGCCGCCTCGTAGAGTCGGGCGCCATCGGCGGTCAGCCGCAGTTCGCGGGTGCGGCGCTCGAAGAGGGGCACGCCCAGTGCCTGCTCCAGCGTCTGAACCTGTCGGCTCACGGCCGACTGGGTGAGGTTGAGCGCCGCCGCCGCGCGGGTGAATGAAAGGCTGCGCGCCGCGGCCACGAAGCCCCGGAGGGGATCAAGGGGCGGCACCCGCCCACCGGTCTTATCCATGCTAAAAACTCATCCATGCAATGCAAATTGAGCGTTTGTGAATGCCCTTTTCGGCTCCGATACTGCACTCACAGCGACAGGCCCGTCACTGGACTGGCCGCGCTCACCGATGGAGGTCATTATGAATGCAATTCACTCATGCGAAACCCTGCGACTCAGCGCCCGCCAGACCCGCGTCCTGAGCCATGCCGCCGGCGCCCAGGTGCATTGCGTCGCCGGTCACGTCTGGATCACCCAGTACGGCGACGACCGGGACCTCGTGCTCGGACCGGGGCAGACCATGGTGCTGGACCGGCCCACCGCGCTGGTGATGAGCAGCGCGGTCGGCGCCGAATTGTGCCTGGCGCACACCGACCCGGCACCGACACGCCACCCGGGCCTGATCCAGCGCATCGCGGGCTGGTTCGACCCACGCTGGAGCAGCCGCGT
>JAGRFX010000125.1 GCA_020445805.1 Rhodocyclaceae bacterium
CAAGATCTTCTACACCACCGGGCGCCTGACCTCGGAGATGGTCATCAAGACCGCCCAGATGGGCATCCCCTTCCTGGTGTCGCGCTCGGGCCTGACCCAGATGGGCTACGAACTCGCCTGTCGGGTCGGCATGACGATGATCGGGCGGGCCCAGGGCAAACACTATCTGTTATTCACGGGAGCGGAGCGGTTCGAGCGATGAAAGCCACTGCAAGCGGGGTCACCGGCGTGGTGCTGGCGGGGGGGCTGGGGCGCCGGATGGGGGGCGTCGACAAGGGACTGACCGAGCTCGATGGCCGTCCGATGGTCGAGTGGGTCGTCGAGCGCCTGCAGCCCCAGGTGGAGCGACTGCTCATCAATGCCAACCAGAATGCCGATCGGTACGGGCGCCTGGGGCACCCGGTCGTCGCCGATCAGGTGCAGGGCTTCGCCGGCCCCCTCGCCGGCCTGCATACGGGCCTGCTGGCGGCCGCCACCGAGCTGGTGGTCACCGCGCCCTGCGACTCGCCCTTCCTGCCCGACGACCTGGTCGAGCGCCTGCGTGCGGCGCTCGAGGCCCACGGTGCCCAGCTCGCCGTGGCGCGCACCTTCGACCAGCCGCATCCGGTGTTCTCCCTGGTCCGGCGCGATGTCTGCGAGCACCTCGCCGCCTTCCTGGCGGCCGGGGGGCGCAAGATCGACCGCTGGTATGGCGAGCTGCAGACCGTCGAAGTGGATTTCAGCGATCAGGCCGAGGCCTTCCGCAACATCAACACGCCCGAAGAGCTGGCCCAGAACGCGCGTCGATGAGCGAGTCCGAGGGCGCCCCCCACCTGACCGCCCGGCAGGCCGCCGCCTACCTGCAGATCAACGAAAAGAAGCTGTACGAACTCGCCAATGCGCGCGAGGTGCCCGCGGCGCGCGTGGGTGGCAAGTGGCTGTTCCCGAAGGCCCTGCTCGACCAGTGGCTGATGGAGCGGGCCCACGGGGGCCTGTTCGCTGATCGGCTGTTGATCGGTGGCAGTGGCGATCCGGTGCTGGAGCTTGCGCTGGATGTGCTCGCCGACCGGATGGGCGACGAAGCCCTGGTCGGCTACCTGCCCGGTCACGCAGCCTCGGGACTGCGGCGGCTGGCGACGCGACGGATCGATGCCTGCGCATTTCACTGGGGTCCGGCCGCCGACAGCCTGAGGCAGCACGCGGCCCTGCTGAGCCGCCAGCGCCCCCACGAGGAATGGACCGCCGTGCTGCTGGCCTGGCGGGAGGCCGGCATCCTGCTGCGGCCGGGGCTCGCGGTGCCGGACCTGGCGAGCCTGCTGGCCTATGACTACCGCTGGATTCTCCAGCCACCCGGCAGCGGCAGTCGCTATGGCCTGCAGATGGCCGTCGAGGCGGCCGGTTTCCGCATCGAGGACTGCGGCGTGCCGCGCTTCGCCCGCAGCACGAGGGCGGCCGCGACCGCGCTGGCCCAGGGCCTGGCCGACTGCACGCCGGGGCCGCGCTCGGTGGCCGTCGAGCACGGCCTGTCCTTCCTGTCGCTGGGGGCCGAATCGCTCGACCTCGCCCTGCCGCGCACGGTCTTTTTCCGCCAGCTGTTCCAGGCCCTGCTCGAGGCGGTCGCCAGCGAGGCCGTTGTCCAGGCCGCGGCATCCCTGGGTGGCTACGACCTGTCACCCCTGGGGCGGGTCATTCCGCTGCAGACCTGACGCCGTTTTGCCGGACCCTGCCGTCAGGCGACCGGGTCGTCACCGCCGGCCTGGAGGAAATCGGCGAAGCTGCGGTCTTCCCGGGCCGTGTGGTGCAGAAACCAGGCAATCAGGAAATCGGTGATGTCGGTGGCGGCGATCTGCCCGTGGGCAAAGCGCGTCTCCCGCACGTTCAGCTCGTCGATCAGCGCGAAGTGATGGCGGGCGTGCTCGTCGAGCTGCGGGTAGCCGGCCCGGAACATCAGGTTCTCTTCACTGATGAAATGGAAGCGGGCGTAGGCGTCCAGCTCGCGGATCAGGCGTTTCTGGTAGCGGGTGTCGGCAGTGCCCAGTTCTTCGAGCAGGCGATTGATCAGGTCCGCAAAATAGTGGTGCTGGAGGTCCACTTCGGGAATGCCCAACTCGAAACGCGGGGACCACTCGATATGTTTTTCGTCCATCTCCGGCCCTTTCCCCCTCGATCTCGCCGCGAAGACACGAAGGATAACGGAATGGGCGGCGCTTGCATGGGCGGGCCAAGCCTCCGCCCCGGCTGCAGATGTCGAACGGGCCATGTGCAAAGGGGTTCATATTGGCGCAAATGCATTGAGGTGCTAGCGTCGCTGCGCCCTTCGCGGCACGGATCCCAACCTCGCATGGAGAATCTCGAATGCAGAAGCACCTGACCGCCATGGTCCTGGCCGGGCTCGCCGCCGCTCCCGTCGCGGCCCAGTCCAACGTCACCATCTATGGCATCGCCGACGTGGGCGTCGGCTACGGCAAGGCCGGCGACACCACCTTCACGGGCGTCATCGACGGTGTGCTGTCGGGCCCCCGCCTCGGCTTCAAGGGCACGGAAGACCTCGGCAATGGCCTCTCCGCCGTGTTCGTGCTCGAGCAGGGCTACAGCGTCGGCACCGGCGCGCCCTCCAGCACCAGCCGCCAGTTCCACCGCCAGGCCTGGGCCGGCCTCAAGGGTGCCTTCGGCACCATCGGCCTGGGTCGGCAGTACGCGCCGGGCTACGGCTATACCGGGCGCCTCTCCGCCGCCGTACCCGGCAGCGTATTCAACTCCCAGGCCTTCCTGACCAATTCGATCCCGGGTGCCACCATGCACCCCGG
Source organism: Rhodocyclaceae bacterium (assembly GCA_020445805.1). GTDB lineage: Bacteria > Pseudomonadota > Gammaproteobacteria > Burkholderiales > Rhodocyclaceae > Cognatazoarcus. The sequence continues at coordinate 2,787 of JAGRFX010000125.1, forward strand.
CACCGATGCCCGCTGGAACAACTCGGTCCGCTACGTTTTCGGTGGCAAGAGTGGGCTCTCGGCCGAGGCCATCTACTCGTTCCAGAATACCCAGAGCGGTGACGACCGCACCGACGACGACAAGCTCGGCCTCGGCGTGATCTACGGCGGCGGCCCCTTCGCGGCCGGCGTGGCCTACCACCGCTCCAAGCGCACCGACGACAACCTCGACGAGATCTACGTGGGCGGCTCCTTCGACCTGGGCGCGGTCGAGCTCTTCGCCAGCTACCAGACCGCCAAGGAAGACAACGTGGTGGACAGCTCGGTCGCCTACTTCGGCGCGGCCGCCCCGGTGGGCAGCGGCAAGGTGGTCTTCGACATCGCCAAGCTGAGCGACGACGAGAACGACGACAACGACTCCACCTCCGTGTCGGTCGGTTACACCCAGGGTCTGTCGAAGCGCACCACCCTCTATGCCCTGGTCAATCGCACGACCAACGACGACAACGCGGCCCGGGGCGTATTCGCCGACGAGGCCGGTGAAGGCTCGACCTCGGTGGGGCTGGGCCTGCGCCACTCGTTCTGAGCGACCGGCGTCGGGGGGACGGTGCCGCGGCACCTTCCCCCGCTCTGTCAGGACGCCCGCGCGCCTGGCGTCAGACTGCCGAGGACGACTGCACCGCCCAAGCGGGGAGAGGTCCGTCGACGCACGGGCCGGGCATTCCGCACGGAGCTGGCCTGAAAACGAGAGAACGCGCACGGGCCCGAAGATCGAGCAGTCGCGGATACGTGTATTTCAATTCCAGATGACTCGGCTGGTTCGGGCGGCTGATCGCTGGCCGGAATGCCGGCGCGTGCTTAGACTGGACATCCAGGCTGCGCGCACGCGCGAGGAGGGCACATGGAAACGGTTCGCGAGGCCTTATACATCGACGGGCGCTGGGCGCCGCCCTCCGGCGACGGGCACATCGACCTCATCTCTCCGGCGGATGGGGCGTGGGCCGGGCGGGTACCGGCCGGCTGCGAGGCCGATGTCGATCGCGCCGTGGCGGCCGCCAGCCGGGCCTTCGAGGACTGGTCGCGGACGAGCCCCGCGGAGCGCTCGGAGTGGCTCTCCAGGATCCGGGCGGGCCTCAAGCAACGGGGCGAGACGCTGGCACACACGATCACCCGCGAGATGGGGGCACCCATCGAGTTCTCGCGGCGGGTGCAGGTCGGGTCGCCGCTGGGATTGCTGTCCTCATTCGCGCGACTCGTCGCGGCATTCGACTTCGAGTCCCGGGTCGGCCATTCCCGGGTGCTGCGCGAGCCGGTCGGCGTGGTCGCCGCGATCACGCCCTGGAACTATCCCCTCCGCCAGGTCATCGCCAAGGTGGGTGCGGCGCTGGCGGCCGGCTGCACGGTGGTCCTCAAGCCTTCGGAGCTGACCCCCGGCGACGCCTTCCTGTTGGCCGACGTGGTCGAAGAGGTGGGGCTGCCGGCCGGCGTGTTCAACCTCGTGACCGGGACCGGCCCGGTGGTCGGGGAGGCGATGGCACGCCATCCCGGCGTGGATATGGTCTCGTTTACGGGGTCCACGCGCGCCGGGCGGCGGGTGTCCGAACTGGCGGCGGCGACGGTCAAGCGCGTGTCCCTCGAGCTGGGGGGCAAATCCGCCGGCATCGTCCTCGACGGCGCGGACTTCGACCGGGCGGTTCCCGCCGTTGTGCAGGCCTGCATGCTGAATGGCGGTCAGACCTGTTCGGCCCTGACCCGGCTCCTCGTGCCTTCGAGCCGCTACGCGCTCGCGGCCGACCTCGCTGCGTCGGCGGTGCGCAGTCTGCGCCTGGGCGACCCCATGGATGCGCAGACCGACGTCGGCCCGATGGCCTCCCACGGGCAGCAGTCTCGCGTGCTGGACTATATCCGTCGCGGCCGCGAGGCCGGCGCGAAGGTGCTGGCTGGCGGCGATGGCCCGCCGGCGGGGGTGGATCCTGCCGGCGCCTTCGTCCTCCCGACCCTCATGGGCGAGGTGGCGCAGGACAACGTGATTGCACGGGAAGAAATCTTTGGCCCGGTGCTGGTGCTGATCCCGTTCCATGACGAGGCCGACGCCATCCGCATCGCCAACGACTCGCCCTACGGCCTGTCGGGCGGCGTCTGGGCGGCCGACGACCCGGCCGCCGAACGCGTCGCCCGGCGACTGCGCACCGGCCAGGTGGCGATCAACGGTGGCCTCTTCAACATCGAGGCGCCCTTCGGTGGCTACAAGCAGTCCGGCAACGGGCGTGAGCAGGGCCTTCCCGGGATCGAAGAGTTCCTCGAGTACAAGGCCCTGCAGTTCCGCCAGACCTGATCAGTCCGGCAGGGCGGCGCTGTCGGTCGCGATGCGCGCGAACAGGTCGCCCAGCGCTGCGATGCTGGCGGCCTGCAGGACATCGGCGGGCACCACGCCACCCGCCGCAGTGGGCAAGGGCCGGGTGGCCGTGGCCGAGGCCACCACGGTGGGCTGCAGGCCCAGGGTGAAGGCGCCGCGGGCGGTCGAGTTGATGCACATGTGCGTCATGAAGCCCACCAGCACGATGTCCTTGCGGTTCGTCGCCGCGATGTGTTCGAGCAGCCCGGTCCCGGCGAAGGAATTGGGCAGGTGCTTGATGATCACGGGCTCGCCGTCGGCTGGCGCCACCGGTGCCGAAATCGCGCCGATCTCGGCGCGGATGTCGTAGGGGCTGCCCGGGCCGGAATCGTGCTGGATGTGGAAGATCGGGCTGCCGGCTTCCCGGGCCCGTGCCAGCACGGCAGCGGCCTCGGCGAGGGCGGCTTCGACGCCTTCCAGCGCCATCAGGCCCTGGCGATAGGTATTCTGGCAGTCCACCAGGACCAGCGCGCAGTCGCGCAGGCGGGGCAGATCCGTGGGCAGGCCGGCGACCTCGCGCAGGGTGTGGGGCGTCTTCATCTGGGGCTCCGATGCGTTGTGGGAGAAACCAAGATAGCGAGTAGAGGCAGGATTTCGATGCACACCGATGCAGCCGGCGACGGCACATTTGCAGGGGGCTTCGACTGGAACGAGGTGCGCTTCGTGCTGGCGGTTGCTCGCCACGGCACCCTGGCCGCCGCCTCGGTCGAACTGGGTGTCGACCAGACCACGGTGTCGCGGCGACTGAAGGCGCTCGAGGCACGCCTGGGGATCCGTGTCTTCGAGCGCCACCAGGGCGCCCTGGTGGCCACCGGCGCCGGCGAACGCCTGCTCGAGCATGGCCGCCGGATCGAGGAAGAAATGGCATCGCTGGCCCACCTGGCCGGCGACGTGGATGTCCAGCTGAGGGGTGTCACGCGGATTACGGCCGTCGACTCGATGGTCAGCCACTATCTCGCGCCGCGGGTGGCGGAAGCCCGCGCACGCTTCCCGACCCTGGTGCTCGAGCTTATCGCCGGCAACCACAACCTGGACCTGGGCCGCCGCGAGGCCGACATCGCGATCCGCCTGGCACGGCCTTCCCGCGGCGACCTGGTCATCCGCAGGCTCGGCGAACTGGCCTTCGGCATCTATGGGGCGCGCGATCGACGCGGTGGGCCGGAGGCATGGCCCTTCGATCCGGCACAGGCCTGGCTGGCCTACGATCGCGACATGATGGACCTGCCCGAAATGCGCTGGCTCGCAGAGCGCATCGACCCGCAACGCATCGTCTTCCGCAGCAATTCGGTCGATGCGCTGATGCAGGTGGCGGCCGCCGGTACCGGGCTGGCGCTGCTGCCCTGCTTCCTGGGCGATGGGCAGCCAGCCTTGAGGCGCCTGCCCCTGGCCGTGCCGGGGCGCGAGATGTGGCTGGCGATGGCCCGCGAGCTGCGCGATGTGCCCCGCGTGCGCGCGGTCTGTGACTGGCTGGTGGCGCAGTTCGCGGCCGACGCTCCGCGCTTCCTGGGTCAGGCGGTGGCGGCAGAGGGGCCGGACGATCGGCCGGGCGGCGTCGCCTAGGGCGCCACCACGCGCAGGCGCTGGAGATTCCAGACCCAGCGGGTCGGGCGCTGCTCGGCCGGCACCACCAGCCGCCAGGGCCGCATGCCTTCGGGCAGCGCCTCCCCGTCGGCGCGGTCGGCCAGCAGGACGGTGCGTGCGCCGATCGTCGGATCCAGCTCCGCCAGCGCGAAGGCCGCCTGGTAGCCATCGCCGGCCTCGGCGATCACCACCGTCGCGACCGCCTTGCCGCGCAATTCCTCCGTGACCGCGACGCCCGCGAGACCCAGCGCGGCGCGCAGGTCATAGCCCTCGAAGGTCTGGGTGACCCCATGGGCGGTGGCCTCGAGGCGCTGGCGGGGCAGGCTGGCCAGCGCCGACCCGGCCAGGGTGACCTGCCGGCCATCGCTCAGCGTTACCTGCAGCGCGGCCTCCTCGGCATGCAGCGGCGTGGACAGCGCCAGGCCGGCCAGCATCAGCGCGAGCCACCTGCTTTGGCGTATGCAATCGATTGTGCCCATGGATGATGCCCCCTTGTCAGAATTCCATCGTGCGCCAGGCCGGGTCGAGGACGCGACCCAGGTAGCTGGCCGCACCCGCCTGGCCCGCACACTCTGGACGCAGCCTGAGGGGAGAAAGTTCGCAGGCGGCCACGGCGGTGGGGCAGGCGAACATCCGCACCCCCAGGGCATGGGCTTCGCGGAGGAAGGCCGCGACCGATTTCGAGGCGCTCGCATCCGCATGGAGCGACTCCGCCGTGCCCACCTCCAGCAAGCGGACCGATCCAGCCGTGAAGTACATTTCCACCTCGCAGTCCATGGCCGCGGCGGCGGTCGCGAAATAGAACGGCGTGGCGCAGCGTTGCGGGCGATCGGGCTCGGCGGCCCAGACCAGGATCGCGAGGCGATCAAGCGCGTCAGACGCCACCCGGGCGATCCTCCAGGCTCGGTTTGAAGTCGTCGCGATGTTCGAAGCGATAGCGATGCATCTCCGCTTCCACGGCCCGGGCGGCCGCCGGCCAGCCCAGGAGACAGCCCGGAATTCCGCCGTCCGTGGCCTTCAGGCGCACCAGCCAGGTCCCGTTGGCGTCCCGGTTCATGGGTCGGCCGTCGCGTTCCAGGGCCTCGTGCGCCTCGACCAGAATTGCGTCGAAGGGGGTCTTGACGGGAAAGACGGTCTTGCCCGCCTCGAGAAGGCCGAAGCTGCGTCCGGCCGCCAGGCGAACGCCCGGGGGCTTGGCGGTGAACAGGATGATCTCGCCGGCGATTGCGACGCCGAACTCGGTCACGCCCACCCGAAAGAGGTCATCACCCTCGGGCACGAACCACAGATGGCTGGCTGGATGGTAGAGATGCGATTCCGGGAACTGGCAGCCCCGCAGTTCAGCCATGGGCGCTCCGCGGCGAGAAAGGAATGGCGGAAGAGTATGGGAGTCGAACCCACCTGGGACCGGCTGACGGCCCCACCCGGTTTTGAAGACCGGTCGCCCCACCGGGGAACGTGTCTCTTCCGTTTGGAAACAGGAGTGTAGTCGAGGTGTGCGCCATTTAATCGCCCACCACCGGTGCGTCACCACGTATGACATGGGCGCGATCGGCACCGTCTCCGACACGCCGTGTAAACCCCACGCGGTCGAAGAACTCCAGGATCTGGATGGCGCGCTTGCGACCGATGCCCAACTGGTCGCGGAAGTCGGACGCACGCACCCGGCGATCACCGTCGGCGGCAATCGCCTCGGCCAGTCGCGCCATGTCGCGAACCGCGGCTCGGGCGTAGTAGAGGTCGCGCACCACCTGGAACACCTCGCCCCGCGTGGCGAGGCGGCGCATCAACAGGCGGGTGTCGGGTTCGGGGTGTTCCAGCTGCCGGGCCAGGTCCCGAACCCAGGGTGGGTCCACCGCCCGGTCGAGCAGCCAGGGCAGCAAGCGCTCCGCGCGGACGCGATCACCGTCGGAGAGCTCGGCGCTGTGTCCGGGCAGGTGCCAGGCGGCACCGGCGCGGTCCAGTTCGCCCTGTTCGCGCATCGCCTCGAGGCGGGCGAGGAAGACGGTCGGCGCGAGGGCAGGGGCCACCATGCGGCGCAGGCGATCCCGCTCGACGCCGGGTTCGTCGTCGAACTGACGGTGGTGCGCGGCTAGGCGAGTCCGGATCCGCTCGCCCAGATCGTTCCAGCGGGCCGGCGCGAACCAGTGCTCGCCGCCACCGGGCCCGGGCACCGCGATCAGGGCCCTCGAGGCGAGTGATGCCTTCCAGGCGGCCACGTCCGCGTTGTGTGCCCGGGCAAGCGCGCTGGCGGCGATCCCGAGCGGCGCGGAATCGAGCAACGCGGCGAGTCGGACGGCCGGGTCGTCGTGCTCCAGCGCCTGAAGCAGTCGGATTCGGTCCTGATGTCGCCGGTGGCGTACGGGCGGCGCCGTGTCGAGCACGCGCGCCCCTCCCAGCGTCCTTCGGCCCGCCGCATCGCGCAGCACGATGCGGTCGCCCCAGCAGGCGAGGATGGGCTCGTCGAGGACGGCCTGGACCAGGGCATGCCCGCCGGGCGGCACGCCGCCGCTCTCCAGGTGCGCGTCGAGCAGCGCCAGCCGGGCCTGGACCTGCCCGCCTGCGTGATGCAGGTGGAGGCCCTGCCAGTGGGTGAGCGCGCGGGGGGCATCCGGCAGCCAGGTGACGCGCAGGTCGAGGCGGTCGGTCGGCTGCGCCAGGCCCGGCGCGCATAGCCAGTCACCCCGCGCCACGGCATGGTGTTCGATGCCGGCGAGGTTTACCGCGCAGCGGCTGCCAGCCAAGCCCTCGTCGGCCGGGCGGTTGCTGACGTGCAGGCCGCGTACCCGCACCGCATGCAGGGTGCCGTCGCCCCGGGCCAGCGTCAGCGGGTCGCCGACCCGCAGTCGGCCGGCGAGCAGGGTGCCGGTCACTACGGTCCCGGCCCCGGCGACCGCGAAGCGCCGGTCAATACACAGTCGTGCGCCGCCCACGGGCAGGCGTGGCGGCTCGCCCATGGCCACCTGATCCAGGCGGGCCCTGAGCGCGGCGATGCCCTCGCCGGTGATCGAGGAGACCGCCATGCAGTCGCTGCCCCTGAGCGTCGTCGGCGCGAGCAGAGCCGCCACCTGCCGCGTCACCTCGGCGATGCGGTCGCCCGTGACCCGGTCGCACTTGGTGAGGGCGACCACGCCCCGGGTGATGCCCAGCAGGGAGAGGATGGCGAGGTGCTCCCGTGTCTGAGGCATCACGCCGTCGTCGGCGGCGACCACCAGCAGGGCGTAGTCGATCCCGGCCGCGCCGGTCAGCATGGTGGGGACGAATTTCTCGTGCCCCGGCACGTCGATGAAAGCGAGCAGGTGCTGCCCGTCGGCGGTCGGGGCATAGGCATAGCCCAGCTCAATGGTGATGCCGCGCTGCTTCTCCTCGGGCAGGCGATCGGCGTCGATGCCGGTCAGGGCGCGCAGCAGCGTCGTCTTGCCGTGGTCGATGTGGCCGGCCGTTCCGATCAGCATGGGTCAGTCGGCCAGGGTCGGGAGCTGGGCGACGAAACGGGCCTCGTCCTCGGCGCGGAGGCAGCGCAGGTCGAGGCGAAGGGCGTTGTCCGCGATATGCCCGATGACCGGCCACGGCAAGCCGCGCAGGGCAGCCTCCAGCCGGTTGAGGGCGCTGCCCTTGCGCTGGGGGCGGAAGACCAGGCCGGCCGAGGGAAGGCGGTCGACCGGCAGGCTGCCGGAGCCGATCTGCGAGCTGAGGGGCTCGACCGCGACGGTCAGGGGACGCGTCGCGACCGAGGCGCGGGCCGCGGGCAGGAGGCGCTCCGCCTGGGCGAGGACGTCGGACTGGCTGCGGGTCAGGAGCCGCAGGGCCTCGAGGCGATCGGGCAGCCGATCCGGATCCCGGTACAGGTGCAGCACGGCCTCGAGGGCGGCGAGGGTGATCTTGCCGACCCGCAGGGCACGCTTGAGGGGATTCTTCTTGAGCTTGGCGACCAGTTCGCGGCGCCCGACGACGATGCCCGCCTGAGGCCCTCCAAGCAGCTTGTCGCCACTGAAGCTCACCAGGTCGGCGCCAGCCGCGATGGCCTCGCGGGGGGTTGGCTCATGGGGCAGGCCCCAAAGTTCGAGGTCCGTCAGCGTTCCGCTGCCCAGGTCCTCGACGAAGGGCAGCCCGGCCTCGTGAGCGATGGCGGCGATCTCTCCCTGGGATACGCTGGCGGTGAAACCCTGCACGGCGTAGTTGCTGGTGTGAACCTTCATGAGCAGGCCGGTGCGCGGGCCAATGGCTTCCCGATAGTCGCGGGCATGGGTGCGGTTGGTGCAGCCGACCTCCACCAGGCGGGCGCCGGCGCGCTTCATGATGTCCGGCACCCGGAAGGCGCCGCCGATCTCGACCAGCTCTCCGCGCGAGACCACGACCTCCTTGCGGCTGGCGAGGCTGTTCAGCAACAGGAAGACGGCCGCCGCGTTGTTGTTGACGACCGTAGCAGCCTCGGCGCCGGTGAGCTCGCGCAGCAGGTCTTCGACCAGCGAATCCCGATCGCCACGGCCACCATTGCTTACGTCGTATTCAAGGGCACACGGGTGGCGGGCAGCCTCCACCATGGCAACGATCGCCGCCTCGGGCAGGGTCGCGCGGCCGAGGTTGGTGTGGAGCACGGTGCCGGTGAGATTGAACACCGGCTGCAGGCGGGGCCTGGTCTGCCGCGCCAGCGTGGCGCCTGCCTGTGCGAGCAGCTCCGCCGACGCGGGGGCGCCACGACCTTCGGCGATCCGCAGGCGGGCATCCGAGAGGGCTTCACGCAGCGCGGCCGTGGCCGGCTGCCGCCCGTACTGCTCGATGAGCTGGGGCGCGTCCGCCATCAGCCGGTCGAGGGCGGGCAGGGCCCGGTAGGGGTTTTCGGTGGTGCCTTGGACCAAGGACGCCATCGCACTCTCCGTCTGTGGCCGGCCGGGGGCCGGCGCAGGTGGCAGGGATCAGGGGGTAAACAGGAACAGGTTGCGGCCGGCGCGGTGGAAGCCCTCGTCGTCTGCCAGCAGGTCGAGCGACAGGGTGGCGAGATCGTCCGCGAAGGGATCAACCAGGGGATCCTTCTCCATCGACATGAGCTTGAGGCTCGAATGGCAACTGCCGCAGATCTCCACCTTGACGCCAGGATGGTGCTGTTCGCCGTCGGTGGTTTCCAGGGACAGGGTGTGGATGTCGCGCGTGTCCATGCAGGGAACGCACTTGACCCGCGTGACGTGCCACTCGCAGGCACACAGGCTGCACTGGGCGTAGCGAATGCCATGTCCCGCGTCGCCGATCCGCACGGTGGAGGCCACGGGGTGACTGCCGCACACCGGGCAGAGGCTGGTTTCCATGCCGATCGTGAAATCGGCCGCTTTGAGCGTCAGCGCCCGTGCCGTCCATTCGACCTGCAATGCCGCCGCGAGCAGAGGCGCGCTGGCGAAATCGAGGGGCCCGTTGTCGAGCTGAAGGATGGCCCGCGCCTCGTCGGCGAGCGTCGCCGCTTCGAGGGCCCTGAGCCGTGCGATCGGCGCGAGCACGGCGGACGGGGCGAGGGGTTGTAGCGCATCGAGAAGGGCGAACAGGCGCGCCCGCCAGCCGGCCTCCGGCGCAGCGCCCTCCGCGTCGAGGGGGGGCATGCCGTGGCGCCTGCTGCGTTCGAGGATGGACTCGTCCGGCCGCTGGGCCGCATAGCCGGAGAGGACGGTCTGCTGCGCGTCGGCGAGCGCAGCGGAGAAGTTCAGGAAGTCGCCCATCGCATGGCCGGCGGCCAGCTGGCGGAGCCGCTGCGCACGGGCGGCAAAGAGGTCTTTCGGCGGAAAGCGCAGGGGGCTGACCGAGGGGGTCGAGGCGGTGGCGATCTGTTCGGGAGTTTGCAGATGATG
>JAGRFX010000126.1 GCA_020445805.1 Rhodocyclaceae bacterium
CGCAGCCCCTGGTTCGCCCTGATGATGCTGTTCGTCATGTTCTCGATGGCGGGCGTGCCGTTCTTCATCGGCTTCTTCGCCAAGCTGGCGGTGCTGGCCGCCGTCGTCCAGGCGGGCTATGTCTGGGTGGCCGTGATTGCGGTGCTGATGTCGCTGGTGGGTGCGTTCTACTACCTGCGCGTCGTCAAGGTGATGTACTTCGACGAGCCGGCCGAGACCGGCCCGATCCAGGGCGGTACGGACCTCAAGCTGCTGCTGTCCGCCAACGGTGTTGCGATCGCGGTGCTCGGCCTGATGCCGACCACCCTGATCGAAGGCTGCGCGCGGGCCCTGGCGGCATCGTTCTGATCCCGACCCGCTGATCGCGTACCGATGAAGCCGGCCCCGTGCCGGCTTCATGCATTTCAGGAGACCCCATGAGCTTTTCGACCGGCCAGCATGACGCCCGCCTGCAGGAGACCACCCTGGAGAGCGAGACGACCTACCAGGGGCTGTTTCTCAAGATCTCCCGGGATCGGGTCCGTGCGCCCGATGGCAGCGAGGTGGGGCGCGAATACGTGCGACACCCGGGCGCGGTGGTGGTCGTGCCCGTGCTGCCCGATGGCCGCCTGCTGGTGGAGCACCAGTTTCGCTACCCCCTCGGGCGTGTGTTCGTCGAGTTCCCTGCCGGCAAGATCGATCCGGGCGAATCGATCGAGGCCTGCGCGCGGCGCGAGCTTGAAGAGGAGGCCGGTTTCCGGGCTGAGCACTGGCGTTACCTGGGGGTCATGCACCCGTGCATTGGTTACTCGGACGAGCGGATCGAGGTCTTCCTCGCCTCGGGCCTGACGGCGGTCGGCCAACGCCTCGACGAGGGGGAGTTTCTCGAGCTCGACGCCCTGGCTGTGGATGAGTTCGTGGCCGCTGCCCGGGACGGGCGGATCACCGACGGCAAGAGCATCACGGCCTTCTTCCTGGCGCAGCCGCTTCTGGGGAATGGCCCGACGGGGCAAGGGAAACCCACCGCCTAGATACTACTTTTGCCCTAAAGACGAGCGTCCCCGGTTCGTTATTTCCCCAGGTCGCGTACGCGCGCAAGGCGTCATTCGGGGGCAGGCAGTCATCAAGAAGCTATTCGGACGGATTCGCTACAAGATCATGGTGGTGGTCGGCGTTGCCGTGGCTGCCGGCCTCGTCGCGACCGCGACCTTCTACACCACCCATCAGGAACGGTCCGTTCTGGCCCAGAACGAACGGACCATGCGCAAGCTCACCGAAAGCGTGATCGAGGGGCTCCAGAGCGTCATGCTTGCCGGCTCGGCGGACATTGCGCAGGGCTACGCGGACCGGCTCAAGCGGGTCCCGGAGATCGATGACTTCCGGGTCCTGCGGATCACCGGCGTGGAAGCCTTTCGTGACAACAGCACCATCGAAGAGGTGAACGAGCGGCGCGGCGAGGAGACCTTCCTGCCGCGCGAATCCGAGCAGGTGGTGCGCATCCTCGACGAAAACGACGAGGCCCTGCGCAAGGTGCTCGAGACGCGCCAGATCGTCACCGTGTATGGCGTGGACGAATCGGGCGAGCAGACCCTCACCTTCCTCTCGCCGATCCTCAACCAGGACCCGTGCCACAAGTGTCACGGCAGCGCCCGGCCGGTGCGCGGCGTGCTCAAGCTGACCACCTCCCTGGCCCAGGTCCAGCGGGACATCCTGCAGGCGCGCCATGACTCGCTGCTGGTCCTGGCCCTGGCCCTGATGGGGACCATGCTGCTGACCGGCTACATGATGGGCCGCTCCGTCGTGAAGCCGATCGAGCAGGTCACCAAGGCCATGTCGCGGGCCAGCACCGGCGACCTGAACTACGACGTACCGATCAGCAGCGGCGACGAGCTGGGCCGGATGGCCCAGAGCTTCAATGTCATGACCTCGGAATTGCGCACCACCTACGATGGCCTCCGGCGCGAGCAGGACAAGCTCACCACAATCATCCGCAGTGCCGGCGAGGGCATCGTGCTGACCGATGGCGAGGGGCGGGTGGTCCTCGTCAATCCGGCCGCCGAGCGCCTGCTTGGCAAGAGCGCCGACCGGATCGTGGCCGACGGGCTCGAGGGCATTCTCGACAATCCGGAGCAGATGCGTGACTGGCTTGCCAGTTCGGATGCCCAGGGCCCCGAGACCGTGGCCTTCGGCGACCGGGTGCTGCAGGTGTTTGCCTCGACGATCCATGCGTCCGAGGGTCATGTGGTGGGCTCGGCCGCGCTGCTGCGCGACGTCACTGAGGAAAAGCGGCTGGAGGAGGAGCTTCGCCGCCTGTCGACCACCGACGGGCTCACCGGCCTCTTCAATCGCCGCCATCTCGACGCCACCCTGGAGACCGAATGGCATCGGGCGCTGCGCACCCACGAGCCGCTCTCGGTGCTGATGTTCGACGTGGACCACTTCAAGAAATTCAACGACACCCACGGCCACGACCAGGGCGATCGCGTGCTGCAGACGGTCGCGCGGCTCTTCCATGATGGTCTGCGCCGCCACGACGTGGCCTGCCGCTATGGGGGCGAGGAGTTCCTCGGCATTCTGCCGGGCACCCCCAGCGGCGGCGCACTGGCGGTGGCGGAGCGGATTCGCCAGGCCATCGAGGGGGCGGAGGTGGATGGCCTGAAGGTCACGATCTCCATCGGCGTCGCCTGCGTGCCCGAGATGGCGGCCGGCAGTCCCCAGGAGCTGATCGAACTGGCCGATGGTGCGCTCTACGTGGCCAAGCGGAATGGTCGCAACCAGGTCCGGCTGGCCGAGGGCAAGGCAGATGAAGCCGCTGGGCAATGAGGCCGACCGCGAGCAGCTGACGCTCACGCACCGGCTGCGCTTCCGGCTCCTGTTCGGGCTGTCGCTCAGTGTCCTCGTCGGTCTGGTGGCAACGGCGGTGTTCTACGTCCATCAGGCCGAGAACGCGATCCTGGCCGAGAACGAGCGCGCGCTGCACAAGGTGACCGATGCCGTCGGCTCGAGCCTGGAGTCGATCATGGAAGGCGGGCATGCCGAGGTGGCGGCGGAGTTCAACCGCCGGCTGGCCCGGGTCGGGGGGGCCACGCGCTTTCTGATCGTGCGCAATGACGGCCGACCCGCGTTTCGCGACAACGAAACGATCAATGCCGTGAATGCGGAGCTGGGCGGGGTTGTCTTCGCACCGAACAGCGACGCGGAGCCGGTCAGGGAGCGGATCCCCGAGGCGGACAGCGCGCCGTTCCGCGCCGCGGTCAGTGGCCAGGAGGCCCAGCAGCTCACGCGCTGGGGGCCGAAGGGCGAGCGACTGTCGGTCTTCATGGATCCGATCTTCTCGCGCGAGGTGTGCACGCGTTGCCACGTGCAGGGCGAGCGCGTGCGCGGCGTCGTGGTCATGGAGACCTCCCAGCTACAGGTCGAGCAGGACATGATCAGCGCACGGATCCGGGCTTTCTTCGGGCTGGCGCTTGCCCTCGGGCTCACCATGCTCGGCACCGGCTACTTCCTCGGCAAGACCCTTTTCGGGCCGATCGAGGGCGTGACCAGTGCCATGCGACGTGTCTCGGCCGGCGACTGGGATCACGGCGTACCGGTCGAATCGCAGGACGAGATCGGCCAGATGGCCAACAACTTCAACCTGATGCGCGAGCGGCTCAAGGCCAACTACCTGAGCCTGCTCTCGGAGCAGGACAAGCTGACCACCATCCTGCTCGCTGCCCGGGAGGCGGTGATCGTCACCGATCGGGCCGGCGACGTGGTGCTGGTCAACCCGGCCGCGGAAGAGGTCCTGAACAAGTCGGTGGCGCAGATTCGCCAGGACGGCTTCGAGATGATCGTGGACGACCCGTCGGTGATCCACAGCCTCCTGGCGGGGGAACAGGACCAGGGGCAGGTGGAGCTCGAGTACTACGGGCGCCGCCTGGCCGTGAGTGCCGCCACGATCTGCGATGGCGACGGCGCGGTCATCGGTTCGGCGGCCCTGATCCGCGACATCGACGAGGAGCACCGCATGCGGATGCGGCTGTCCCGCATGGCGCGCACCGACGACCTGACCGGGCTGTACAACCGACGTCACCTGGACGAGCGTTTCGCCGAAGAGTTCGATCGCGTGCGGGCGAATGGGCAGCCGCTGGCCGTGATGATCTTCGATGTGGATCACTTCAAGCGCTTCAACGACACCCATGGGCACGACATGGGCGATCAGGTGCTGCGGGCGGTCGGCCGCGTCACGCGCGAGACCTTGCGGATCTACGATGTGCTGGGCCGTTACGGCGGGGAGGAGTTCGTCGCCGTGCTGCCCGGCCTGCACAGCGGCGATGCCGGCCCCGTCGCCGATCGCCTGCGGCGCGATGTGGCGGGGCTGCGGATCGGCGAAGGCCTCCAGGTCACGGTCAGCATCGGCGTTGCCTGCACCGAGACCGTCGATGCCGACTCGCCGGAGGCCTTGCTGGTGGCGGCGGACAAGGCCCTCTACCTGGCGAAGCAGAACGGCCGCAACCGGGTCACGGTGGCGGCCGAAGCGCTTACTTGAGGGGAACGCCCGAGAGGTCGAAGCGCAGGGGCTCGGACACGGACTTGTTTTCGTCTGCGGCGTGGTTGAACACCGCGATCTGGCCGGTGATCGTGCCGCCGGCCGGAATCGCCACGTCGTCGCTGTTGCCGGTCACCAGCTTGCGGGACAGCTCCAATTGCCAGTGGCCGTCGGCCCACGTGCCCTGGGCCGCGACATCGGCGTAGCTGCCGTCGGGTGCCCCATTGAGCTCGACGGCGATGAGGCGCTCCGCCCCCTGCTCCTTGGGGGGGCGGACAGTCTTGAACGGGTAGTTGCCTTCGTCCCGGTACTTCTTGATATACACGGTGCCGACGCCGTTGACCGAGTATTCGGCGGCATTCTCGATGATCCGTGTCGAGATGACCTGCCGGAAATCCTCGGCGAAGCCGGCCAGCTGGCTTCGGCTGGCGGACCACTCCCACAGGTCGGTCTCGTAATTCTTGCCGGACAGCATGCTCCGGTCGTAGTCGCCTGCCAGGGCAAAGCGCATGGCGAACATGTCGTCGTAGCGGCGCAGGCGCGAGTATCGCCGTCCGTTCCACTGCCAGACATCGAGGTCGGTGTCGGGCGCGTCGTCGGGCCAGCGGACAGCAACGTAGATGCGCCCCTCATGGACGCCCATCTGCAGTTTCACGCGGATCTCGCCGACCGCGTTGTGGTCCTCGTTGCCGAGGCCCAGCGAGGCGCGGTCCTCGCGCTTGACGGTCGGCGCGATCGGGATCTCCACCCAGCCGCCGGCGCTCCACTCCGTCAGCCGGCCGTCCACTGCCGGCGCGGACGCCAGGCGGGCGACCGGCACCACCTGCGGTTCGGCCGCCATCGACAGGGCGCTCAGGCTCAGGGAAGCCACCAGCGCGATGCGGCAGGCGAGGCGCGGCCGCTTCATTCGACGACGATGCTGCCTTCCATGCCCTTCTCGCGGTGATCGTCGATCGTGCAGTAGACCGGGTAGGTGCCCTTGGTCACGGGCACGAAGTACAGATCGAGCTGGCCGCCCTCCTTGAGAACCTCGACCGCCTTGAAGTAGGGTGCCTTGATCTCGGCCTGGCCATTCACCATGGCCTTGCGGGTGGCGATGGCGCGGAAGAATTCCGGCGCGGTGAAGTAGTGGTGCTTGTCCGCCTCGTTCTTGAGTTCCAGCTTGTAGGGTACGCCGGCCTTGAAGGCGATCCTTTCCGGCGTGTAGTGATTGTCCTCGAACACGACGGCCACCGTCTCCATCGCATTCCAGTCGGCTTCCTTGACGATGCGATCGGCATCGGTAATGTAGTCTTCGGCTGCGGACGCCGGCATGGCGAGGAACACGCCGGTGCAAAGGGCCAAGGTGGTGGTGAGCGCTCCGATCTTCATGATTCCTGTCCTATCAAAGTGTGCGGCCCCGGTCAGGGCATTGCCCAGGCACCGCGATGACCCCGGAGTTAACGGTCCGGGCGACATCGGCTTTAGGGGCGTCGACTGCGCTGTCCGAGGCATGTGTCGCACCCTGACGGGATGGGCGATTGCCCTGCACGCGGCGCTGGCGTTTCCGGTGTTTGCCATGATGGCGGGGGCGCCGCCCGATTCGGCGGACGCCCGCATCGACCACGACGCGGGCCGTTCGCGCTGGAGCGGCGTGGGGGCCGTGCTGACCCCTGGGGGCGTGTTCACGGGGGTGGCCGTCGGGGACCGCCTCGTACTGACGGCGGCGCATGTGGTGGCGGGCGTCCGCAAGGCGCCTGGCAAGGTCCGCTTCGTGACGCGCTCGGCCGATGGGCGCACGACGAGCGCGGTGGCGTCGATCCGCCTGCATCCCGGCTTCGCCTTTCCCTATGACGACGTGGCCGTGCTCGAGCTGGCCGAGAGCCTGCCGCGCGGGGTCCGGCGCTATGCCCTCAGCGATGCCCGGCTGGCGGTCGGCGAGGTCATCGCCCTGGTCGGCTACGGGCGATCGGGCCCGGGCGACCAGGGGCCGGAGGGGATGCGTTCGCCGACCACGCGCCGCCACGGCGAGAACGTGGTGGATGGCCTGCCCAGGCGACTCCCGGGCGCCGACGGATCCGGCGCCTTCTATGTCTATGACTTCGACGGTCCGGAGGGCGATGGGCCCCTCGGTGGGCCGAGCCTCGGCAATGGGCGCGAGACCATGGTGGCGCAGGGGGACTCCGGTTCGCCGGCCTTCCTCGTGGGCGCCGATGGCGAGCCCCTGCTGGTGGGGATCAACACCCTGGCGCTGGGGCTTGAAAGTCGCCGCGCCGCCCGCTTCGTATTCGGCGACGGGGGCGCCGGCATCGACCTCACCGCCGCGCGCATGCGCGAATGGCTCGTTCGCCAGGGACGGGGCCGGATCCGCTGGCGCGCACCCGTCCCCGCTGTGCCCCCCGATCAGCCGCGGGCGTCGCCCCAGCGGTAGGGGCAGTCGTCCTCGCCCAGATAGTGCGCGGTGCCGTCCCGCTGCACGCAGTATTGCGGCGAGACGATCATCTCCGTCATGCGCTGGCTTTCACCGATCCGGGTGTACTCCTGCAGGATGCAGCGCTCGATCTTGGCGCCGGTCCGGAGGTGGCTGCCATGGCCGATCCAGCTGGGACCGACGATCGAGACCCCGGGATCGATCCGCACCCCCGAGCCCACATAGACCGGTCCCGTGATCTGGACGCTGTTCCAGGCGATCGAGGTGTTCAGCCCCACCCACACGCCGGGCCGGACTTCCTTGCCGGGCATGTCCATCTGCGCGACCTCGCCCCGCAGGACCCGCTGGGAAACCTCCCAGTAGTCGGCCAGGCGGCCAATGTCGATCCAGTTGAAGAAGCGCGTCTGGGCGAAGAAGGGCACGTCTTCGGCCACGAGCTTCGGGAACAGGTCCGAGCCGATGTCGAAGGCCTGGCCCTTGGGGATCCGCTCGATGACGCCCGGCTCGAAGATGTAGATCCCGGTGCTGGCGAGGGTGGACAGCGCGTCCTCCGGCGCCGGCTTCTCCTGGAAGGAGCGGATGCGACCGCTGTCGTCGGTCACGACCACGCCGTAGTTCTTGACGTCCTGGCGGTCCACATTGAGCGTCACGATGCTGGCGAGGGCCTGTTTCGTCCGGTGCTCGTGAAGCGCAGCGCCGATGTCCAGGTCCACGATGGCGTCGCCGCAGAGCACGATCGTGGTCTCGTCGAAGAAGCCACCGAAGTCCTGGATCTTGCGCAGGGCGCCCGCCGAGCCGACCGGCTTGGGGACCAGTTCGCCGTGTTCGCGGGCCCCCTCGTAGGAGTAACCGAGATTGACGCCCCAGCGACGCCCGTCGCCGAAGTAGTTCTCGATCTTCCAGTGGTTGAAGGCCACGTTGACCATGATCTCGCGCACGCCGAAACGGGCCAGGTGCTCGACCAGGTATTCCATGACCGGCTTGCCCAGGATGGGCACCATCGGCTTTGGCAGCTGCGAGGTCAGCGGGCGCACGCGCGTGCCCTGGCCCGCCGCCAGGATCATTCCCTTTGCCATCGGATCTGGCACTCCATCGTGTTCGTCAGGTGTCTAGATAGCAGACTCTTGGTGCGGCGCACAAGTCGCGATGCCAATGTCGTCGCCCGCATCTGTGCTAGCGGCGCTCATCCACCGCCATCCGGAGCGCCAGGGCTGCCAGCACCGTGCCGGTGAGCCAGCGCTGCAGGGCCATCCAGCGCGGGCGCCCGCGGAAGAAGCGGCTCATCTCGCCGGCGGCACACACGATGCCCGTGTTCACCGCGAAGCTCACTGCGATCTGCGTCAGTCCGAGCAGGACGCACTGGGCCAGCACCGAGCCCCGCTCCGGTGACACGAACAAGGGGAAGATCGACAGGTAGAAGACGGCGATCTTCGGGTTCAGGAGGTTGGTCAGGAAACCGGCGGTGAAGAGCCGCAGGCGACCCTGTGGGGGGAGCGAGACCGACGCGAAGGGTGACGCGCCCTGGCTCGAAAAGCTCTGCCAGGCGAGCCACAGCAGATAGGCTGCGCCCGCCAGCCGGACTGCGTCATAAGCCACGGGCACGGCCATCAGCATGGCGGTGAGGCCGAAGGCGGTCGCCAGCATGTGGAATCCGAAACCCGCAATGACGCCGGCCAGCGACATCATGCCGGCGCCGCGTCCCTGGCTGACGGTGCGCGCCACCAGGTACACCATGTTGGGACCCGGCGTCAGGACCATCACCAGCGCCGCGCCCGCGAACAACAGCCAGTCTGTGGTCGGGATCATGCGTCGCCCCCGACGAGGGGCGTCGGCCCCTGGGAGGACACGAAGATCACCGCGTCGCTCAGCGCCTGCACCCCATGTTCCTCGCCGGGCGTGGTGTAGAGGTAGTCGCCGGCACGCAGCCGGGCTCCGCCGATCTCCACTTCGCCGCTCAGCACCAGGACCTCCTCGGTACCCCCGTGTCGGTGCCGTGGAAAGGCGGCCCCGGCCTGAAGGCGGACGAGGGAGGATCGACCGCCGTTCGCGTGGTTGCGGAAGAGGGCCCGCTCGATGCCCTCGAAGGGGGTGGCTGCCCAGCTGCGGTCACTGGCCGGATGATGTTCCATGGCGTCTCTCCTCGTGTTGCTCCCGGGGTCGTCGGGCTTCAGGGCAGTCCATACACGGTTCCTTCGCGCCGCGGATCGGCGCCGCCCGATTGTCGTCCGCTGCCGGGGTCCAGGATGACCGCCTGGACGGATCCGATTTCTGCCCGGCACGGATCCGCGCCGGGCGGGAAGCGATGACCCATCCTGGCCAGGCTGTCGATCGAGGCCGCGGGCAGGCCGGGCTCGCAACTGATCATGCCTTCGGCCGTCGTGACCGAGAAGCGGGGCGAGCGAATTGCCGTGTCGATGTCCATGCGGTGGTCGATCAGGTTCAGGGTGGTATTCAGCACCGAATTGATGATCGTCGATCCGCCCGGTGAGCCGTAGGCGACCAGCGGATGGCCGTCGCGCAGGATCAGCGTGGGTGCCATCGAGGATCGCGGCCGCTTGCCCGGCGCCACGTCGTTGATGCCCGGGTCCCCTGTCGCTGCATCACGACGGGGGCGCAGATTGAAATCGGTCAGCTCGTTGTTGAGCAGGAACCCGTAGCCGGGCACCAGGATGCCCGAGCCCCAGGCGCTCTCGATGGTGGACGTGAAGCTGACCAGGTTGCCCCAGCGGTCCACGACGCTGAAGTGGGTGGTGTTCCGCCCCTCCGGGCCCGTGGTGCCCGACAGGCCCGCGCCCTCGGTGAGGCCCGCCAGGCAGGGCCTCGGGTCTTCCGCCGGGGGCGTGTCCATGCGGCGGCCGAGATCGATGCGCGGGGCGCGCCGCGCGATGTGGCAGGGCGACAGGAGGGCCTCGGTGGGCACCGGGGCATCGTCGGCGTCGCCCATCCAGACTGCCCGATCGGCAAAGGTCAGGCGCATTGCCTCGGCCATCACGTGCAGGGTGTTGCGGCCGCCGAAGCCCCAGCCATCGCCGGATCCGCCGAGCGGGTAGGGTTCCAGCAGCTTCAGCATCATGAGCAATGACAGGCCGCCCGAGGAGGGGGGCGGCATCGAGTGGATCTCGTATCCGCGGTAGGTGCCGACCACGGGCTCGCGCACGGCCGGCGCGTAGCGCGCCAGGTCGTCGCGGGTCATGCGGCCGACGCCCGCCGGGCCGATGAGGCTTCGCTGCTGGGCGGTGACGATCGCGTCGGCGATCTCGCCCCGGTAGAAGACCGCGCTTCCGTGGCGGGCCAGCAGCTCGAAGGTGTGGGCCAGCTCGGGCTGCACCAGCCGGTGCCCCACGGGCAGGGGGCTGCCGTCCGGCAGGCGGAATCGTGCCGTCGTCTCTGGCTGGAGCGCCGCGCGGGGGCTGGCCGAGCGGGCCGCCAGGTCGGCATTGACGGCAAACCCGTCGCGCGCGAGGCGGATCGCCGGCTGGAGTGTCTGGGCCAGCGACATCGTGCCCCAGTGGCGAAGCGCATGCTCGAGTCCGGCAACCGCCCCCGGCACACCGACCGACAGGCCGCTGGTGGAGGCCTGCTGAAAGTCCATCTGCCCGAACATGTCGGGGGTGGCCAGCGCCGGGGCGGTCTCCCGGGAGTCGAGAATCAGGGTTCGCCCGCCGGCGGCGAGGCGCAGCAGCATGAAGCCACCGCCGCCGATTCCGGAGGACTGGGGCTCGACCACGTTGAGCGCGAAGTGGATCGCCGCGGCGGCGTCGACGGCGTTGCCGCCGGCGGCCAGGACCGCCCGGCCGGCCTCGGCCGCGAGGGGATGCGACGCCGCGACCACGCCACCCGTATAGGCGGCCTGGCCGGTGCGCCAACCCGTCAGCGGGCCTGATGGTGGGGCCGCGACCGGGGCCGTGGCGGGGGGCGACGCACAGCCTGCCAGGACGGACAGGAGGGCGGCCAGGGGCAGCCAGCGCCAGCAGTGGAAAGCGTGTGTCGGGTTGGGCATCGATCGACTCCCTCGCGCCAGGCGGCGTGGAACCCCAACGCTACCACCTGGCGATGCTCACCGACACCACGTTGATTGCGGCGAGGCGACCATGGCGGGCGGCCGGTGGTACCTCCAGACGCAGGGTGCCGGCCCTGCCATGCCGCCGATTCCGTCGTCGGTCAGCGCTGCCGGCGCCGGGCAGAGCGTCCCAGGATGGCCAGGCCGGCCAGATAGAGGGGCAGTTGCACTGGCTCTGGCACCGGGCTCACGGCCAGGATGGCGCGATCGGCCAGTGCACCATCGATCCGCAGGTCGACGCCGGTGACGCCGAAGTTTTCGAAGTAGACCAGTTCGAAGGGCTGGGGGCCATCGGCCAGCGAAGCCGAGAACACGGTGGTGGCGAAGGCGCGCTGGTCGGCGAAGACGCCGACCACGTCGCCGCCGATGCGGAGCTGGAAGCCGTCGTCCGAGCCGACCGCGAATTCATGTACCCCGGCGCCCAGGTCGATCATGCCGCTGAAGCGGAATATCGAACCCTCGAGCCCGCGCTCGCCTGCGCCGCTCAGCGTGGCCGCATCGAGACCCAGGAATGCGTCGAGGCGGGTGGCATCGCTGACGATGCTGGCCGCGCCGCCCGGGTAGTCGAGGGCGGACGCCACGAAGGTCGCGGTGGGCGCGAGGCGGCCCATGACATCCAGCGCGGCATCGAGATTGGAGACACTCGCGACGTCCCAGAATTCGCCGACGAAGCCGGCAGGGGGCTGGGCTGCGCTGGCTGCAATGACCGGTGTGACGGACGTGGCCGTCAGCAGGGCCATCGCGAGGGACGGAACGGGCTTTGGCATGTCGATCTCCTCTGGTGGGGGGGCGGCTGGCACGGGAACACGACTCGGATGCTACGCCGCGCCCGATCCGGGAGATGCAAAACATTGTCCTAGACCAAAGTCATGATCGATGGGGGTGTCGTCATGTGGCGACAAACCTGTCCGCCCGTCGGGAGAATGCTTCCAGAATATGAAAATATCTCTCGATTCTGGCGTCGGGTGACGATAGGCCTTGTCGGAATGTGTGCCCGAATAATCATGAAAAACAGCAATATAACAAGTCATTACATTCACAATCTGCCGGGAATGGATGTTGCTATTCTTAGTCCGGGCCAGCGCATGCCGCTGGTCAGATGGCGATGGCATGGCACTCAAGCGCGAGTAGGTCATGCCGAAGTCTTGCCCCAGACAGGCTGCACATGTGGCAGCCGTCGGGTTCGAGAAATGGGCAAACCGCAGGAAACCGCGGGACGCAAAGCCAGGGCCTAAAGCGCGGAGACGCCATGGCCGGCCGGCTGCCTCGAAAGGTTGGGCGTCACCGTCATTCCGGCGCGTTCCGAGCCGATTCTTCGATCCCTCGTACGAAGCTTTGCTGGAGTCGATGTCATGACGTATCCCAACCCGCGCCGGGCGGCCCGCCGTCTCTCACTCAACGACCTACGAGGCCCGCTGGCCCGCCGGCTCCTGTGCCTGCTGACCTGGCTGCTGGCCCCGGGCATGGCCCTGGCGGCCGATCGCCTCGTGGACGCCTTCGACGACCGGACCGATCCGGCGCCGTGGCGCACCTGGAACACCGG
>JAGRFX010000127.1 GCA_020445805.1 Rhodocyclaceae bacterium
GGCCAGCGCCAGCACGAAGGTCAGCGCCAGGCCCGCCGAAGTGGTCTTGAACTCGCGCGTCTGGCCGTTGTAATCGACCGCGTAGCCGGGCGGCAGGATCCTGCCGGCCGCCGACTCCAGGAAGGCGATGGCCTCGCCCATGGTGTATTCCGGCGCCAGGTTGGCGGTGATCGTCACTGCCCGGCGCTGGGCGAAGTGGTTCAGCTCGCGCGGCGCGACGGTCTCGTCCACCTTCAGCAGGCTGGCCAGGGGCAGCATGGCGCCGTCGCGGCTGCGCACGAAGATGTCGCGGATGTCGCGCGGATCGCGTCGGTCGCTGGGGGCCACCTGGACGATCACCTCGTACTGCTCCGCATCGCGCTTGAAACGGGTCACCTGGCGCCCGCCCAGCATGGTCTCGAGGGTCCGCCCCACGGTCTCGACCGACACCCCGAGGTCGGTGGCCTTGTCGCGGTCGATGCGCACGGCCAGTTCGGGCTTGGTGAGCTTCAGGTCGGTATCCACGGCCACCAGACCGGGGTTCCCGGCGATCTCGTCGAGCATTCGATCGGTGACGGCCTGCAGCTCCTGATAGCTGGCCGAGGTCACGATCACGAAGTTGATCGGGCGATTGCGGGCGCTCTGGCCGAGGGAGGGCGGCGTGACCGGGAAGGCCAGGATGCCGGGCACCGCGGCAAACTGCGGAAACAGCTGCTTGGCCAGCTGGGTCGAGCGGATCGATCGCTCGTCCCAGTCCGAGAGGCCGCCGAAGGAGATCCCCTGGGACACGGTCGGGCTGCCCGACACGACGAAGTAGCGGGTGACGGTCGGCGTCGCAGCGAAAATCGTCTCGAGCTGGCGCGCATAGCGGTCCACGTATTCGATGGTGGCGCCCTCGGGGCCGGAAAACACGCCGATGATGAAGCCCCGGTCCTCGACGGGCGACAGCTCGGTCTTGAGGAGACCCAGCAGCAGCCACGAGCTGCCCGCCACCGCACAGAACACCAGCATCACCAGCCAGCGGGCGCGCAGCGCAAATCCCAGCGCACGCCGGTAGCCCCGGCTGAGGCCGGAGAAGAAGGTCTCGACCGCGTTGTAGAGCCAGCCGTGACGGGGCTGGTGGCGCAGCATCACCGAGCACATCATCGGCGACAGGGTCAGGGCCACGAATCCGGACACGATCACCGCGCCCGCCAGGGTCAGGGCAAACTCGGTGAACAGCTTGCCCGTGCGACCGGTCATGAAGGCCACCGGGGCATAGACGGCCGCCAGGGTGATGGTCATCGCCACCACCGCGAAGCCGATCTCGCGGGCCCCCTGCAGGGCCGCCTGGACCCGCGGCATGCCCTCCTCGATGTGGCGATAGATGTTCTCGAGCACGACGATGGCGTCGTCCACGACCATCCCGACCGCCAGCACCAGGGCCAGCAGCGTCAGGGTGTTGATCGAGAAACCGAAGGCCAGCATCAGGCCGAAGGCGCCGATCAGCGACACCGGAATCGTCACCATCGGGATCAGCATGGCCCGCCAGTTGCGCAGGAACACGAAGATGATCACCGCCACCAGCGCCACCGCCTCGCCGATGGTGGTGAACACCGACTTGATCGAACGGTCGATGAAGACCGTGTAGTCGTTGGCAATGTCCACCCGCATGCCTTCTGGCAGGTCGGAGACGATGTTGGGCAGCTCGGCCCGCAGCGCGTGGGACAGGGTCAGCGGGTTGGCGGTGCTCTGCTTGATCAGGCCGAGGGCCACCGCCGGCCGGCCCTTGAAGCGGGCCGAAGTCCGCTCCGACTCGGCACCGATCTCGACCCGGCCCACGTCGCGGATGCGGATCGGATAGCCGTCGGCGGTCTGGGGCGCACGCACGACCACGGCCTCGAATTGCGCCGGTGTGCTCAGATCGGTTCGGGCCACCACCGAGAACTCCCGGTCGGCACTCTCGATGCGGCCCGCCGGCACCTCCACGTTCTGGTTGCGCAGCGCGCTTTCGACCTCCTGGGGCGTGAGCCCGAAGGCCGCCAGACGCTCCCGGTCGAGCCAGATCCGCATCGAGTACTTGCGCTCGCCGAACACCCGCACGTCCGCCGCACCCGGCAGGGTCTGCAGGCGGGGCTTGACGATCCGGCTCGCCACGTCAGTCACCTCGAGGGCCGAATGGCGGTCGGACGAGAAGGCCAGGTAGATGATCGGGTTGGCGTCGGCCTCGACCTTGGCGATGACCGGCTCCTCGACATCCTGCGGCAGCTTGTTGCGCACCCGCGAGACGCGGTCACGCACATCGGCGGCCGCACCGTCCGGATCCCGCTCGAGGCGGAACTTGATGGTGATCTGGCTCTCTTCCTGCCGGCTGATCGAGGAGAGCACATCCACGCCCTCGATCCCTGCCAGGGAATCCTCCAGGGGCTTGGTGACCTGGGACTCGATGATGTCGGGGCTGGCGCCGGTATAGGTGGTGCGCACCGTCACCACGGGTTCGTCGATATTGGGATACTCGCGGATGGTCAGGCGCGTCCATGACACCAGCCCGATCAACACGATGGCCAGCGACAGCACGGTGGCGAAGACCGGCCGCCGGATGCAGATCTCGGACAGCACCATGGCGGTCTAGCGCCCCGCCACGGACGGCGCGGCCGGCTCGACGACCGACACCGCCGCCCCATCGCGCAGCTTGATCTGTCCGGCCGTGACCACCCGCATGCCCGACGCGAGTCCGCTGCGCACCTCGACCCGCGCCTGGCGCCGCGCCCCGGTGGTGACCTCGACGCGGCGCGCCTTCCCCTCGTCGACGACGAATACGTACTGCCCTTCGGCCGTGGGGATCAGGGCCTCCTCCGGAATCGAAGCCACCGACGGGCGATCCTGCAGCACCAGCCGGACCCGGGCGAAGAGGCCCGGGCGCAGCAGCCGCTCGCGATTGTCGATCCGGGCCCGCAGCAGCAGGGCCCGCCCCTGGGCGTCCACCTGGGGATCGATGGCCTCGTCCACCGCATCGAAGCTCCGCCCCTCATAGGCGTCGACGGTCACGCCCACGCTCTGCCCGGTGCGAATCTGGGCCAGGTTGGACTCCGGCACCCGGAAGTCCACCTTGAGGCTCGAGAGATCCTCGAGATTGACGAGATCGGCCCCCTCCTTGACGTAGTCGCCGATACTGACCCGCCGTATGCCGACCACGCCCGTAAAGGGCGCACGAATCTCGCTGCGCAGGAGTCTGGCACGGGCCAGCTCGACGGCCGCTTCGGCCACCCGGAGATTGGCGCTCGCCTGGTCACGGGCGCTCCCGCTGACGAACTTGCGGCGAAAAAGGTCCTCGGTGCGCGTGGCATTGGAGCGGGCGAGCTCCAGGGAGGCCAGCGCCTGGGCAAGCTCGGCGCGCTGGGTGGCGTCGTCGAGGCGCACCATGACGGCGCCCTTGCCCACTTCCGTGCCGTCCCGGAAGCCGATCGCCGAGACGCGACCTGCGATTTCCGGACGGACCATCACGGACTGGCTGGACGCCAGCGTACCGACTGCCGACACCTCGTCGGGCATCGCCACCAGGCGCACCTCGCCCACCTCCACCGCGACCGGCTTCGCCGCGGGTGCGGCCGCTGCCACCGGTGTGCTCGTCGCGCCAGGTGCCGGTGCGGGCCCGCGGGGCTCCCGTTGAGCCTGGTAGGCATAGGCCGCCAGTACCGCCAGTCCGGCGGCACACAGCCCCACCACCATTTTGCTCGATGCCATCGCCTGCGTCCCCGGATTGCGCGTACCCGTCCGTCGACGAGCTTCGACCGCGCATGATGCGCCCGGGTTCGGCCGACCACAAGAAAACGCCCGGCGCTGGCCGGGCGTCTGGGGCAGATCTCAGGGTCTTGCGGGACCTTCAGGTGACTATCGTCTGGGCCTCACCGTCGGCTCTCGCGGTGACCTCGCCGATCACCGTCACGGTCTCGCCGCTCGCACGCAGATGGGCAGCAGCCGCGTCCGCATCGGCAGCCGACACCACGACGACCATGCCGATACCGCAGTTGAACACCCGGTACATTTCCGATGCAGCCACGTTGCCGGCCCCTTTCAGCCACTGGAACAGGTAGGGCAGCTCCCAGCTGGCCGCATCGATCCGGGCGCACAGAGGGTCAGCCAGGATACGGGGCACATTCTCGGTGAGGCCGCCGCCGGTGATGTGGGCCATGCCCTTCACGACGCCGGGCATGGCCTGCATCAGCGCGAGCATGGACTTCACGTAGATGCGCGTCGGCTCGAGGATGACGTCGCGCAGCGGACGGCCGTGAAAATCGCCATCGAGGTTGGGCCTGGTGACCTCGATGATCTTGCGGATCAGCGAGTAGCCATTCGAATGGGCGCCGCTGGAGGACAGCCCCAGCAGCACGTCGCCCGGCGCAATTCGGCCGCCGTCGATGATCTCGGACTTCTCCACGGCCCCGACCGCGAATCCGGCCAGGTCATACTCGCCATCGGGATACATGCCGGGCATCTCGGCCGTCTCGCCCCCGATCAGCGCGCAGCCCGCCAGCTCGCAGCCACGGGCGATGCCCGACACCACGCTGGCCGCGGTGTCCACGTCCAGGCGCCCACACGCAAAGTAGTCGAGGAAGAAGAGCGGCTCCGCCCCCTGGACCAGGATATCGTTCACGCTCATGGCCACCAGATCCTGGCCGACCGTATCGTGTTTGTTCAACTGGAAGGCCAGCTTGAGCTTGGTACCGACCCCGTCGGTACCGGACACCAGCACCGGCTCCCGGTACTTGCCCGTCAGTTCGAACAGAGCGCCAAAACCGCCGATGCTGCCGAGCACTTCGGGCCGCATGGTCTTCCGGGCCATCGGCTTGATGCGATCCACGAGGGCGTCGCCGGCCTCGATGTCGACGCCGGCGTCACGGTAGGAGAGCGAGGGGGTGTTGGCGCTCAAAGTCGATCCTTACGGGGTTGGCCGAGATCGCGCCGGCTGGCTTGAGCCGCGTATCTCGAGCGGATAAAGTGGCGGTCTTGCCGCGAAAAGGCGGCGTCTGCCGTTGTAGCGCGACCCGCCTGAAAGCCCTCGATTTTACCTGAAATGAACCTCAGCCGCCCCAACCGCATGCAGACCCTTGGCTGGCTCGGTGCCGCCATCGTCCTGCTATGGGTCCTCTGGCTTCTGGCACCGATCCTCGCGCCCTTCGTCGTCGCCGCGGTGTTCGCCTACGTCTGCGACCCGGCCGTCAACTGGCTGGCGGCCCGACGGGTTCCGCGGGCGGCCGCGGTACTGCTGGTGATCTTCTCGCTGGGCCTGCTGCTGCTGCTCCTGCTGCTGATCCTGGCGCCCATGGTCTACAAGGAAGGGGCTGCGCTGGCCCAGCGGCTGCCCGACCTGCTCGACCTGCTCAACACGCGCACCCGCCCGTGGCTCGAGCAGGAATTCGGGATCGTCCTGCAGCTCGACGTCGGTGCGGTCCGCAAGTGGGTGGCCGGCAACTGGGACACGGCCCAGGACGTCATCGGACTGCTGCTCGATCGGGCAAAGACCAGCGGCGTGGCCGTGATTGCGCTGATGGGCAACCTGTTCCTGATCCCGATCGTCATGTTCTACCTGCTCCAAGAATGGCCCAGGATCCTCGGCTACCTGGAAGAGAGCATTCCTCGCCCCCTCCACGACCGCACGATGGCGCTCTTTGCCGAAGTCGATTCGGTGCTTTCCGAGTTCCTTCGGGGTCAGTTGTCGGTGATGGTCCTGCTGGCCCTCTTCTACAGCATCGGGCTGTGGATTGCCGGCCTCCGCTTCGCCCTGCCGGTCGGCGTGATCACCGGACTGCTGGTCTTCATTCCCTATGTCGGCTTCACGACCGGGCTGCTGCTGGCCATCCTGACGGCCCTGCTCCAGGGCGGCTGGGCGCCACTGGTCGGCGTGGGTATCGTCTTTTCGATTGGCCAGTTGCTTGAAAGCTTTGCGCTGACCCCCTATCTGGTGGGCGAGCGGATCGGCCTCCATCCGCTGGCCGTGATCTTTGCGCTGATGGCCTTCGGTCACCTGTTCGGATTCGTCGGCATGCTGGTCGCGCTGCCGGTCAGCGCAGCCCTGCTGGTCGGCCTCAGGGAACTGCGCAGCGGCTATCTGGCAAGCCACGTCTACCTCGGTGACAGCCATGGGGGCGAGCAGGCTTGAAGCAGCTGCTGCTCGACATCGGCCGCGAGGGCCCGCGCCGTTTCGAGAACTTCGTCGTCGGCGCGAACGAGGCCCTGGTGGCCGCGCTCCACGAGGTGGCCCTGGCCGGCTCCGGTCCGCTCTATCTGTGGGGGCCCACGCAAAGCGGCCGAACCCACCTGCTGGAAGCGTGCGGCGCACTGGCGATCGAAGCCGGGCGCCGGGTGACCCGCTGGCCTGCCCCCACGGGTGAAGATGCCGCGATTGAACTCCTGCTGGTCGACGACGTGCACCAACTCGCTGACGCGGATCAGATCGCGCTCTTCAATGCCTTCAACCATCTCGCCGCCGCGGGACACAGCCTGGTGCTCACCGGCCCGATGGCGCCGCGCGACCTCCCGCTCCGCGAAGACCTGCGGACCCGCGTCGGACAGTGTGTGGTCTTCGAACTGCAAGCCCTCGACGACGACCACCGCCGCGCGATCCTGAAGCACCTGGCAGAGCGCCGATGCATCCGACTGGACGATGATGTCCTCAACTTCCTGCTCCGCCACGGGCGTCGGGATCTGCCCAGCCTACTGTCGGTGTTCGAGGCCCTCGACAAGGCCTCGCTCGAACATCAGCGCCCGATCACACTGCCCCTGCTGCGCCAACTGATGCAGGCCGGGCTCGACCTCTCTGCGTGAAGGAACTCCCACGATGGACCTGGTGCTCTTTGATCTCGACAACACCCTGCTGAATGGCGACTCGGACTTTGAATGGGCCCAGTTCCTGATCTCGGTCGGGGTCCTCGACAAGGAAGTCTACGAAGCGCGCAACCTCGCGTTTTACGAGCAATACAAGGACGGAACACTCGACATTCACGAGTTTCTCGACTTCCAGCTGGCGCCCCTGGCGCGCCACTCCCGTACCCAGCTCGACGCCTGGCATGCCCAGTTCATGCGGGAACGCATTCTGCCGATGATCGGCGAGCCAGCGCGGGCGCTGGTTGCCCGCCACCAGGGAGAAGGCGCGCTTGTCGCCATCGTCACCGCCACCAACAGCTTCGTCACCGGTCCGATTGCCCGTGAATTCGGCATCCACCACCTGGTGGCCACCGTGCCTGCCCAGGACGCGGGCCACTTCACCGGCAAGCCGCGGGGCCTGCCGGCCTTCAAGGCCGGAAAGATCGCCCGGGTGGATGCGTGGCTCGAATCCCATGGCCTCTACATGGGCGGCTTCGACCGCCGCTGGTTCTACAGTGACTCCCACAACGACCTGCCTCTGCTCGAATCGGTGGACGAACCCGTCGCGGTCGACCCGGACCCGACCCTAGACTCGCTCGCGCGGGAGAGGGGCTGGCCGGTCATTTCATTGCGCCAACCCGCTTGATTGACCCATTTCGGTCAATTCATCGGCTAAACTCTCGGGGTTTACTTCAACCTTTCCGCACTGCCAATGATCCGCAAGCTGCTGCGCCGCGTATTCAAGCGACCTGCCAGTACCCCTAGTGAGCCAGCCGTCATTCCGGCAGACCAGCATGGCGTGCGGAGCACCGAGATCTCGCCCGCCGCGCGGAAAGTATGCGCAGTCCTGCAGGAGCAGGGCCACAAGGCCTACGTGGTCGGGGGTGCCGTGCGCGACATCATCGCGGGCCAGAAGCCGAAGGATTTCGACGTCGCCACCAGCGCGACCCCTGAAGAGGTCAAGGCGGCATTCCGGCGGGCTCGCATCATCGGGCGACGCTTCAAGATCGTCCATGTGATGAGCGGCCCCGAGACCATCGAGGTGTCGACCTTCCGTGCCAGCCAGGATGCTGAAACCGCGGAAACGGACGAGCACGGGCGGATACTGCGTGACAACGTCTTTGGCAGTCAGGCCGAGGACGCGACCCGGCGTGACTTCACGGTCAATGCGCTCTATTACGACCCCGCGACCGAAACCATCATCGATTACCACCATGGCGTGGCCGACCTGAAGCAGAAGACCCTGCGGATGATCGGCGACGTTCGGACCCGCTATCGCGAGGATCCGGTCCGCATGCTGCGCGCCGTGCGACTCGGGGCAAAGCTGGGCCTGACCATCGACCCGGCTGCCCGCGGGCCGATCCGCGAGATGTCTTCCCTGCTCGAGAACGTGCCGGCTGCCCGGCTGTTCGACGAAATGCTGAAGCTGTTGTTGTCGGGCCATGCCGTCAATTGCCTGAAGCAGCTGCGAGAAGAAGGCCTGCACCACGGTTTGCTGCCCCTGCTGGACGTCATCCTGGAACAGCCGATGGGCGAGCGCTTCGTCTGGCTCTCGCTCGACAACACCGACCAGCGTGTCCGCCAGGGCAAGCCGGTGTCGCCGGGCTTCCTGTTCGCGACGCTGCTGTGGCACGAAGTACTGGCCAACTGGGAGGCCCGCAAGGCACGGGGGGAGAGTGTCTACCCAGCCCTGTTCGAGGCCATGGACGAGGTCCTCGACCTGCAGGCGGGCAAGCTGGCGATCACGCGCCGCATCGTGGGCGACATCAAGGAGATCTGGGCCCTGCAGCCGCGCTTCGAGCGGCGCAACGGCAAGGCGCCCTATCGCCTGATCGAGCAGCCGAGATACCGGGCAGCGTGGGACTTCCTGCGCCTGCGCGCCGAATCGGGCGAGATCGACGTGGCCATTCCCGAGTGGTGGAATCGTTTTGCCCATGCGAGTGGAACCGATCGGGAGGCCCTGATGCAAGGGGATCCGGACGGTGCACCGCGCAAACGCAGGCGTCGCCGCCGCAAGCCCTCGGGGGCCAGGGAAGAAGGCGACACGGGCGAGAGCGCCAACTGAGCGCAGCCCTTGACTGCCATCGGTGTCCCGCCCCGCGCCAGTGAGCGCTCGGGCTTGTGTATCCTTCCCAAACTAGCTCTTCGGTTGCCATCGCGATACGCAGGACGTCGAGACAGGCGCATCCAGGGGCTGATGCTGTCGATCGGCCGAGGAGGAAATCATGCTGGACAAGGCTCGCCATATTGTTGTCGAAGGCCCCATCGGAGCCGGCAAGACCTCCCTTGCAAGGCGCCTGGCTGAGCGCCTGGGTGCCGAAACCCTGCTCGAGCAACCGGAACGCAATCCCTTTCTCGCGCGCTTCTACCAGGACATGGACCGGTGGGGACTGGCGACCCAGTTGTCCTTTCTCTACCAGCGCCTTGACCTGCTGGGCGAGCGCGCCCAGCGCCGGGCGAGCGGGCCGTGCGTCGCGGATTTTCTCATCGACAAGGATCCGCTCTTCGCAGAACTCAACCTGGGCCAGGACGAACTGGCCCTCTATCGGCGGATTCACGGCGCCCAGCCCGCACCCTCCGTGGTCCCCGACCTGGTGATCTATCTCCAGGCCAGGAGCGAGACCCTCATGGACCGGGTACGGAAGCGCGGCATGGACGCCGAGAAGCGGATCTCCGAGGATTACCTGGCGAGGGTCTCCGAATGCTATGCCCGCTTCTTCTACGATTTCGATGCAGCGCCGCTCTTCATCGTGGATGCCGATGTCCTGAACCCGGTTGATCGTGATGCCGACTTCGATCTCCTGATCGATCGGCTCACGGCGATGCGCGGCTACCGGGAGTTCTTCGGCTACGCAGAGTAAGGGCGCTCGTCGGGCAATTCAACGCAGTACCGCACTAGACTCATCACCGCCGCAATAGAGGGATCCATGAGCTACCTGACCGACACGGAACGCAAGCCCGTCAACTTGCACGCGCTCGCCAAGATGCGTGCCGAGGGCGAGAAACTCGCCATGCTGACCTGCTACGACGCCAGTTTTGCCGCTGCCCTCGACCGCTGCGGCGTGGATCTCCTGCTGGTAGGCGACTCACTGGGCAATGTACTCCAGGGTCAGAAGACCACCTTGCCCGTCACGATGGAGCACATGATCTACCACACCGAATGCGTGTCGCGGGGCGCCAATCGCCCCCTCATCGTGAGCGACATGCCGTTTGGCAGCTACCAGGAGTCCCGTGAGCAAGCCATGCGCAATGCCGCCCGCCTGATGGCTGCCGGCGCACAGATGGTCAAGCTCGAGGGGGGCAGGCACATGGCCGAGACCGTTGCCTTCCTGGTCGAAAGAGGGGTCCCGGTCTGCGCGCACATCGGACTGACACCGCAGTCCGTACACCAGTTGGGCGGCTACCGCGTGCAGGGCCGCACGGAGGCAGGCGCGGCGGAACTCGAGGCCGACGCCCGCGCCCTCGAAGCAGCCGGCGCCGCACTGGTGGTGCTCGAGATGGTCCCCGCGAATCTCGCGGCGACGCTGACTGCTCGCCTTCATTCCATGGCCACCATCGGAATTGGAGCCGGGGCCCAATGTGATGGTCAGGTCCTGGTTCTCCACGACATGCTGGGCGTGTTCAAGGGCTATCGCCCGCGCTTCGTCAAGAACTTCCTGCAAGGCCTTGACGACATCGACGATGCCATCACTGCCTACGTTCGCGAGGTTAAGGAGGGCATCTTCCCTGGCCCCGAGCACGCCTACTGACCTGCGAGAGGACCGCGTCATGCACATCATCCACACCGTCGAAGAATTCCGGGCAGTTCGCGCCCGCCTCCCCTCGCTCGCATTCGTCCCGACCATGGGCAATCTGCACGAGGGACACATCGCCCTGGCTACGCAGGCCCAGGCCTCGTCAAGGCACGTGGCCGCATCCATCTTCGTCAATCGCCTTCAATTCGGTCCCAACGAGGACTTCGACCGCTATCCCCGCACCCTGGCGGACGATGCCGGCAAGCTCGAAGCCGCCGGCGTAGAGTTCCTCTTCGCTCCCGATGAACGCGTGATGTACCCGCAGCCACAGACCTATCACGTCGAGCCCGCCGACGCCCATGTGTCGATCCTGGAAGGCGAGTTCCGGAGTGGTCACTTCCGGGGCGTCGCCACGGTCGTGATGAAGCTCCTGAACATCGTCCAGCCCACCCATGCCCTATTTGGAAAGAAGGACTACCAGCAGCTGATGGTCTTGCGGAACATGGTGCGGGAGTTCGCCATGCCGATCGAGGTCGTGCCAGGTGAAACGGTCCGGGCCAGCGACGGGCTAGCGCTGTCGTCCCGAAACGGATATCTCACTGCCAGCGAGCGGCTGGAAGCGCCGCGCCTATATGACAGGCTTCAATGGATTCGTCAGGCGGTGCTGTCCGGACGCACCGACTACAGCGCGCTTGAAGATGAAGCCATCCGTACCCTCCGCGAACATGGCTGGCAACCGGAGTATGTTCGTGTCTGCCGCCAGACGGACCTCCAGCGGGCACGTCCGGGCGAAGCGGATCCGCTCGTCGTTCTCGCAGCGGCGCGCCTCGGAAGCACTCGCCTCATCGACAACCTCGAGATCTGACGCCCACCCCTTGCGAGCGCCACGATTCGATCGAACGCGCATGAAATTGCGCTAAGCTAACGCAGGGCAGCGCTGGTCCGCCGCACCCAACAAGCACACATTCCACAGGGGGATTAGATGACGACGACGGTCAGGCAGATTCTCGAGGGCAAAGGCAAGGGCAAGGCAATCTTTGCCGTCAGCCCGAGCGCAACGGTCTTCGAAGCCTTGCAGTGCATGCAGGCGAACGACATCGGGGGCGTCCTGGTGACGGAGGGGGAGCACCTCCGGGGCATCTTCACTGAGCGCGACTACGCTAGGAAAGTCACCCTGCAGGGCAAGGCCTCCAAGGAAATCAAAGTTTCTGAAGTCATGACCGCCAATGTCCTGACGATTTCGCCGTCCCAGACCATTGACGATGTGCTCGAGATGATGACCGAGAACCGGATTCGACACCTGCCAGTCGTCGAAAAAGGAAAAATGGCAGGCGTGATCACGATCGGCGATGCCGTCAAAGCGGTCATCGCCGAGCAGAAGGCGACGATCGAACACCTCGAAAGCTACATCTCGGGTGATCTCGGCAACTAGCCGTTCCGGCAATCGCCGCACCCAAAAAGGCCGCCTGGATACGCCACGCGGCTTTTTTTCCGGCAAAGCAATGTCCTGCGCCCTCACGCCCCCGATCGATACTCTGGTGCGTCATCGTTTGACGCGTTTTGGATTTGAGGTATTGGTGTTGGGGGAGACGTATGACGTAGATCGTCCGGAGGATGTGGAGCGTTGTCGTTGGGAAGGGTTGTTTGGCTGAGTGTTGTGGGAGTTGGGGTGGTTTGATTTTGGATGTTGTAGACGCACGAAGCCCCTCTACCGAGTTTGGTAGAGGGGCTTGTGATGTAGGTTAGTCTGACGATGACCTACTTTC
>JAGRFX010000128.1 GCA_020445805.1 Rhodocyclaceae bacterium
AACATCCGCGACCTCATCTACACGCGGCCGGCCACCCACAGCACGGGGGCCACCAGCGCCCCCTATCCCGCGCCGCCCTACGGGGTGCACCTGCGGCTGCGCCCCGACTTCGACCTGGGCTCGCTGCCCAGCGACGGGGCGCGGGTGGTGGCCCAGGCGCTGCAGTCCCACGGGATGTTCCTGGCCGACGGCGGGCAGATCACCCTCACCGCGCGCAGCGATCGCTTCACCACCGCCAAGTGGGACGGGCTGCTCGATCCCTACGATCTCTCGTCGATCCGGCCGTCGGACTTCGAGGTGATCGACTGGGGCGCCGACATCGACTGGAGCACGGTCGACTGCAGCCGCACGCCGCTGGGCGTGCCGCCGTAGCGCGGGCTCAGCCGCCGCGCGGTCGCACGCTCCACAGCCGGTGGATGGGCGGCTCGCGGCGGAAGTCGGGCGGGAGCGAGGCGGCGGTGAGGTCCTCGACCTGCCAGCGGCGCTCGACCTCCTCGGCGAGCACGAAGCGGCGCGCGTTGGCGCTCAGCAGCAGCTCGCCGCCGGGGGCCAGGCGCTCCATCACCGCCGCGACGAGCTCGAGGTGGTCGCGACCCACCTCGAAGCGCTCGTCCATCGCCTTGGAGGTGGAGGTGGTGGGCGGATCGAGGAACACCAGGTCGTAGGGGTCGCGCGCGTGCTCGAGCCAGCGGCGCACATCGGCCCGCACCAGGCGGTGGCGCTCGGGGGTGAGGCCGTTGAGCTCGAGGTTGGCCTCGGCCCACTCGAGGTAGGTGTTGCTCAGGTCCACCGTGGTGGTGCTCTTGGCCCCGCCCGCCGCGGCGTACACGGTGGCGCTGCCGGTGTAGGCGAAGAGGTTGAGGAAGCGCTTGCCCCGGGCGCGCTGCTCGATCATCGCGCGGGTGAGCCGGTGGTCGAGGAACAGCCCGGTGTCGAGGTAGTCGTGCAGGTTCACCCAGAAGCGGTGCCCGCCCTCCTCCACCACGAAGCGGTGTCCGGTGGCGGCCAGCGGGCGGTACTGCACGCGGCCGCGGCTGCGACGGCGTCGCTTGAGCACCACGTGGTCGACCGCCACGCCGAGCACCTCGGGCAGCACGGCGACCACGAGGTCGAGGCGGCGGGCGGCGAGCTCGGGGTCGATGCGCGAGGGGGCCTCGTACTCCTGCACGTGCAGCCAGCGGTCGTAGCGATCGATCGCCACGTTGAACTCGGGCACGTCGGCGTCGTAGAGGCGGTAGCAGCTGATGCCCTCGCGCTCGGCCCAGCGCCGGCGGGCGCGGAGGTTCTTGCGCAGGCGGTTGAGGAACGGCGCGGCCTCGGCTCGGTCGGCCTTGCTGGGCTGGGGCACGGCGGGGCCGTCCTCGGGGCGCTCGGGGATCGCGTAGCGCAGCGCGGTGCAGCGCAGCGGCCCGTTGGACACGGCCAGCGTGGCCTGGGGCACCAGGCCCACCGCGTGGCGCAGCGCGTCGTCGGAGGTGAGCACCAGCCCCTGCCAGCCGCCGAAGCAGCGCAGCAGGGTGCGACCGAGGCGACCGTAGAGCCCGCGCATGTCGGCCTTGTCGCCCAGGCGCTCGCCATAGGGAGGATTGAGCGCGAGCAGGCCGTGGGCCGGGGCCTCGCCGGGCAACCACGCGCGCAGCGGCTTGGTCTCGATGCTCAGTCGCCCGCCCAGGCCCGCGTGCCCCACGTTGGCGCGCGCGCGCTCCACCACCTCGGCGTCGCCGTCGTAGGCCAGGATCTCCGGGCCGGGCTCGGCCACGCCCGCGCGGGCGCGCTGCTCGGCGTCGCGCCGGATCTCCGTCCAGGCGTCGGCGTCGTGGCCACGCCAGCGCGAGAACCCCCAGCGCTCGCGTCGCAGGCCCGGCGCGACGTCGTAGACCATGCAGGCGGCCTCGATGGCCAGGGTGCCCGCGCCGGCCATGGGGTCCACGAAGGCCCCGCCGTCGGTCGCGATCTGCGGCCAGCCCGCCCAGCGCAGCAGCCCGGCGGCCAGGTTCTCCTTGAGCGGCGCCTCGACCCGGGCACGCTTGAAGCCACGCTTGTAGAGGGGTTCGCCGCTGGTATCCAGGTAGAGCGAGACGCCGTCGCGGGTGAGGAAGGCATGCACCCGCACATCGGGCTCGCGGGTGTCGATGCTGGGGCGCTTGCCGGTGACCGTGCGGAAGTGGTCGCAGACCGCGTCCTTGACCCGCAGGGTCACGAACTCGAGGCTCTTCAGCGGTGACTTCTGGGACGTCACATACACCCGCAGGGTCTCGTCGGCCGTAAACCACTTGGCCCAGGTCACGCCGTAGGCCAGCCGATAGATGTCCTCTTCCCCGCGGTAGCGGCCCTCCGCCACCTGCCACAGCACCCGGGTCGCCAGGCGGCTCTCGAGATTGGCCCGCTGGGCCAGCGGCCAGTCACCCTGCCAGGCCACCCCGCCCTGCCCGGCCTCGACGGCCGACGCGCCCAGCGCCGTGAGCTCGTCCGCGAGCAGGCCTTCCAGCCCCCGCGGGCATGGGGAAAAGAAGCGTTCGCTCAAGGCGGACTCCTAGAAAGGTTTCAGGACGACCAGGAAGATCACGGCAAACATCAGCAGGACCGGCACTTCGTTGAAGAAGCGGAACCAGACATGATGACGCTGGTTGCCGCCCTGCTGGAAGCGGGCCAGGAGCCGGCCGCAGTACACGTGATAGGCCACCAGGATCGCCACCAGCGTCGTCTTGGCGTGCAGCCAGCCACCGCCGAACCCGTAGCCGAACCACAGTCCCAGCCCCAGCGCCACGGCCAGCACCCCCAGCGGCGTCATGAAGCGGTAGAGCTTGCGCGCCATGAGCAGCAGGCGGTCCCGCTCGGCGTCCGAGCCTTCGGGCACCATGGCCAGGTTCACATAGATGCGCGGCAGGTAGAACAGCCCCGCAAACCAGGCCACGACAAAGCTGATATGCAGCGCCTTAAGCACCAGCATGGGCGATCTCCCCCGGGTTCTCGATCGATCGGTGGGCCCGGGCGGCGGCCAGCCCCGCGGCCACGTCGGGATAGCGCAGGCGGGCCCGCAGTTCCTGCTTGATGCGCCGGTTGTCGAGTCGCCGGGACTCGGACATGAACGACAAGGTCATCGGCGACAGGCGTGAGGCGGCTTCCGAACGCGCGACCCGGGGCGGCCGCGGCAGACCGAAGGTGTCGGCCATCAGGTCGAAGTAGTCCCCCATCCGCAGGTGGCTGTCGTCGCTGGCGTTGTAGGTCCGGTTGGGGCGTCCGCGATACAGGGCCAGGCAGCACAGCATGGCCAGGTCGTCGGCGTGGATGTGATTGGTGAAGACATCGTCGCCGGCCGCGAGGACCGGGTCGCCCCGCTCCAGCCGCTCCAGGGACAGGCGCTCGGCCGCATAGATGCCTGGGGCACGCAGGATGGACACCCGGCTGCCCGAGCGCCCGAGCCCCCGCAGCGCCCGCTCCGCATCGACCCGCCGCCGCGCCCGCGCGCTGGCCGGTCGGCACGGCCGGCTTTCCGCCACCCATTCCCCCGCGCAATCCCCGTACACGCCCGAGGTGCCGATATAGACCAGGGCCCGTGCTAAACTCCGCCGCCTCAGGGCGGCGACGAGATGCCGGGTCCGGGGATCGTCCTGGCCGGTGGCCGGCGGAGGCGCGCAGTGGAGCACGCGGTCGGCGATTCCGGCCAGGCGCGCCAGGCTGCGCCGATCGTCCAGATCGCCGACGACCGGGATGGCCCCCAGGGCGCGGATCGCCTCGCACTGGGCGACCGAGCGCACGAGGGCATAGACCCGGGCGCGCTTGGCGAGCCAGGGAATGGCACGCCGGGCGACGTCTCCGCTGCCGACAACGAGTATCCGATTCATCCTTCGATTATCACACGCCGGATTCCGCAATGCCGCATTCAGTCCAGATCCAGCCCGGTGGCCAGTCCTTCGAGCTGCCCGACCATACAACCATCCTCCAGGGCGCCCTCGACGCCGGATTCATCCTGCCCTACGGCTGCCGGGACGGTGCCTGCGGATCGTGCAAGGGACGTGTGCTCGCCGGCGAGGTGGACCACGGCAAGGCCTCGCTTACGGCCCTGACCGAGGCGGAGCGCGCCACCGGCATGGCGCTGTTCTGCTGCGCCACCGCCCGGAGCGATCTGACGCTGGAGTGCCATCAGGTGAGCTCGGCCTCGGACCTGCCCGTGAAGAAGCTGCCCTGCCGTGTCCAGCGCCTCGAGCGGGTCGCCGAGGACGTGATGCTGGTCGAGGTGAAGCTGCCCGCCACCGAGCAGTTCCAGTTCCGTGCCGGCCAGTACATCGACTTCCTGCTGCAGGGCAACCGGCGCAGAAGCTTCTCGATCGCCAACGCGCCCCAGGACGCCACCCACCTGGAACTGCACGTGCGCCGCGTCCCGGAAGGCGAGTTCACCGGGCACGTCTTCGAGACCATGAAGGAAAAGGACATCCTGCGTTTCGAGGGTCCCCTGGGAAGCTTCTATCTGCGGGAAGCGTCGGATCGCCCGATCATCCTCCTGGCCGGCGGGACCGGCTTTGCACCGATCAAGGGCCTGGTCGAATATGCACTCAAGGTTGGCATCGACCGGCCGATGAGCCTCTATTGGGGTTCGCGAAACAAGGCCGGCCTGTACATGGATCAACTCGCCCGCGACTGGCAGAAGGCGTTGCCCGGCTTCCGCTACGTGCCGGTGCTCTCCGACGAGGGCTGGGCGGGCCGGACCGGCCTGGTTCACCAGGCGGTCATGGACGACCACCCCGACCTGTCCGGCCACCAGGTCTATGCCTGTGGCGCGCCGGCCATGATCGACGCGGCAAGGCGCGACTTCGGCCGCTGCGGCCTGCCGGACGACCAGTTCTTCGCGGACGCCTTCACCTACGCTTCCGACCCTGCCCCCTGAGAACGACATGAGCCACGCCAGCCCCGTACGATTCACCCGTGAACCGGTACTCAACAAGAACCAGGCCATCACGGCCAACCGGCTGATTGTCCATGCTCCGGCGATCGCGCCGGCGATCGAGGCGCTGCGGCACTCCGCCGAAAACTGGCCCGACCGCTACCCGGTCTTCCTGTCGCTCGGCCGGCTGGTACCGACCCCGGAGCTTCTGGAATGGCAGTTCCCGGAAAACGTGATGATCGAGATTCCGGCCCAGACCCTGGCGCACCCCATGACCCAGGAACTGATCGGCCAGTTGCGCGATGCCGGCACCAGCATGTGCCTGGCCTGGTGCACGCCGGGCAAGGGTGAGGACGCCCGCGAGGACTGGCGTTTCGTGATGGCCGATGCCCGCCGCCACGCCACGCTCGAACCGGCCAACGGGCTGTCCCTGGCCTGGGGGCTTGCGGACTCGCACGCCTTCGATCAGGCGATCGGGAACGGCTACGACGGCGCATCGGGCTGGTTCTTCCTGCGGGGCGCCCCGACGACCCAGCAACTGGCGCCCGCCCACGCCCAGATCGTCCGCCTGCTGAACCTGGTCCGCAAGAACGCGGACATCCCCGAGATCGAGGCCGTCCTGAAGCAGGACGTGGCGCTCTCGTACAAGCTGCTGAAATACATCAACTCGGCCGGCTTCGGCCTGATGTGCGAAATCCAGTCGTTCCGCCACGCGGTGACGATCCTCGGCTACGAGAAGCTCAACAAGTGGCTTTCGCTGCTGCTCGTCTCGGCCAGCCGCGACCCGTCGGCCGCAGCCCTGATGCAGACCGCCATCGCACGCGGACGCTTCATGGAGCGCATCGGCTCCAAGTTCTTCGACAAGGGCGAACTCGACAACCTCTTCATCACCGGCGCCTTCTCGCTGCTCGACGTCCTGCTGGGCACCGGCATGCAGAGCGTGCTCGAGGAGATGCACCTGCCCAACCCGGTCAGCGAATCGCTGATGAGCGATGGCGGGGTGTACTCGCCCTTCCTGCGCCTGGCCCGGGCCACCGAGTCCTTCGATTCGGCCAATCTGGAGAAGCAGGTGGCCGAGCTGCAGCTCGATTTCGCCGCCGTGAACGACGCCATGCTGGCCGGACTGGCCTTCGCCGACCGACTCGAGCTCTCCTGATCCCCGGCGGCGGCCCGCCGTGACCGTCGACACGCGATCCGGTGTCGGCCGGTCGCCGCACCGCCGCAACTGCAACCTTCATCACATCGCGCCGGGCGATAAATGGGCACAATCGTGCCGTTTTGTCTGCTCCGCGCTCGATGATTTCCACTCCTGGCCAGGCCGCTCCCTCTGTGCGACCCCGACTGCGACTCGGCAGCTGCCGCGTCCTGCTGCGCCAGCTGTGCGAGCAGCAGGTGCCCTGGCGCGAGGTGGCCACGACCATGTCGCGCGACCCGCTGCTGGCCTGGTCGATCCTCGGCAGCCTGCCGCTCGACGGCCCCCTGGGCGACCGCGAATTGCCGGACCTGCTCGAATCCCGACTGACGCACCTGGGTGCGGACCTGCTGCGCAGCTGGGCGCTGCATGCCTCCCTCGAGGCCACTGACGGACCCACCCTCGAGCGCCGCTGCGCCCACGCACTGCTGGTGGCCGAGCTGGC
This sequence comes from Rhodocyclaceae bacterium, assembly GCA_020445805.1. Lineage (GTDB taxonomy): Bacteria > Pseudomonadota > Gammaproteobacteria > Burkholderiales > Rhodocyclaceae > Cognatazoarcus. The sequence goes on from JAGRFX010000128.1 coordinate 6,520, forward strand.
GCTGCAGCTGGCCAGCGAGACGGCTTACCCGTGCCCCCAGGAGGCCTACCTCGCCGGCCTGTGGCACGACCTCTCGGGGCTCTTCGAGCAGGCCGACCCCAACGGGCTCGAAGACAGCAACCTGATCCGGCGCGCGGACCGCAGCGTGGCGCTGGCCACGCGCGCCCGACCGGGCAGCCCGGTCCTCGACGCCATCCGTCTGCACGTGGAGAACGAGGACTGCGTGGGCGATGCACATGCCTTGGCACGGCTGCTGTGGGTGGCGTGCACCCTCGCCGAGGCCGAACCCGAGCGCGCCCTGGCCGCCCTGTCGCGCGTGGTCGGCCTGCCGCCACGCACCCTGCTCGACCTGCGCGAAGACGTGACCTACCTGGCCGACGATGCCTTGCGCAGCCGCCCCGCCTCGGGGACACCCGTCGATTCGATGATCCCGCTGCTCGCCAGCCACCAGGCCCGCGGATCCGAGGATGGGCGGACCGCGGGCTCGCTGCCGTGGGTCCATGCCGCAGCGCGGGGACTCATGCACGGCGCCTTCATCGACGTGGACGAGGACACCCTGCGCGACCGGCTCGAGGCCGGCTGCGCGCTGCTCACCGGCAGCGATGGGCCCCGCCTGGTGTTCGAAGCCCACGGCGAAAAATTCCTGCCCCTGCTCCACGGTGGCCTTGACCCGGCGGACCTCGCCGGCCTGCCGCTTTCGGCCAGCCATCCGACCTCGACCCTGACCCTCGCGCTGCGACGGGGCGATCCGGTCCGGTTCGCGGCGGCGCCGGGCGGCCCCGGGCGCAGCACCCTCGACTGGCAGCTCGACCGCTGGCTGGGGGGCAGCGGCTTTGTCGCCTGGCCCTGGCAGGTGGACGGCCGCCAGGGCGTAGCGCTCTTCGTGGGCGACGAATCGGTCAGCATCGATGGCATCGGAAGCCAGCGCAGCAACCTCCTGAACGCATCGCTGGGTGAATTGCTGCGGGCCCGACGGCGCCTCGCCGAGCGCAGCGCCCGCGAAGAGGCGACCCGCAACCAGTACGACGAGCGGGCGCGCCGCATCCGGCACGAGGCCAGCAACCCGCTCAGCCTGATCCGCAGCTACCTGGACCTGCTGCGGGAGCGCCACGGGGCCAACGGCAAGACCCGCGACGACCTGGCGATCCTGGGCAGCGAGGTGGACCGGGTCGGTCAGATGCTGAGGCGGATGAGCGGTGCGCCGGGCGCGGACAACGAGGCCCGGCACTGCCTCGCCAACGACGTCCTGCGCGACCTGGCGACGCTGACCACCGACACCCTGTTCGCCTGCCGCGGTATCACGCTGGACCTGAGGCTGACGGCCCAGTTGCCCGCCGCCCGGATTCCCCGCTCCATCCTCCGGCAGGTCCTGCTCAACCTGCTGCGCAACGCCTCCGAGGCGGTCGCCGAGCGTGGCCGGGTCACCCTGGCCTCCAGTGGCCCGGTATCGGTGGACGGGCGGCTGTGCGTGGAGATCCGGGTCATCGACAACGGGCTGGGCCTGCCGGACGGTCGCCTGGCCAACCTGTTTGCGGATGGAGAGAGCAGCAAGGGCAACGGGCACGACGGCATCGGCCTGACGATCGTGCGGGATCTGCTGCGCGAATATGACTGTGCGCTGGTCTGTCGCAGCCAGCCCAAGGCAGGAACCGGGATGCAGATCTTTATTCCTGTCCACGCTTGATGCATGATTGTCGCCACAACACGACAAGGCGCGTGACAAACGATGGGTACAGACGGCGAGCCGTCTCTGCTTGCCGAACTGGCAGGCCGTGCCGAAGCCCAAAGTAGCGGGGTCAGCCGCATCCTCGTCGTAGACGACGACGCCCCCCTGCGCCGATCGATTCCGCGCCTGCTGGCCGACCCGGCCCGCCACTTCGACGAAGCCGCCTCGCTGTCGGAGGCCATCGCCCGCCTCGAGGACCGCAGCTACGACCTGATCCTCCTCGACTACCACCTGCCCGACGGCACGGGGCTCGCCGTGCTCGACTGGTGTTCCCGTCACAAGCGCCGCGACGCGGTCATCCTGCTGAGCGGCGAGGACGGGATCGACGCCGCGATCGGCGCCCTCCGCCGCGGGGCCGAAGACTTCCTGCGCAAGCCCTGCCACCTGGCGCAGCTCCAGCGGGCGGTCGAGAACGCGCTCCAGAAGGCCAGCCTGCTGCGCCTCAACGCCCAGATCAGCCAGCGCCTGAAGGAGTCCGAGCGTCTGCACCGCTACCTGGTGGAGAGTTCGCCCGATTTCATTTTCACGCTCAACGCCGCCGGCGAGTTCACCTACACCAATCCGCGGGCCCGGACACTGCTGGGCTATGCCCGACCGGACCTGGCCGGGCGCTCGATCGCGGCGATCACCAGTGCCGAAGACCGGCCGCGCGTTGCCGCGCTGTTCTGCAATCCCGAGTTACCGCCCAGGGAACCCCAGTCGCTGGAAGTGCGGCTGGAGCGCAACCCGGTGACCGCGGACGGCCAACGCAGCGAGCTCACCTTCGCCCTCAGCACCGAGCCGATGGTGACCCGCGGCGGCAGCGACCGGCCCGGGCAGTTCGTGGGCACCTATGGGGTCGCGCGGGACATCTCCGACCGCAAGCGGGCGGAGGAGATCATCGTCTACCAGGCCTATCACGACCAGCTCACGCGCCTGCCCAACCGGCTGCTGTTCCACGACCGCCTGGAGCTCGCGCTGGCCCAGGCCCAGCGCCGCCAGGGTACGCTGGCCGTGCTGTTCATCGATCTCGACCGCTTCAAGCTGGTGAACGACACCTACGGCCATGCCGAAGGCGACCACCTGCTCCGGGGCGTGGCCAGCCGCCTGCGCCAGTGCCTGCGCCGCGGCGACACGCTGGCGCGGGTCGGCGGTGACGAATTCCTGGCGCTGCTGCCGGATCTCTCCAGTCCCACCGACGCCGAACGCATCGCCGAAAAGATTCTCCAGACCCTGACCACCCCGTTCCAGCTCAAGCACGGCGAGTTTCGCGTCACGGTCAGCATCGGCATCGCCCTCTACCCCAAGGACGGGGAAATCGCCGACGTGCTGATCCAGCACGCCGACATCGCCATGTACCAGGTCAAGCGCAGCGGAAAGAACAGCCACTGCTTCTTCGACCCGACCCTGAATGCCAACTACCGCCAGCGGGTGTCCCTCGAGCACGACCTGCGCCTGGCCCTGGATCGCGACCAGCTGGCCCTGGCCTTCCAGCCCCAGGTCAGCGTGGGCCGCCGGCGCGTGGTCGGAACCGAGGCGCTCCTGCGCTGGCAGCACCCCGACCACGGCCTGATCAATCCGACGGCCTTCATCTCGGTCGCGGAGGAGATCGGACTGATCGGCGGCATCAGCGACTGGGTCATCGACCGGGCCTGCCACCAGCTCTCCGAGTGGCGCGGTGTCGGACATACCGACCTGAAAATGGCCATCAACCTCTCGCCGCGGGACTTCGAGCACGGCGACATCGTCTCCACGGTCAGCCATTCGCTCACGCGGCACCAGCTCCCGGCGTCCGCCATCGACCTGGAGATCACCGAGAACCTGATGATGCGGGACACCGCCCGCTGCGCCGAGAAGATCGCCCGGCTGCGCCAGCTGGGCGTCGGCATCGCCATCGACGACTTCGGCACAGGCTATTCGGCGCTGGGCTACCTGCAGCGCTTCCAGATCAGCGGGCTGAAGATCGACCGGACCTTCGTGCGGGACCTCAACGGCGAGGGCAACCCGATCATCAACGCCATCACCGGCATCGCCCGGGGTTTCGGGCTGGACGTGGTCGCGGAGGGCGTGGAGACGGAAGCCCAGCTGGGGCACCTGCGTGACCTGGGCTGCGACGCCATGCAGGGCTTCTATTTCAGTCACCCCTTGCCCGCCGAGGCGGCCGAGGAGACCTTCCGGCGCATGCCGGCGCGCTTGCTCAACTAGCCCCGCGCGACATTCGGTACAAAGAAAAAGGCCAGCCTCGGGAGGCTGGCCTTTTGTCTTTCCGGACCGAGCGAATTACAGGCTCAGAACCCAGGCGACGAGCTTCTTGGCTTCGTCGGCATTGACTTGCGGGTTGGGGGGCATCGGGATCTGGCCCCAAACGCCGGAACCGCCCTTCTGGACTTTCTCGGCGAGCTTGGCAGCGGCGCCAGCGTCACCCTTGTACTTGGCAGCCACGTCCTTGTAGGCCGGGCCGACCAGCTTCTTGTCCACCGAGTGACAGGCCAGGCAGTTCTTGGACTTGGCCAGGGCCTCGTCAGCGAAGGCGGGAGCGGCGCTCAGCAGGCCGGCGGCAACAGCAGCTGCGACGAAAACTTTCATTGTGAATTTCCTCTCACTTAGGTGGCTAAAACCGGCGCAATACTAACTGATACCCGGGGCGTTGACCATCTCGGAAAGTATCCGTATGAATTCATCGGCCCGGTTTGCCGGCGGTAGGCATTCAACGCCCCAGCACACCCATCCGTTGACACGATTTTCACCCTGCTTGCGCAGCCAGTCCGGTGCCGGCTGCTCGTCCGCCACGCACACCACCAGGCCATGGGGCAGGTAGAGCTTCGCCACCGCCTCGCGCCAGGTATTGAGCGACGCCTCGACCCCGCAGACCACCCCGGTCACCGGCGGCCACAGCATCTCGGCCGCCGCCACCATCAGGCTGGAAAAGCCCATCGGCTCTGAACCGGCCGCTCCGATCCAGGCCGTCACGGCGCGCTCCCCGGCCCGCCGGTAGCGGGCCTCGCCGGTCAGGTGCCCGAGCCGCAGCAAGGCCCGGGCGGCAACCGAGTTGCCGCAGGCCATGGCCGCATCGCGACCCTCGCGCGGCCGCACGATCAGCGCCTCGTGGTCATGGCGGGTCATCAGGAAGCCACCATGCTCCAGGTCCTCGAAGCCGCTCAGCAGCGCCTCCGCCAGCTCGACGGCGAAGTCGGCATCCTGCGGCCGGTAGGCGGCCTCCAGCAGGACCAGCAGGCCGTCCAGCAGGAAGGCATGGTCATCCAGCGAGCCGGTCAGGCGGGCCTCACCCTCGCTCCAGCAGGCCTGCAGGCGGCCTTCCTGCCAGAGTTCGCGGCGGATGAAATCGACCGCCCGCCGGGCCGCCGCGATCCACTCCGGGCGCTCCAGGACCTGTCCGGCACGGGCCAGGCCACCGATCATCAGACCGTTCCAGGAGACCAGCACCTTGTCGTCGCGGACCGGACGCGGGCGCGTCTCGCGCACCTCGAAGAGCCGCAGGCGCGCCGCCTCAAGTCGGGCCCGCGCCGCGTCCAGCCCCAGCCCGATCGAGCGGGCGATCTCGTCGACCGGTTTCTCGACGTGCAGGTGCCAGGCGCGCTGCTCGAAATTGGGCAGGCGCTCGAGCCCGTAGTGGGCGTCGGTCAGGGCGGCCTGGTCGGGCGGCAGGGCCGCCCGCAGCAGGTCCACATCCCAGACATAGAAGGCGCCCTCGCCCCCTTCGGAGTCGGCGTCGAGGGCGGCATGAAAGCCCCCTTCGGGCGATTGCATCTCGCGCAGCGCCCAACGGGCGGTCCGCTCGATCACGTCGGCAAACAGCGGCCTCTGCTCCACCAGCCAGGCGTCGGCATAGAGACGCAACAAGGCCCCGTTGTCGTAGAGCATCTTCTCGAAGTGGGGGATTTCCCAGCGATCATCGGTGCTGTAGCGGAAGAAGCCCCCCCCCAGCTGGTCGAAGATGCCGCCCCGCCCCATCGCCTCGAGTGTCTGCATGACCGCCTGACGGGCAAAATCATCCTTGTGCGAGCCACTCCGGCGCAGCAGGAAATCCAGGTCCGACGCATGGGGGAACTTGGGCGCACCGCCGAAGCCA
>JAGRFX010000011.1 GCA_020445805.1 Rhodocyclaceae bacterium
CATCGGTGCGGCGTCCCTGTGGATGCTGCGGCAGATCGACAGCTACGCGATCGAGATCCTGCTGACCCTGGCCATCGTCACCGCCGGCTACTCGCTCGCCGAGCACCTGCACCTCTCGGCGCCCCTCTACGTGGTGGCCGCCGGCCTGGTGATCGGCAACCTCGGCCCTGGCAAAGCCCTCTCGGAGCGGACCCAGGCCCACCTCTTCCCGTTCTGGCAGCTGATCGACGAGATCCTGAACCTGCTCCTGTTCGGTCTCATCGGCATCGAGCTGCTGGCCCTCGAATTCCACGGCCACCACCTCATGGCCGGCCTGGTGATGATCCCGATGGTGCTGCTGGCACGCTGGATCAGCGTGGCGGCGCCGATGCACGCCATGCAGCGCCTGCTGCCCGAGCGGGATGAGGCCCACACGGTGACGGTCATGGCCTGGGGCGGCCTGCGCGGCGGCATCTCGATCGCCCTGGCCCTGTCCCTGCCCTCGGGTTCCGAGCGCGAGCTGATCGTGTGGGCCACCTACGTGGTGGTGCTGTTCAGCATCCTGGTGCAGGCCACCACGCTGGCCCCCCTGATGCGCCGGCTCGGGCTGTCGAATCCCGATCCGGCAAGGCACGGCGGCGGCCATCACTGAGCGCATCGGGCAAATTGCCGGGGGGTGGCGGGCCCCCTGCCCTGCCACGACCCGGCCGCTGCGGCCACGCTGTGGGCACATCAACGACGGAGACGACGATGTCCCACAGCCCCAACCGCAACGCCTTCACGCATGACATTGCCTGGCATCCCCTCGGCGACTTTCCGCACTTCCAGTACAACGTGCTGGCGGTGGACCTCGAGCGCGAGATCACCGACTTCCTGATCCGCTACGAGCCCAATGGCCGCATCTTTCTCCACCGCCATCGCTCCGACACCCACACCCTGGTGATCCAGGGCGAGCACCGGGTCTTCGAGCCGGACGGGGCGCTCAAGGAGATTCGGCCGACGGGCAGCTACACAACGGCCACGGCCGACGCACCGCCCCACAGTGAGGGCGGTGGCGCGGACGGCGCGATCGTGGCGTACTCGACGCGGGGCAGCGCCGATGGCGTGCTGTTCGACGTGATGGACGAGGCCGGCAGCGTGGTGGCCCAGCTCAGCCTGGCCGACGTGGCCGGCCTGTTCGACGCCCAGGGCCGGGTGCCCGGGCGCTGAGGGCGGCTCTCAGGCGGCCTCGGGCAGGGCAAGGCGCCCGACCGCCTGGGCCGCGCGCTCGCACTGCGGGCAGCGCACCGCCGCATTTCCGGTACCGCCATGGGTCCGGCACAGGGGTCGCCCGCACTGCGGGCAGGCCCCGCCCTCATGGGGCCGGAACTCCGTCTGGCATCGGGTACAACGGCAGTTGCCGGGCTTCTGAATCGTTCGGACCATCTTCATCACTCCTTGTCATTCCCGCGCGGCGTGGCACGGCAGGCGCACTTCGAAGCGCACGCCGCTGCCGTCGGCCAGATTCGCCGCGCTCAGTTCTCCGCCGTGGAAACCGGCGATCATGCGCGCCACGTAGAGCCCGAGGCCCAGGTGCGGCGTCTCGCCGCCCTCGCCGGCCCGGCCCGAGACCATCGACTCGAAGAGGCGCTCCTTCAGGTCTTCCGGCAGGGTCGGCCCGCGGTTCTCGACGGCGAGGCCGGCGTGGGACTCGCCCACGAAGGCCAGGACCAGTCGCACCGCGGAGCCGGGCGCGGCGAAATCGAAGGCGTTCTCCACCAGCTTGTCGAGCAGCTGGGCCATCAGGTCGGGCGCCCCCTCCACCCACACCGGGTGGCGCGGCAGCGACAGGTCCAGCGCCATGCCCGGACGGGCCATGCGGTAGCCCGCCACGCATTCCTCGAGCAGGCGGCCCAGATCGAAGCGCTCGACCTCCGTGGAGGCCAGGCTCTGCTCCATGCGGTTGGCCTCGGACATGCGGTTCAGGATGCTCGACAGCCGCGACACCCCGGCCTCGGCCCGCGCGATGTAGGTGCGCGAGCTGTCGGGCAGGTCCTCCATGTGGAGGTTCTCGAGGGAGGAGCGCACCACCGCGATCGGCGTGCGCAACTCATGGGAGAGGCGGCTCGCCATGCTCTCCAGGTAGCCGTGGTGGCGCCCGATGCGGCCCAGCAGGCCCGAGATGCTGCGCGACAGGTCGCCGACCTCGTCGCGGGCGCGGGAGGCCACCGCGATGCGGGCCACCCGTCCGCTGGCATCGATGGCCCCTTCGGCTTCGTCGCGCAGGCGGCGGATACGCGATGAGAGGCGCGAGGCGAAGCCGATCAGCACCAGCGCCACCAGCCCGAAGGCCCCCAGGGTGACCATCAGCAGGCGCTCCAGGGCCTGGTTGCGCAGGCTCAGGATCGAGTGGGTGGTCTCCTCCACCACCACCGCCCCGCGGACCTGGTCGCCCACCCAGATCGGGTGGGCCGCCGCGACGATGCTCGGCCGCCCGTCGCCGGTGCTGCGGACCGACACGGCCGGGAGACCCAGGAAGGCATTGCTGATATCCACGCCGCGGGTCAGCGGCTCCTGGTCGACCCGCCGGACGAACTGTTGCGACGGCGGCGGCAGGAGCTTGCCCACCAGCCAGCGCCAGGCCTTCTGGATGGGATTGGCCGAAGGGTCGGGCGCCACCGCCGGCGCCGCCAGGCGTCCGGTGCGGGCCACCACGCGCAACTCCCGGTCGGCTACCCAGATCCGCGAGGTGCTCCGCTCGAGCCCCTGCAGGATCCCCTGCGCTGCGGCGGGCCCGCGGGTCGGCTTGAGCGTCATGCCCAGGTCCAGCAGGCGCTCGCCCGCCGACACCGAGGCGCCCGGCGACAGCCCCTGGGCCAGGGCAAAGATCTCGGGCCGGTCATGGAGGGCCGTCGCCACCGCGCGGGCCAGGGCCAGCACCGACTCGCGCTGCGAATCGAGCAGCAGGCGCTCGGTCTCCTGGACATAGCGGTAGCCCACCCAGGGCAGGACCAGAAGCACGAGCGAGAGCAGCGCCAGCTTGGCGCGCAGGGTGATTCTGAGTCTCATGGTTTCCAGCGGTATCCCATGCCATAGACGCTCTCGATGTGACCGAAGGCTGCGTCGATGGCCGCGAACTTGCGCCGGATGCGCTTGACGTGGGAGGTGATGGTGCCGTCGTCCACCACCAGGCGGGCGTCCTGCATCAGCTGGTCGCGGCTCTTCACGTGGCCCGGCGTGCGCGCCAGGGTGTGGACCATCCAGAACTCGGTCAGGGTGAGCGCCACCGGCTGGCCCTGCCACTGGGCCGACAGGCCCATCAGGTCGAGCCGCAACGGCCCCCGCTCGATCACGTCCTCGCGTGGCGCGCGGTCGGCCAGGGCCTCGATGCGGCGGAACAGGGCCGCGATCCGCGCCAGCAGGTGGGGCAGCGAGATGTCCTTGGTCAGGTAGTCGTCGGCCCCCAGGCGCAGGCCCGAGACGATGTCGAAGTCCGAATCGCGGGCCGTCAGGAAGATGATCGGCAGGCGCGCCGACAGGGCGCGCAGCTCGGCGCACAGGGTGAAGCCCCCTTCCGGCTCGTCCCCCAGGCCGATGTCGATCACCGCCAGCTCCGGCAGTCGGGCGCGGAAGGCCTCCAGCGCCGAGGCGCGGTCCGCATAGGCGGCGACCTCGTAACCCTGGCGGCTGAGCGCCTCGCTGTAGTTGGCGCGGATGGCGGCTTCGTCCTCGACGATGGCAATGCGTCTTCCCATGGCGGCGGACTATATCACCCGCTTTCCCCCCTCGACCGGCCCCGATTGAAAAGCCATTTTTCTGCCACTTTTCGTCGCCACCCGGCCCCGATGCCGTCCCCGAAGTGGCCCGCCTGCGCGATTCCAATGGCCATACCGACTCACATGTCACTCAGGGGGAATCATGGAAACCGCAGTGGAATCCGGCGTCATCCGGACCGTACCGTCAGGCCGGCCCAACCGGGAGGTGGTCGACGTGCTGGCCACCATCGTGCTGATGTTCATCACGGCTCTGGGCGTCGCGCTCGGCCTCGCCTGTGTGGTGTTGCTGCTGGCTGCGCCCGCAACGGCGGCCGAGCCGGATGGGGCGGCCGGCCAGACGATGCTGGTGCCGATGAAGGCCAACGACGCCGGCCAGGGGACCCTGCTGTTCCGCGGCGAGGGCGGCACGCGCCTGTCGGCGCCGCTGCTCGCCACGGACGTGCAGATCCACGTCTCCGGCCCGCTCGCCCACACCCGCGTCGAGCAGACCTTCCGCAACCCGGCCGACGCCTGGTTCGAGGGCATCTACGTCTTTCCGCTGCCGGAGAACGCAGCCGTCAGCCGCGTCCGGCTGCGGATCGGAGACCGCCTGATCGAGGCCGAGATCCAGGAGCGCCAGCAGGCCCAGGCCACCTACCAGGCCGCCAAGAGCGCCGGCCAGCGGGCAGCCCTGGTCGAACAGGAGCGGCCCAACCTGTTCACCACCAGCGTGGCCAACATCGGGCCGCGCCAGGAGATCACGGTCGAGCTGGAGTACCGCCAGCAGATCGACTACCGGGTCGAGCACGGCGCCGGCCATTTCAGCCTGCGCTTCCCGATGGTCGTGGGGCCGCGCTACATCCCGGGCGCTTCCGGCACCGACGAAGAGCTCGGCGCGGTGGTGGCCGGCGCCGCCGTGCCCGACGCCCGGCGCATCTCGCCCCCGGTGCTGGCCGAGGATTCGCGCATCGTCAATCCGGTCAGCATCCACGTGAATCTCGACGCCGGGGCGCCCATCGACACCATCGAGTCGCCCTTCCATGACGTGGAGATCCTGCGGCTGGACGCCAATCGTCGCCAGGTCCGCCTGTCGGAAGGCAACACCCCGGCCAACCGCGACTTCGAGCTGCGCTGGCGCGTGGCGCCCGGCAGCGAGCCGCTCGCCTCGCTGTTCTTCGAGCCGGGCGAGGACGGCGCCCACTACGCCCTGCTGACCCTGATGCCGCCGCCCCTCCGGCAGGACGCCCCGCGCCTGCCCCGCGAGGTGATCTTCGTGATCGACACCTCGGGCTCGATGGAGGGCGAAGCCATCGTCCAGGCCCGGGAGGCGCTCCAGCTGGCCCTGCGGCGACTCCACGACGACGACGCCTTCAACGTGATCGCCTTCAGCTCCACGCCGGAGGCCATGTTCCCCTCGGCCTTCCCGGCCACCACCCGCAACGTGGCCTTCGCCACCAGCTGGGTCGGCAACCTGCACGCCGACGGCGGCACCGAGATGGCCGCCGCGCTCGAGATCGCCCTCGAAGACAGCCACGACGAGGCGCGCGTCCGCCAGGTGGTCTTCCTGACCGACGGGGCGGTCGGCAACGAGGCCCAGCTCTTCGAGCTGATCCAGCGCCGGCTGGGCCGCAGCCGCCTGTTCACCATCGGCATCGGCTCGGCGCCCAACAGCTACTTCATGCGCAAGGCCGCCCAGTTCGGGCGCGGCAGCTTCACCTACATCGGTCGCACGGAGGACGTGAAGAACCACATGGCGGCGCTCTTCGAGCGGCTCGAGTCACCGCTGGCCCGCGACATCCGGATCCAGTGGCCGGCGGGCGCCGAGGTGGACATGTGGCCCGAACGCATTCCCGACCTCTACCTGGGCGAGCCCATCGTGCTGGCCGCCCGGCTCGACACCCTGGCCGGCGACGTCGTCGTCGAGGGCCAGGTGGGCGGGCAGGCCTGGTCCCAGCGCGTGCAGCTCGACAAGGCCAGCCTGGGCAGCGGCGTGGGCAGCCTGTGGGCCCGCCGCCGCATCGATGGCCTGATGGACCGCCTGTCCCTCGGCGCCGACGAGGCGGAGGTGCGCGCCGAGGTCCTGCCGCTGGCCCTCGAGCACCAGCTCGTGACCCGCTACACCAGCTTCGTCGCCGTGGACAAGACCCCGGTGCGTCCGGCCGGCGCGCCCCTCGCCGAGGGGCAGGTCCCGACCCACATGCCCCACGGCTGGTCCCAGGCGGCGGTGTTCGGCGAGTTGCCGCGTGGCGCCACCGACAGCCGCTGGCTGATGCTGACCGGTTTCGCCGCGCTGGCCCTCGCGGGCGCACTGCTGGGCCTGGCCCGTCGTCGTCCCGAACCCGTCCTCTGATCGACCCTTCAAGGAGAACCCGGATGTCCTTCGACACCGCCTGCAAGGCCTGCCGCTCCCACGATTTCCTGGGCATCGAGTGTGCCTGGCCCGCCCCCCAGTGCCTGGGCGCACCGCGGACACGGCCCCACGCGCGCCTGCGGCGCGGCCTGCGCGCGACAGCATTGGCCGTGGCGCTCGCACTCGCCCTGTCCGGCGTCTGGCAACTGGGCCATGCCGGCTACATCCAGGCCAAGGCCTGGCTCGCCCAGTCCCTGATCCGCGACGCCTGGGCCCGCGTGCAGGCCGGCGAAGCGCAGGCCAAGCCGTGGCCCTGGGCCGATACCTGGCCGGTCGCCCGCCTGCGCGCACCGGCGCAGGACATCGACCGGATGGTGCTGGCGGGCGCCGACGGCCGCACCATGGCCTTCGGCCCCGGCCACCTGTACGGCACGCCATTGCCCGGGGAGCCCGGCAACAGCGTGGTGGGCGCCCACCGCGACACCCACTTCGCGTTCCTGCAGTGGATCCAGGACGGCGACCTGATCGAGATCGAGACCGCCCGGGGGCGGCTGGTCCGCTACCGGGTGGTCGAACGGGCTGTCGTGGACCGTCGCGACACGGGCCTGATCGGCCGCGCCGTGGGCGATCGCGAACTGACCCTGGTGACCTGCTACCCCTTCGATGCCCTTCGCGCCGGTGGCGACAGCCGCTTCCTGGTACGGGCTGTGGCCGACGACGAGGCCGGGAAATCACGCCTCTGAAGCGGTGGCAGGCCGCCGGGGCCAAGCCCCGACCACGACGGGTGCATAAACGTTAAATGTCGTCCTAAAGGTGTTCGCGGCCGGTTCGTTGATTAAGGTCACTGCATGCGGGCCTCGCATGCGCATGGACGAACCGCGCCGGACACCTGATGACAGACACCCTCACGAGGCTTGCCTCCGGTTGCGAGAGCGCTTTCCCACCGCCCCCCGCCGACCCCCTGCGGTCGGCACTCGAGGGCAGTGCGCTGTGCCTGTTCTGCATCGATCTGGACGGACGGCTCCTGGCGGCCAGCGTCGCCACCTGCGAACTGGCGGGCGTGCCGGGCGATGCGCTGGTCGGTCGCGTGCCGTCGCACCCGGCGCTGTGCGTTCCGGCCGCGGATCTGGCCAGGCTGCGGAGCGGCCACAGTGTTCACCAGCTCATCGACCTGCCGGGCACGGCGACCAGCCTGCAGCGGCACCTGGAACCCAGCCGCGATGGCGAGGGCCGGGTCGTAAGCGCAATCGGCACCTTGTTCGATGTCTCCGCCCGCGTGCATGACCGCCGCGAGCGCGCCGAGCGCACGGCCTTCGTCCGGGCCACCCTCGACGCCATGCCGGACCTGGTCTTCATCCTCGACGATGAAGGTCGCTTCATGGAGTTCCACTCCAGCCGCACGGACCTTCTGGCCATTCCGACCGAACAGTTCATCGGCCGCACGGTGGCCGAGACCCTGGCGCCCGACGTGGCGCAGACCTGCATGCAGGCCATCGCCGATGCGGCCGCCGGGCTCGACACGCGCCACCAGATCGAACTCAGCATTGCCAACGAAGTACGCCGTTTCGAACTGTGCGTCTCGCCCCTGCGGGGCCCGGGCGGAGACCGGCCGGTCTACATCGTGGTGTCGCGCGACGTCACCGACCGCTGGCGGGCGGAAATGCAGCTGCGCGAGAGCGAGTCCTTGCTGAGGCTGGTGATCGACGCGATACCCGACCCGGTGGTCGTCAAGGACGAGCAGGCGCGCTTCGTGGTCTGCAACCAGGCGGTTGCCCGCCTCTACCGAACCGAACCCGAGGCCATGGTCGGCCGGGACGACGCCGATTTCGGCGTCCCGCCCGAACTGGCCGAGTTCTTCCGCCAGAGTGTCCTGCGGGTCATGGGGTCCGGCGAGATGGAGATCATCCTCGAGGACAGCCGCGACGCCAACACCGGCGAAATCCGGCACTACCGCTCGATCAAGAAGCCGTTCAAGGACGGCCGCGGCAAGAACCGCGTGCTGGTGATCGCCCACGACATCACCGACATCCGTCAGGTGGGCGAACGCATCGCAGAGAGCGAGCGCCGGCTCCAGGGCGTTCTGGAGGCCACCCGCGAGGGCGTCTGGGACTGGCAGGTACCCAGTGGCCGCGTGGTGCACAACGACCAGTGGTACCAGTTGCTCGGCTACGCACCGGGCGAGATCGCCGAGACCGTCGATGCCTTCAGCAGCCTGATCCACCCCGACGACAAGGGCGCGGTCTTTGCGCGGCTCGACGCCGCGATGCGCGGTGAAACCGACGCCTACTATTCCGAGCATCGCCTGCTGTGCAAGGACGACCGGCCCATCTGGGTCCAGGATCGGGGGCGGATCGTCGAGCGCGATGCGGCCGGGGCACCCTTGCGGGTCCTCGGCAGCGTGTCCGACATCACCATCCGCAAGACCTCGGAAGCGGAACTGAAGCTGTACCGCAACCACCTGGAGGACCTGGTCGCCCAGCGCACCAGCGAGCTCGAGGAGGCCACCCGCGCGGCCGAGTCGGCCAGCATCGCCAAGAGTGCCTTCCTCGCCAACATGAGCCACGAGATCCGCACCCCCCTGTCGGCCATCACCGGCATGGCCTACCTGGTCCGCCGGCTCGGCGTGTCGGAGCGGCAGGCAGAACAGCTCGACAAGCTCGAGCAGGCGGGTGACCACCTGCTCGAGATCATCAACGCGATCCTCGATCTCTCCAAGATCGAGGCCGGCAAGTTCGAACTCGAAGAACGACCGATCCAGGTCGAGGAACTGATCGGTACCGTCCGCGCCATGATCCACGAGCGGGCCACGGCCCAGCGGCTGCGTCTGGTGATCGAGTCCGACGCATTCCCCGACACCTACCTGGGCGACGGCACCCGCATTCGCCAGGCCCTGCTGAACTACGCGGCCAATGCCGTGAAGTTCACCGAGCGCGGCACCATCACCCTGCGCGCCCTGCTGACCCGCGAGGACACCAGCACCGCCACCCTGCGGTTCGAGGTCGAAGACACCGGCATCGGCATCGAACCCGACACGCTGGCGCGCCTGTTCTGCGCCTTCGAACAGGCGGACACCTCCACCACGCGGGCCTATGGCGGCACCGGCCTGGGCCTCGCGATCACCCGCAAGATCGCCGAGATGATGGGCGGCAGCGTGGGCGTCACGAGCACGCCGGGTCGCGGCAGCTGCTTCTGGTTCGAGGTGTGCCTGCGCAAGGACCGGGCTACGACGCCCGTCTCCGAGCCCGGCCTGTTCGAAGATGCCGAATCCCTGCTGCGGGGCGCCTACGCCGGACGACGGGTGCTGCTGGTGGAGGACGAGGCCATGAACCGGGAAATCACGCAGGTCGTGCTGGAAGACGCCGGCCTCGTGGTGGATCTGGCCGAGAACGGGGCCGAGGCGGTGGACCGTGCCCGGGCCGCCCGCTACGACCTGATCCTGATGGACATGCAGATGCCGGTCATGGACGGCCTGGAGGCCACGCGCGTGATCCGCTCCCTGCCCGGCTACGCCTCGGTACCTGTCATCGCCACGACCGCCAACGCCTTCGCCGAAGACCGCCAGCGCTGCGTGGACGCGGGCATGAACGACTTTCTCACCAAGCCGGCCGCACCGCCCGTGGTGTATGCCATGCTCTTCCGGTGGTTTGCCCTGGCCTCAGCCGAATCGCCGTAGCCAGCGTGCAATGCCGCCCCGGGGCCGTTCGGCGTCCGCGGCGAAATGCCCGAAATCCCGGTCGGCCCGTTCCAGGTGCTCGACCAGCCAGCCCTGGATGAGGCGCAGGGTGGAAAATTCGATCAGTTCGCCCTCCCGGTGGCGGCGGTGGGTATCCCTCACCCGGCGGGCGAAGGCCTGGTGGTTGGCCCGGTGCTCGTCCAGCCCCGGATAGCGCATCTGCGCCATGAGCTGCTCTTCCTCGAGGAAATGGGCCTCCGTATGCTGTTCGAGCGACGACAGGAGCTGCCCCAGCTCCTCACGCCCGATGCACTGGCCCATGCAGACCCGCAAGGCATTGATCAGTTCGACCTGCAGATGATGCTGTTCATCCATGGTCCCCAGCCCGAGTTCGAACTGTGGCGACCACTCCAGGATCGTGCTCATCGATCCACCCCCTTGCCGTCCGACAGCTCTCTCTGGCTGTTCTGGATGCAGCGGCCTCGCACCCCACGATGCCGCCCCCGACCTACTCCCCTGACCCCATCCTACATGCGTGACAGCCTAATGGCACCCCCTTGTCGGGAAAAAGCGACTTCCCGACGGGCGATTCGGGCCAAGCCGCCTCCTAGCGGCCCAGCCACCCCTGCCGCAAACGCAGCTGCGCGGCCGTGGCCCGCGGCTTGAGCTCGAGCCGGTAGCCCTTGGTGGCCGGCTTGCCCAGCACCAGGTCGACGCTCATCAGCTCGTCGCGTCGAAAGGCGTGCACGTGGATGCGGTCGCCCGCCGCCTTGCGGGCCAGCATGCCGTCGAGCGTCGTGCGCGTGACGCGCAAGCCATCGATGGCGACGAGGATGTCACCCGCCGAAAGCCCGGCCTGATGGGCCGGGCCGTCGTTGAACACATTCGCCAGTTTGGCCTCGCGCCCGCTGCCAGCCAGCGCCACGCCCAGTGACGGCGCCTCCGCCGGCTCGGCCACGAGCTCGACGCCGAAGGGCTTGAGCCAGCGGGCCAGCGGCAGGTCGTCGGTCCCCTCGACGACCTTGCGCAGCCAGCGGGCGAGGGTCGTGCCGCCGATCTCCGACACCACCGCGAACACGCCCGTCTCGGGCACGCCGCCGCTGCCCTCACCATGCCGCGTCCACAGGAGCCGCATCACGTCGTCCAGGCTGCGGGCGCCCTCGCTGCCCGCGCGCAGCTGCAGGTCGAGGGCCAGCGCGATCAGCGAACCCTTGGTGTAGTACGAGACGATGGCGTTGGGGGCGTTTTCGTCCTGACGGCAATACTTGGTCCAGGCGTCGAAAGAAGAGTCGGCCACGCTCTGGCGCAGGCGGCCCGGCCCCCGGAGCACGCTGGCGATGGTCTTGCCGACCAGGGACAGGTAGTCGTCGCGCCCGATCACGCCGCTGCGGACCAGGGCCAGGTCGTCGTAGTAGGAGGTGAAGCCCTCGAAGGCCCACAGCAGCGTGGTGTGGCACTCCCTCGACAGGTCGTAGGGGGTGAAGGCGGCGGGCTTGATGCGCTTCACGTTCCAGCTATGGAAGTACTCGTGGCTGCACAGCCCCAGGAAGCGGCGATAGTCCTCCGGACAGCCGGACATGCCGGCGAACGGGAGTTCCTTGCGGCTGGCGAGCAGGGCCGTCGAGGCCCGGTGCTCGAGCCCGCCATAGCCGTCGCCGACCACCGTGGCGAGGAAGACATAGCGCGACATCGGCGCCGGTCGGCCGAAGAGGTCCACCTGCCACTCGCAGATCCGGGTCAGGTCCTCCGTCAGCCGCGTCATGTCGCAGTCGTGGCGGCCGGTGATGACCACCTCGTGGGCGACACCGGCGGCCTTGAATCGTCCCAGCGTGAAGTCGCCCATCTCCACCGGGTGATCGATGAGCTCGTCGTAGTTGCTGGCCTGGTAGGTGCCGAATCCGTGCCGTCGCGCAGCGCCGGGCACGCCCCGCGCTTCGCGCATGGCGGTGGCGACCTTCCAGCCCTCGCCGCCCGCCCAGCGGGGCGCCACCAGCTCGACCAGGCAGGGCGCGTCCTCGTGGCCGTGGGGCTTGAGGAACACGCTGGTGCCATTGAGGAAGCAGTGGGTCTGGTCGAAGTGAGCGGCCCGAACCGAGAGATCCCAGGCGTAGATCTCGCACTCGAGCTCCAGGGCTTCGCCGGGGCGGGTCGGCGCAGCGCGCCAGGTGTGCTTGTCGATCCTCGCCATCGCCACCGGCCGGCCGCCGCTGCGGGCGCCGAGCGCCAGCAGATTGCGGGCGAAGTCACGAATCATGTAGCTGCCGGGAATCCAGGCCGGCAGCGAGACGGTCTGGCCCTCCGGGTCCGGCGAGGGGATTCGGCAGCTGACCCGCAAGCGGTGTGCCGCCGGGTCGTGCAGGTCCACGCGGTACTCGATGGAATCGGTCATGGGAACTCCAGGGCGGTCACCCGCACCATTCTAGCGATGCTGTCCGGCGGGGCGGCAAGGCGCCTCCAATTGCCCGCTTCTGCATCACACCAGCCAAACCCCCGGAACGGCGGGCTCCTCGCCGCTTGCCACCGGCTTTTCCACATTGATATCCACAGCATTCGTGGATAACGCAGGCGGCCTCGAACGCATTGCACAAGTCCGCGCAAAACCGCATGCCTGCGTCGTTTCCGCCCCCATCGGCACGACGCCGGACACGCGTCGCAGCAGGCCCGCCCCGCCCCGAGGTTGCAAAGCACCAAAGATATCCACACCGCAACCCGCGGGGCCCGAACGGATCCCCAGAAACCCGCAGGGTCATTGGGTAATACCGAAATACCGAACCCTTAGCCTTTGTGGCAATCACGATACTGCGCCGCAGCACGTCCGAATCGGGTCATCGCCCGCCGCGGATTCGGTCCGCCATGGCCGCGGCGGCGTCCGAGCCCAGGCGCTCCATCGCGCCTACGACGCCCTCTCGGTCGGCGGCGCTGCGGTTCTGGCTGAGCTTGGACTTCCCCTCGAGGCGATCCACCTGCAATTCGATGCCCACGATCGCCCGCAGCATCCGCTCCAGGTAGTCGGCCGGCGCGTCTCCGACCTGCCAGGGATTCGCCAGGTCGCGCTCGTGCCGCCGGGTGAGCGCCTCGACCAGGTCGCGCAGCCAGGCCGCATCGGTGATCGCCCGGAGCCGTCCGTGGGCGTGGACCACCCGGTAGTTCCAGGTGGGTACCACCTGACCGTGCTCGCGCTTGGACGGATACCAGCCCGGGCTGACGTAGTGCTGCTCGGCCGAGAAGATGGCCAGTGCGGGCGCGCCCGCGGCTGCCAGGGCGGCCAGCGGGTTGGGCCGGGCCACATGGCCACGCAGGATCAGGCCCTCACCCGCACCCGCCACGGCGAGCAGGGGCACATGGTTGGCCTCGAGCCCGCCCTCCGCAGACACCACCACGGCCGCCAGCGGAAAGGCGTCGACGAGCCCGAGCATCGCGGCCCGGTCGGTTTCCTCGAAATGCTTGGGTTGGTACATGGATCGGCCCCGTGTCGATGGAGATCAGGGTTTGTAGCGGGCGGACGAGATGAACTCGCGGAAGGTCTCGCACCAGATCACGAGGGTCGAGAAGCGCTCCACATCGACGCCGGCGGGCACCTCGACGACGAAATCGCCGAAGCTGCGCACTTCGCCGATGCGGCTCATCTGCAGCTTGTGACGCTCGAAGCTGGCCTCATCCTCCACGTACACCGGCGACAGGTACAGCTTGTAGTCGGGACCGGGCGCCATGCGGCCCTTGAACCCGACCATGGCCGGCCCGACCGTGGCCTCGCCTTCCGCCCAGTGCAGCAGGTCGCTGCCGGCCCGGTCGCGCGTGAACGACGCCCGGTAGGTGGCCCCCGCGCTGGCTGCCGCGAGGCGGGCCGGGTCGGGCGCGGGCTGGGCGGTCAGGATCGGCAGGACATAGATCCCGATCGCAAAGCCCAGGCCCAGGGCCAGCAGGTGGGTCAGCAGCGGCAGCAGGCGCCTCATCGATACTCCTCGGACAGGGACGGCGGCAGGGGCCGGAACCGCCCGGCCAGTTCGGTGAAATCGACCCCGGCGTCGCGCCCCAGGGACGCCGCGCGCGCCAGCAGCACGGCCGCCTCGGGCGGCGGCCGGCGCGACGCCAGCACGCCCACGTTGCCACAGCCCGGGCTGGTACACAGGATCACCCACGGCAGGTGCCGGCGCAACGGCAGCAGCACCGCCAGCAGGGCAGACTCGGTGGGCGGAGAGAGGTTCAGGGCCAGTACGCCGTCCGGGGCCACCCGGCTTGCGAGCCGCGCCACAAAGACCGGATCCGCCAGGCAGGGGGCCTCCTGCTCGCCCTCGAAGAGGTCGCAGACCACCAGGCCGTAGGACGCCGGGTCGTCCGCAAGGTGCGCCTCGACCCGCGCCACGATGACCTCGCCCGGCGGCAGACCGAAGCCCGCGCGCGCCAGCGCCACCACCTCGCCGGATGCGTCCACCGAACGGCAGACCGGTTTGCCACCCCAGGCGTGCAGGAATCGCTCGATGCAGCCGCCCCCCAGGCCCAGGTTCAGCACCTGTTCCGGGTGCTGATGCCACAGCAGCGCGGCCAGCAGGTGGCGGGTGGAGGCCAGGCAGGGGCGCGCCGGCGCGGACAGGCCCATCACTGCCTGAATCGCCCGACCGCCGGAATGCAGCCAGCGGAAGCCCTCCGCTTCCAGCACCCTCAGATTGCCACGGCCGGCGACCCGCTTCGCCCTGCCCTGCCGGTCGAGTTCCAGCAGATGGTCGATGGACGGCGCCGTCATCTCATTTGCGCACGGGCCGGAGCCGGTCGACGCGCAGGCGCTCCCGGGTGTCGAAGAGCCGCCGGCTCGCGGCCGAGACCGCCACCAGGGTGCCGAAGCCGGTGCCGGCGGTGATCGTGAACATGATCAGGATCTGGTACTTGACCGCCAGCGCCGGCGGCGTGCCGGACAGGATCTGCCCCGTCATCATGCCCGGCAGGCTGACGATGCCGGCCGCCGCCATGGAATTGACGATGGGGATCAGGCCGCTGCGGGTCGCGTCGCGGCGGGCATCGGCCACCGCCTCCTGCCAGCGCTCGCCCAGCATCAGCCGGGTTTCGATCAGCGCCCGCTGGCGCCACACCGAATCGGTCAGCCGATCCAGCCCCAGCGCGACGCCGGTCATGGTGTTGCCGAGCATCATGCCCAGCATCGGGATCGCGTACTGGGGCTCGTACCAGGGCGTTGGCCCGACGATGACCACCAGGGTCAGGACCGTGACGGCGAAGGACGAGACGAACATCGACGCGGTGCCGATGCCGGCGCCCCACCATCCGGCCAGCGGCCGCTTCTGCCGGGCCACCACCTCGCGCCCCGCCATGGCCAGCATCACCGTCGCCATCAGCGCCACCCAGCCCAGGGTGGCCGTGGAGAACAGGGCCTCCAGCACGATGCCGATCAGTGACAGCTGCACCGCCGTGCGTACCCCGGCCACCAGCAGGCTCCCGCTCATGCCCAGCCGCGCGCCATGGGCCAGCGCCGCCAGCGCCACCACCAGCGCGGCCGCCAGCGCCAGCTGCCACCACGAGAGATCGATCAGGGTCATGACGCCTGCTCCAGGCCCTGCGCCGTGATCCGGAAGTGGCGCCCGGCGACCCGCCCGATCTGCTCCGGGTCGTGGGAGACCCACAGCACCGGCACTTCCTCGCGCTGCGCATAGTCGCGGATCAAGGCCTCGACCCTGAGGGTCGCGGCCTCGTCCAGGTTGGCGCTGGGCTCGTCGAGCAGGAGGCCGCGCGGCCGGCGCGACAGGACGCGCAGCAGGGCCAGACGCTGTTTCTCGCCGGACGACAGCCGTCCCACCTCCCAGCCCGCCACCGCCGCATCGAGCCCCAGCTCGGCCGCCGACGCCACCGCACCGCCCGGGAAATGCTCGCCCACGGTATCGGCCCACCACAGGCTCTCGGCCGGCAGCAGCATCACCGCCTGCCGCCAGCGGTGGGCCGGCAGCTCACCCTGCCCGGTTGACCCCAGGGCGGCCGAGCCGCCGTGTTCGTCCAGATCGGCCACCGCCCGCAACAACCGGCTCTTGCCGCTACCCGAAGGTCCCGACAACGCGACGATCTCGCCGGGCGCGATGGTGAGGTCGATGGGCCCCAGGGGGCCGACGACCAGGGCGTCGAGCCGCAAGTGGCCCGCGGTGCGCGTCGCTTCGTTCATGCGCTTCGGTCGGGGATGTTGGAGGCCTCGATGATAGCCGCTGGCGGATTTTCCTCAGCCGTCGCTTGCCCCGGGCAGTGCCAGATCGGCCACCCGGGCCAGCACCCGCGCGCCCTCAGGCAGTTGGGCCTCGTCGCCGGGCTGGTATTTGCCGGTCCGCACCAGGCAGCCCTGCAGCCCGGCTTCGATGGCACCCCGCACATCGGCCACGGCGTCGTCGCCCACCATCAGGCAATCGCCCGCCGCGAACGGGGTGCCGGCCACCACCTGGATGAAGAAGTCGCGCCCCGGCTTGCCCATGATCACCGCCTCGACGCCGGCCGCCCACGCCAGCCCGTGAATGAAAGCCCCGGTGTCGAGCATCAGGCCGTCCTCATCCATGAAGCACTTGTTGAGCCCGATGCCGATCAGGGGCGCACCGGTCTTCAGCAGCCGGAAGGCCCGGTTAAGGTGGGTGTAGTTGAGTTCGTCGCGGGCGTCGCCCAGCAGCACGCAATCGGGATCGTGCTGCGGAATGTCGGCGAATTCGGCCTTCAGCGCCTCATGGATCAGGCAGTAGGGGCGCAGGCCCCGCTGCCGGATGTAGTCGTGGGCGGCGCGGGGGGCGGTCATCAGCTCGCCGGAGTGGACCTCGAAACCCATCTCGCACATCTCGGCCTCGATGGCCGTGGCCGGGCGGGTCGCGGTATTGGTGACGAAGCGCACCGTCAGGCCCTGCGCGCGCACCTGCCGCATGAAGTCAGTGGCCCCGTCGATCGGCCGGCGCCCGTCGTAGAGAACACCGGAAAGGTCCAGCATCAAGGCTTTCCAGGCAGGCTGCATGGCTCCACACTCCTCGCGACGGGTCCCGCTTCCATTCTGGATTGCTGCAGGTGCAAATGCGAGCCGCAGCCGTGGACACAAGCCATGTGTTGACCGGCAGCCGCGCGGCTCACTAGCATGGGCTGGCCCGGCGCCGTCCCGCGCGCCCGGCCCCCACGACAAGACCGGCCCACCGGTC
Organism: Rhodocyclaceae bacterium; assembly: GCA_020445805.1. Classification (GTDB taxonomy): domain Bacteria; phylum Pseudomonadota; class Gammaproteobacteria; order Burkholderiales; family Rhodocyclaceae; genus Cognatazoarcus. The sequence goes on from JAGRFX010000011.1 coordinate 16,897, forward strand.
GCGAGGAGACACCCGGCACGATGAGTTCCGACGAACAGCTGGCGGATTGGCGCGCGCTCGCCCTGCGCGTCGAGGACGAGGTCGGGCGCGCAGTGATCGGCCAGGGGCCGGTGATCCGGCTCATCAATGTGGCGCTCTTCGCCCGTGGCCACGTGCTGCTCGAAGGCGACGTGGGGGTCGGCAAGACCACCATCCTGCGGGCCTTCTCGCGGGCCATCGGGGGCGACTTCGAGCGCGTCGAAGGCACCGTGGACCTGCTCCCGGGCGATCTGGTCTATCACACCTATGTGGACGCCGACGGCAAGCCGCGCATCGAGCCCGGCCCGCTGCTGCGCCACCGGGACCGCCTCGTCACCTTTTTCTTCAACGAGATCAACCGGGCCCGGCCCCAGGTCCAGTCGCTGCTGCTGCGGGCCATGGCCGAGCGCAGCGTGACCGCCTTCAACGAGGAATTCCACTTCCCCCACATGACGGTCTTCGCCGACCGCAACCGGGTCGAGAAGGAGGAAACCTTCGAGCTCGCCTCGGCCGCCCGCGACCGCTTCATGTTCGAACTGCGGATGCCCACGCCGACCGATTTCGAGACCCGCCGCGCGCTGGTCTTCGACCCGGCCTTCCATGACGTGGATGCGCTGCTGGAATCGGTCAGCGCCGAGGTGCTGCCATGGCAGGACCTGAACCGCATGTCCGGGATGATCCAGCGCCACGTGCGGGCCAGCGAAGCCCTCGAACGCTACGTGGTGGACCTGTGGGACGCGACCCGCACGCCGGCCCGCTTCGGCGTGAGCATCGAGGGGGTGGACATGGAGCGGCTGGTGCTGGCCGGCGCCAGCCCGCGCGGCATCATGGCCCTGACCCGCGCCGCCCGGGTCGTGGCCTGGCTGTCCGGCCGCGACCACCTCACGCCCGAGGACATCCGCGCCGTGGTGCCTTCGGCCCTCGGCCACCGCATCTTCTTCACCCCGGTTTACGAAATGCGCCGCGGCCAGCTGGCCGACGCCCTCATCCAGCAGATCCTGGACCGGGTCGCCACGCCGCGATGAGCGCGACCCACGATTTCCACTACCGCCTGCCCACCCGCACCGGTGGCTGGCGGCCGGGCGCCCATAAGGGCCTGGCCATGGGCAGCGGCGAGGACTTCGTGGCCCACGCCAGCCTCTTCGCCCGCCCGGACCCGCGCCGCATCGATCTGCGCGCCAGCCTGCGCGATCCGCGGGGCGACTGGCTGGTCCGCCTGGCACGACAGCGCACCAGCGTACCGGTGGCCGCCGTCGTCGACACCTCCGCATCGATGGGCTTCGGCGCCCCGCACCGCAAGATCGCGCTGGTCGCCGACTTCGTCGAGGCCCTGGCGCGCAGTACCCAGAGCATCGGTGACCCCCTCGAGCTGATCGTCTTCGACGAGCGGATCCACGAGGCGCTGGGCTCGCCCCCCAGCCGCCACGCCGGCCTCGGTGCGCTGCTCGCCGAACGCCTGCGGGCCGCGCCATGCACCGCGCCGGGGCACGGCGCCCTGCTCGAGGCGGTGTCCCGCCTGGCCGGCCGCGAGGCGCTGGTGTTCCTGGTATCGGATTTCCATGGCTACGGGCCCGAGCTGTCCGAGGCGCTCGACGCCCTCAGCCGCGCCCAGGTGGTGCCCATCGTGGTCTGGAGCCGGCAGGAGACCACCCCGCCCGAGGGCAGCGGGCTCGCCCAGCTGCGGGACCTGGAGCGGGGTCGCGTGGCCGAACTGTGGCTGCGCCCCCGGCTGCGGGCGCGCTGGCAGGCCGCAGTGGATGCCCGCCGCCTGGCCCTCTCGCAAATCCTCGAGTCGCGGGGACTGCGCCCGTTCTTCATGCCCGAGCCCTTCGACGGCGACGCGCTGACCCGCTACTTCCTGGAGGGTGCATGAGCCGCCTGGCCATCGCGCTGGCGACGCTCATGATCGCCAGCGGCGGTGCCGCGGCCGAGCTGCTCCCCGAGCCGGCCGTGGTCCGGCAGCCGCGGGCCTTCGGCTACCAGCTCGGCGACCGGCTCGAGCAATGGGTACTGCTCGACCTGCCGGGGCGACCCTTCCAGCCCGCCGAGCTGCCGCCCCCCGAGCGCAGCGGCGCCTGGTTCGAGCGCCAGGCCCTGGTCATCGAGCGCGACGACGAGGGCCGACGCTGGCTGCGCATCGCCTATCAGCTCGTCAACAGCCCGCCCCGCCTGCGCACGGTGTCGCTGCCGGGGTGGACGATCGCCGCCGCCGACGGCAGCCCCGGGCTGCAGGTGCCCGACTGGCCCGTGTCGGCGGCGCCGCTGAGTCGCGAGACCGCCTTCACGGAGAGCGGACTGGGTGCCCTGCGGCCGGACCGCACGCCGGTGCCACCGTCGATCGCACCGCTGGCAGCGGCACAGCAACGCGCGTTTGCAGCGCTGGCCGGGGTCCTGCTGGCCTGGGCCGGATGGGGGCTGTGGCGACGGCAGCGCGACCGCCGCAGGCTGCCCTTCGCCCACGCCGCCGACGAGTTGCGCCACCTGCAGCCGGACGACCCGGCGGCCTGGCAGGCCCTGCACCGGGCCTTCGACCGGACCGCCGGCTGTGTGGTGGACAGTGCCACCCTGGCCCGCCTGTTCGAGCGGCGACCCGAGCTGACGCCGCTGGCCGCGCCCATCGAGGCCTTCTACCGGGCGTCGGCCGAGCGCTTCTTCGCCGGCCGCACGCCCTCGGCCGATGTCTCCCCCCACGCCCTCTGCCGCGCCCTGCGCAAGCGCGAGCTGGCCACCCAGACATGATCGCGGGCGTCGACTTCCTGCACCCGGGCCTGCTGGCGCTGCTTCCCCTGGCCCTGCTGCCCTGGCTCGCCCGGCGTGCCGGTGCCCTGCCCTACGCCCATATCGGCTGGCTGCCGCCGGACCCCCTGGGGCGCGCCGCCGGCGCGGCCCTGCGCCTGCTCGCCAGTCTGCTGATCGCCACGCTGATCATCGCCCTGGCGTCACCCGGCCGCCCCGAGAGCGTCGAGCTGCGTACCGGGCGGGGCGCCGAGATCCAGCTGCTGATCGACCGCAGCCGCAGCATGGACGAGCGCATGTTGCCCAGCGACTGGCGCAGCCTGAGCCCCCACGAGATCCGCCACCAGACCCTCTCGCGCGGCCCGATCAAGTCCCAGGCGGCCCGCGAGCTGCTCTCCAGCTTCGTCGCCCAGCGCCCGGACGACCGCTTCGCGGTGAGCTTCTTCAGCGCCAGCACCCTGCATGTGGTGCCCTTCACCCAGCACGACGAGGTGGTGCAGGCCGGCATCGCGGCCGGCGGCATCCATCGGGGCCTCTCCGAGACCGACGTGGGGCGGGCGCTGATCTCCGCCATCGGCCGCTTCGACAACCGCCCCTACAGCGGCAGCCGCATCATCCTGCTGGTATCCGACGGCGGTGCCCGCCTCGACGACGACACCCGCACCGCCATCCGCGCCGGGCTCGAGCGCCAGCGCATCGCCCTCTACTGGATCTATCTCAAGGGCTTCAACCGCCCCGACCTGGACACCCCGGGCGAGGCCAGCGAAGCGATTCCGGAGGTGGCCCTGCATCGCTTCTTCGAGCGCCTGCCCACCCCCTACCACGCCTACCAGGCCCAGAGCCCGGAAGACCTGGCGGAAGCCGTCGCGGACGTGGGGCGGCAGCAGAACCATCCGCTCGATTTCGAGGAGCGGATCCCGCGGCAGGACTTCGGTCGCGCCTTCGTGACCGCCGGCCTGGGGCTGGCCGGGCTGCTGCTGGTCCTCGGACGCTGGAAGCTGGAGGCCTGGTCGTGAAGCGCCGCCACGTCCACCTCGCCTTCGCCGCGGCGACGCTGGCGCTGGCCGCGCTGGCCACGACCCGGTCGGTGGCGCTTCACCATGCGGAGCGGGTCGCCGCCGTGATCGCCCAGGGGCCGGATGCGGCACCCGAGCTACCCGAGGCCCGCATGCTGCATGCGCTGGCCCTCGCCGACAGCGGCGCCTTCGACGACGCCCTGCTCGAACTGAAGGCGCTGACCCGCAGCGAGGATCCGGAGCTGCGCCACGCCGCGCTCTACAACCTCGGCAACCTGCAGCTGCGGGAAGGCCTGCGCCGGCGCGCCACGAGGCCCGAGGAGGCGCTGCCCTACATCGAGCTGGCCAAGCAGCACTACCGCGACGTCCTGCGGACGCACGCGGAGGACTGGGACGCCCGCTACAACCTCGAGCGGGCGCTGTGGCTGGCACCGGAAGAGGAGCAGGTGGTCATCGAGGCGGCCCCGCCGGTGCCCAGCGAGCGGGCCATCACCACCATGCGCGGCGGCAAGGCGGCCTTGCCATGAGCGCGCGCGCACTGCTGCTGGCCTGCGCCCTGCTGGCCCTCAGCCTGCTGATGCCGCCCCTCTCGTGGTCACGCCGCAGCTTCGACTACCTGGTGGTGTTCGACATCACCCAGAGCATGGACGTCGCCGACTATCGTCATGACGGTCGTCCGGAGAGCCGCCTGGCCTTCGCCCGGCGCGCCCTGCGCGAAGCCCTGCCCCGGCTGCCCTGCGGCTCGCGCATCGGTTTCGCGGCCTTTACCGAGTATCGCAGCCTGATGCTGCTGGCCCCCATCGAGGTCTGCGAGCACTACAACGACCTGCTGGCGACGCTGGCCCAGCTCGACGGACGCATGCGCTGGGCCGAGGCCAGCCAGGTCAGCAAGGGCATCTACTGGGCCCTGCGCGCCGCCCGTGACCTGCAGCCAGACCCGCCCCAGCTGGTGTTCTTCACCGACGGGCATGAATCGCCCCCCATCGAGGGCGAGGGCCCCGAGCCCTTCGCCGATCTCGAGCGGGGCCGCGTCGGAGGCCTGGTCGTCGGCACGGGTGGCGCCGTCCCCCGTCCGATCCCGAAGAGCGATGCCTCCGGCCACCCGCGGGGCTTCTGGTCCGCCGACGAAGTGACCCAGGGCAGCGACCCGGCAGCCCGCAACGAGCATCTGTCGGCCCTCCGCGAGCGCCACCTGCAGGCTGTTGCCACGCGCACCGGCCTGGATTACCTGCGCCTCGACGAGAGCACCGGGCTGTCGGCCGCCCTGCTCGAGCCAGGCCGCGCCCGTACCCGCGCGCTGCCCACCGACCTGGGCTGGATCCCCCTCGCGCTGGCGCTGCTGCTGGTCTGCGCCTCGCCACTTTCCCGCGCCCTCGGTACCGGCTGGCGCCCCGGACGGCGCCCGCCCGCGACCACCGCCTAGGCGCCGCAGCCCGACCCGTCCGACCCGGCCCCGGCAGTTCCGCCCCGCGCCCGGCCAGGCACCCTCGCCGCCGGCTCGAAGACCGCCGTGCAGGCGATCACGGCAGACCGTCCGTTTCCCCCGAGACAGCACTCGCCCCCGCAGGAAATTTGATCCATCTCAAGGTACGACACGGCGCAATTGATAATCATTCTCGCAAAGGTCGGCGATGTTGCCCGCCCCGTGCCCCCAGGAGGCCCCATGCAGATCATCGAGATGCCACTCGGCAGCCGCGCCCGGGTCACCGGCCTTGACCGCGTCGCACCGGCCTATCGCCGCAAGCTGCTGGCCATGGGACTGACACCCGGCGTCGAGCTGACCCTGTTGCGGATCGCGCCCCTGGGCGATCCAATGCACCTGGCGGTGCGTGGCTCGGAGCTGTCGCTGCGGCGGGGCGAGGCCGGGGCCATCGAAGTGGAGCCCCTGCCATGACGCGCGACGCCCGCATCGCCCTGGTGGGCAACCCCAACTGCGGCAAGACCACGCTCTTCAATGCCCTCACCGGTGCCCGCCAGCAGGTCGGCAACTGGCCCGGCGTCACGGTGGAGCGCAAGCACGGTGAGTACCGCCACAAGGCCCGCCGCTTCGAGGTCGTGGACCTGCCCGGCACCTACTCGCTGGACGTGATCGATGGCGAACTCTCCATCGACGAGCAGATCGCCCGCGATTACCTGCACAGCGCCGATGCGGACCTGCTGGTCAATGTGGTGGATGCCGCCAACCTGGAGCGCAACCTCTACCTGAGCGTCCAGCTCGCCGAGACCGGCCGCCCGATGGTGGTGGTCCTGAACATGATCGACGTGGCCCGCCGTGCCGGCATCACGATCGACACCGATCGCCTGGCGGCGCGGCTCGGCTGCCCGGTGATCGCCATCAGCGCCGCCCGCGGCGTCGGCATCGAAATGCTCCGCGAGGCGCTCGACGCGGCGACCCTGCACTGGCCGGTGCCGAGCATCGACGTGCCCTACCCCCCGCCCCTCGCCCAGGCCATCGAGACGCTTCGCCCGCAGGTGCTCGCGGAAGTCGGCGCCGCCCGCGTGGATCCGCGCTGGGTTGCCGCCCGCGTGCTCGAGGGCGATGACCTGGCCTGCCGCAGCGTGGGCACATCCACCCGCGAGGCCGCCGACCGGCTCGTGCGCAACCTGGGGGGCGACGTGGACCTGCAGGTGGCCGACGCCCGCTACACCCTCGCCAACCATCTGGCCGGCGAAGCCGCCCACAGCCGCCACGAGCTGGCCCGCCACACCACGCGCCGCATCGACCGCGTGGTGCTCGACCGCCGACTGGGCGTGCCGGTGTTCCTCACCGTGATGTACCTGATGTTCGTGTTCACGATCAATATCGGCGGCGCCTTCGTCGATGCCTTCGACCAGGTCGCCGGTGCCCTGCTGGTCGACGGCGCAGGACGTGCCCTGGCCGGGCTCGGCGCACCTGACTGGATGCGCCTGCTGCTGGCCGACGGGGTGGGCAGCGGGCTGCAGGTGGTGGCCGGCTTCATTCCCATCATCGGCTGCCTGTATCTGGCCCTGTCGGTGCTGGAAGACTCGGGCTACATGGCGCGGGCCGCCTTCGTGATGGACCGCCTGATGCGCGCCGCCGGGCTGCCCGGCAAGTCCTTCGTGCCCTTGATCGTCGGCTTCGGCTGCAACGTGCCCGCCGTCATGTCCACCCGCACCCTGGAGCAGCGGCGCGACCGCCTGCTGACCATGACCATGGTGCCCTTCATGTCCTGCGGTGCCCGCCTGCCGGTCTATGTGCTGTTCGCCGCGGCCTTCTTTCCGCAGCAGGGACAGAACGCGGTGTTCGCGCTCTACCTGATCGGGATCGCCCTCGCCATGGCGACCGGCCTCATCATGAAGCGGACCCTGCTGCAGGGCGCCAGCGCCCCGTTCATCATGGAACTGCCTACCTATCACCTGCCCACCCTCTCCGGTGTCGCCATCCACACCTGGCGGCGGCTGAAGGACTTCGTGGTCGGCGCCGGCCGCGTGATCGTGCCGATGGTGGTGGTCATCAACGTGTTGAACGGGATCGGCACCGATGGCCGCTTCGACCCCAAGGCCGGCGACCGCTCGGTACTGGCCGAGGTGGGGCGCCGCATCAGCCCGGCCTTTGCCCCCCTGGGCCTCGACGCCGACAACTGGCCGGCGGCCGTCGGCATAATCACCGGCGTTCTGGCCAAGGAGGCCGTTGTCGGCACCCTCGACGCCGCCTACCAGTCCCTGGCGGGCGGAGGTGCCGAGGCGCAGGCCGCGCCCGCCGAGCTCGCGGGCCAACTGCAGGCGGCGCTTGCCACGATCCCGGCCAATCTGCAGGTCGCCCTCGGCAACTGGCGCGACCCCCTCGGGCTGTCGGTCGGCGCCCTGGACGACCGGGAGGCCGCGGCTGCGGAGCAGGCAGTGGCCAGCAGCACCTTCGACGCCATGGCGAGCCGCTTCGACGGGGCCGCCGGTGCGTTTGCCTACCTGCTCTTCATTCTGCTGTACATGCCCTGCACGGCAACCCTCGCCGCCATCCGCCAGGAGGCCGGCGGCGCCTGGAGCGCCTTCATCGCCGTGTGGTGCACCGCCATCGCCTATGGCGCGGCCACGCTCTGCTACCAGCTCGCCACCTGGGCCCGTCACCCCATGAGCTCGGCCATCGAGGCCATCGTGGTCGCCCTGGGGGCGGTGCTCGGCCTCGCGGTCCTGCGACGGGTATCGGCGGCACCGGCCTTCGGGAGGGCCAGCGCATGATCCTCGAGGAACTCGGCAACTACCTGCAGCAACACCGCCGCGCCAGCCTGACCCAGCTCGGCATTGCCCTGGGCGCGAGCCCGGAGGCCCTGCGCGGCATGCTCCAGCGACTCGAGCGCAAGGGCCGCGTGCGCCGCCTCCCGCCCCCCCAGGCGGCCTGCGGTGGGTCCTGCTGCCGCTGCGACGCGGCGGTCAGCGAAACCTGGGCCTGGGCTGCCGACGACGGGGAGCCCGTGCCGGGCCTGTCCTGCCCCAGCCTCGAGCGACCGGTCTGAGGCGGTTCAGCCGCGGCGTTCGAACGCCAGCCTGAGGCCCAGCACCAGCAGCATCAGCCCGCTGCAGCGATTGATCGTGCGCAGCACGGCCGGCCTCGCCCGCAGCCAGGACGACAGGCGCCCCGCCAGCACGCCGATCGGTGCCTTGACCAGGAAGGTCAGGGCCGCGAAGCACAGGCCGAGCGCGAAGATCGACAGGGTCGGGCGACTCGCGCCGGGCATCACGAACTGCGGCAGAAACGCGAAATAAAAGATCGCGATCTTGGGGTTCATCACGTTCGACAGGGCACCGTCGAGGAACAGGCGCCACAGGGGACGCCGCTCGCCCGCCATCAGCGCCGGATCCGCGCCGCCGCTCCTCAGCAGGCCGATCCCCAGCCACACCAGGTAGGCTGCCCCGGCCAGCTTGAGGGCCAGGAACAGCCACTCGGAGGCCTGCAGGATCGCGCCGAGCCCGAGCGTCGCCAGCAGGGTATGACCCACCAGCCCGACACTGACGCCGGCCGCGCTGGCCACGCCGGCCCCCGCCCCCTGCCCGATCGAGCGGGACATCACGAGCAGCATGTCCTGGCCCGGGGTCACGATCAGCAGCAGGGACGCCAACACGAACAACCACCATGAAATCTCCACGGCTCCCCCCTATGTGATGATCGGTTCGCAGCGCACCTCGGTGCGCACCGAGTTGGCGATGAAGCAGGCCTCGTGGGCAGCCTCGTGCATGCCGCGGAGCTCCTCGCCGGCCGGCGCCACGCCGGAGAAATGCACCTCGGGATGAAGCACCACCAGGGTGATGGCCAGGCGCCCTCGCTCGTCCTTCGCCATCAGCCCGCTGGCCACGTCTCGATAGCGGTCGATGCGAAAGCCCCGGCGCGCTGCGATCGACAGGAACCACAGCATGTGGCAGCTCGAGAGTGACGCCACGAAGGCCTCCTCGGGGTCCACCGCCAGCTCGTCGGAGTACGGCAGGGGCACCACCTGGGGTGACGAAGAGGCGATCACCTCGGCGCCCCCGTCGAAGCGCCAGATGTGTCGTCGCGAGTAGCGGTTGTCATCGAACACCTGGTCGCCCCGATGCCAGATCACCTCCGCCTTGTACTCCGACATGCGCACCCTCCCCTTGGCTACCAGTCGTCGTGCCGGGCACGGCGCTCGGCACGGTAGTTCGTCACCTCGAGGCGCAGGCCGTCCGGGTCCTCGAAGAAGGTCGCCCAGTAGTCGGGCGCGTATTCCGGGCAATGCCGCGCCTCGCTCGCCGTCACTCCCTCGCGCCGCAGGTCCGCCGCCACGGCCTGGACATCCTCGATGCTGTCGACGCGCAGGCACAGGTGGTGCAGGCCGGGCGCGTAGCTGTCGTGGGCGGTTGCGCTGCGTGCCGGGCGCAGCACGATGCCATAGTGCCGGCAGTAATACTGGACGTGGCGGTCGCCAGCCAGTTCGAAACCGTTCTTGCGGAAACCGAGGGCAGCGACCAGGGCCCGGTCGTAGAAGGCTTCCGAGCGTGCCAGGTCGGACACGGTCAGATAGATGTGATCGATACCGGTGACCCTGCTCATGCCGGCCCGCCTCGCCTCGCTCGATGGACGCCCGACGGCCGCCCGACGTCTGCGAGTATGCGGCCAATCGCCGCGCTGCGCCACGCGCTCCGCGACGGCAAAGGGATCAGCGCGGCAGGCGCAGAACGAAGGAGGTGGCGCTATGGAGGCCCAGCATCCGGCACAGCAGGCCGGTCCACCCGGAGCGGCGGGGCTCGAAGCCGAGCCGCTCGTAGTCGGGCAGCGCATGGTGCGCCCGATCGACGACGTCCAGGCGGATCTCGGAGCACCCCTGGGCGCGCGCGATCTGGTCGATGCGGTCGAGCAGGCCACGCCCCAGACCTCGCCCGCGGGCGCCCCGGGCCACGATCAGCCCGTCGAGGAGCAGTTCGGCCGGGGCTTCCGTCCGTCCCAGCAGCGCCAGCACGCAGCGGGCCCGCAGCGCACCCATGAACCCGAGGCGCGCATAGAGGTGCCTGAAACTGAACTCGCGGCACAGCCCGCCCAGCATCGATTCGAAGCTCGCGACACCCAGCACCCGCCCGCGCTGGATGGCGGCCGCCACCTGCAGGTTGCGCGACTCGGCCAACAGCAGCAGGCGGGCCTCGCGCCGCGGAATGGCCAGCGCCAGCTTGTCGCCGAAGGCCTGCTCGTACAGCAGCGCGACATGCATGCGGCGGGTGTCGGGAATGCCGAACTGATAGCAGATGGTTTCGAGCACCGGGCGGCCTTCGCGTGGGTAGACACCCGCAATCTAGCGCGGCTGATCCGCCCTGTTGGACGGTGCAAGGTAAAACACTGATTCCGCCCGCGGCGCGCGTGTCCCTGACCCCGGGCAGAGGGCCCGCCAATGCACCGTTCCAGCCCCGTTCGGGGCCGGATCCGGGCGCCGGCCGCGCGCTACCAGGGCACACATAATCACGATCGTCGGCGGTCCGGCCATGGCCACGCGCCCCGGGGCACGCGGGCTCCGATCAGTCGGAAATGTCCGCCTCGACCAGCTGGGTCAGCAGCACCAGGGATTCCTGCCAGCCCAGGTAGCACCCCGCCTCGGGGATGACATCGGGAATGCCTTCCTGCACCGCCGTGAGCGCGGTACCGCAGCTCTCCGTGCTGAGCTCGATGGTGGTCGTCATCTCGCCGGGCAGCGACGGATCGTCGAAGACGTCCGTGTAGCGCAGGCGCTCACCCTCCACCAGTTCCAGATAGGTGCCGCCGAAGCTGTGCGACTGGCCGGTCGAGAAATTGGTGAAGGACATGCGGAATCCGCCCCCGACCCGGGCGTCGAGTTGATGCACCCGCGCCGTGAATCCGTGGGGCGGCAGCCACTTGACCAGGGCATCCGGGTCGAGGAACGCACGGTAGATGCGGGATGCAGGCGCGCGGATGACGCGGTGAAGCCGGACGGTACCCATGGAGCAAACTCCCTTGGCGTGGATCGAGGACATCCCTCATGACACCTGTCGAGCGAGCTCGACGGCCTTCGACAATTCCGGCCACTTTACCCGGTCCGGCGCCAGACGAGGCGTGCGACCCAGGCGGGGCCCAGGACGACGGTGAGCCAGGCCGCGCCGAGCACCCAGGGCGTCCAGGCCGCCGGGAGCACGCCCCCATGGGGACCGGCCAGACCCAGGACCGCCAGGACGCACAGCGGCACGAGGACGACCAGGCTGGCGGCCAGCGCGGCCAGGGTCAGCGCAAGACGCCGAAGCCTCATGGCGGGCCCAGCATCTCGCCCAGGGCCGAGACCGTGTTCCAGTTGCGCGCCGTCGCCGCCACGCCCAGGCAGATCTCCACCGCGGGGGCCAGCCGGGACCTGCCGACCCCGTCGGGTGCCAGAAGAAAAAAGGTGCAGCCGTCCAGGACGAAACGCTCCGATGGCGCCGCCAGCCGGTCAAGACGGGCCATATCGGGCGCGCTCGGCAGCGCGGCCAGGAAGAACACGTGCAGCGCCTTGCCCCGCTCGGCTGGAAACGGGTTCGCCGCCATGACCGCGCGAAACGCCCCGGCCGACCGCACCAGCACCGAGGGCGTGAAACCATGCGCCGCACCGATCGCCAGCGCGACCCGCTCCACCATCGCGCCGACCTCCGGCGCATCACACTGGAAGACCACGTTGCCGCTCTGGATCAGGGTGCGTACCGCGTGCGCGCCCTGGGCCTCGAAGTATCCGGCCAGCGCGTCCATCGACAGCCGGTTGCGACCGCCGACGTTGATGCCGCGGAGCAGGGCCACATGGGCACTCATGACGGGGGATTCTCGCGCCAGCCCACGCGGACGGCCCAGGCCTCGGCCTCGCGCGCACGCGCGGCGGGGTCCCGGGGCGGGCGTCCGCCTTCGGCGGCCGTTGCCCGGCGCTGCGCCGCGAGCGACTCGGCAAAGGGTGGCAGCCCGACGGCGGCGCGACGCTCATCCAGCGAGGCCGGCGCCTCGACCTGGCAGTCGAGCTGGCCATCGGGCCCCCAATCGAGCACCGTTCCATAGACCTGGGGTCGCCCCTCGTGGAAGCGGATGCGGTCGGTCAGCATGGCCAGCTGGGCAGCCGGCGCCTCGCCCGCCGCCACCGCCGCGGCCAGCGCCTCCCGGAAGCCCCGCTGCAATGCCGGCGTGCAGATCGCATGCTGCGCCAGCCCCCACGCCGCACGCGACGCCTCCGGTCCGACCAGCGACAAGCCCGGCCAGCCGTGGGCCGACACGATCGCCTGGAGCGCCCCGGCGTTTTCCCGGTGGACCCGCTGCATGTCCTCGCTGTAACCCTCGTACAGCCGGCCCGCCGCCAGCAGGCGCGCGCGGGTGTCCAGGTCGCGCTGCCACAGGCACAGCACTTCACGGGCGAGGACGTCATCCATGGGGACCGGGCGGCCAGTCGCTGGCAATGGAATGCCGCATGGTACCCCCGCGCCAACCGCCTTGGGTCCGACCCGGCTCAGAGCACCACGGAGAAATTGAATCGTCCGCTGCAGGCCTCGGCCTGGCGGGCGACCAGCAGGCTCTCCTCGAGCTCGCGGATGATGTCGGGCGCGTCATTGCGAAACATGCCGAAGCGGACCTGGGATCGGACGATGTGCCGGATCAGCGCCTCCATCATCAGGATGGCGTCTGAGGGCGAAACCCAGGTGCCATCGGCCGCCATGATCTCGTCGGTGGACACCACCCCGTCGGGCAGGTCGCGCCGGCCGGCGTTGAACTCGGCATCGGTGGTGTCGTGGGTGGCGAGAAAATGAATGGTGTGCAGTGATCGGGACAGCTTGTCGAGCTTCCCGGCGTGCCGGTAAAGCGCGATCTTGTCGGACTGGTCCGAGACGACCCGGCCTTGGTCGAGCCGGTTTGCCCAGAGCACGGTGCCCATGCGGTGATCCCCTCCGATGACTGTCGAAATGTCGCACCGCGGCCGCCCACGGGACAGCCTCTGTATGCCACAGGAATCGTCACCATGACAAGGGTCTACGCCCCGGGCCTTGCGGGATTCGTGTCCAGCAGGGCCGGACCCGGCACGGGCAGGCAGCGGCGAGGCTTTCGCCGGCCTCAGGCGGCGGTGGGGTCCCGATGCCGTCGCCGGCCCGCCACCGTGCCGGAGGCGTGGCTGGCCACATCTGGCGGCCATGCCGTCGCGCACCGCATCTGGGGCCGGTGGCGGTCGGCCTGCCCGACGATGGGCGATGCCAGCCTGCCGACACGCTCGGCGCCGCAGGCCCGGTAGAAACCTTCGGCATTGGGATCGGCGTCGATCGCAATCGTGGCCTGTCCGGCCGCAGCGGCCCGATCGAGTGCCCACTCGAAAAGCTGGCGCCCGACCCCCTGCCCCATGACCGCCGGCAGGACCCACAGGCCCCAGATCGACCAGGGTTCGGTGTCGGTCGCCAACTGGACGTAGCCCAGCACTTGCCCGTTCCGGGTCGCGACGCAGACCGGCCGAGCCGGCCACGCGTCGAGGCGCAGCGCCATCTCGTCCCGCCACAAATCCATTTGCAGGGCCGAATAGCCCCAGCTGGCCTTGGCAGCCAGGGCCAGCGCATCGAGGCACGGAATCTCGTCAGGGCGCGCGGGCCGCAGGTGCAGGCCCTCGGCCCGCGGCCCGGCGCGTACCGGATGCATCGCCCGGCGCGCGGCCTCAGCCAGCCTCGACGTGGCGCCGGAAGCGCTCGAGGATGGCCTGCCATCCCTCCCGCTGCTGGGCCTCCGAATGGTCGGGATCACTGTCGAAGGTGACGCGCACGGTCGTGCGACCTGCCTGCTCGACGAAGTCCACTTGCGCCGTCCGATCGCCGAACGCGTATTCGATCAGGCGATGGGGGACGACCTGGGTATAGGTGCCCGCGAAATCGAAGCCCATGCTGCCGTCCCTGGCCTCCATCCGCGACGAGAAGGCACCGCCCACGCGCAGATCGACAGAGGCGGACGTGGTATGCCAGTCGTCCGAGGCGGCGTTCCACAGGAGGATGTCCGCGGGCGTGGTGTATTGGGCCCAGACCTGGGCGACGGGTGCGGCAACGTCCGTCTCGACGGTGATCTTCATGGCGGCTCCTGCACAGGTGGAAAGGGTCACGAAGCCTCATCCTACTCAATTTGCTCCGGCGCGCTCATCGTCCTCGACACCATTGCTGTTCGCAGGGCACCCCATCGCCATTCCCATCCATCTGCGTGCCGGGGCAGTTCTGAAGAAAGTACGTGGCCTCCGCGCAGGAGGTCATCTGCGAGCAATGCGTGCGGCCGTCGCATCGGAAAGCGGGCGTGGGTGCAGCGGCGCGCTCTGCGGCCGCCGATCGCGAAGGGGTACCGCCCTGGCCCTGATACTGTCCGTAGCCATAGACCAGTGCGATGGCCACCGGCAGCCACCCGAGTTTTCGCAGGATCCCGCCCGCGCGCGGGGGACGGCGCTCCGCCGTGCGACGCGTCGGCGCCGCAGGCCGCTCGGGGCAGACGACGCGAACGGCCCGCTTGCGCCCCCGCTCATCGACCTCCACCTCGAAGCTCAGGCGCTCGCCCACGCGCGGACGACGCCCATCCCTCGGGAACGCAGACACATGCACGAAGACCTCGCTGCCGCCCTGGGCCGGTGCAATGAACCCGAAACCACGATCGTCCTGCCATCGGGTCAGCGTGCCGTCGATGCGATGCATGCTCACATTTCCGTATCGGACCGCTTGCCGCCTGTCGCGGGCGAATGGCTTGGCGCCCGGGGGGCAGCCTCGTCGTCCGCAAATGGCAGAAGCCCGTCATTGAGAAAGGCCAGCGGCGCTCCGAACCGAAACGGGCTTCGCGCCAGGACCGCACGGTCGCGCGCGAACGCCTGCCAGACCGCCCGCAGTTCCGCTGGCAGCAGCCGGGAGAGGGTGTCTTCCGCCAGCGGCGCCTCGAGATGGAGCCCGGCATAGGCCACCATGGACAGGAGCATGGCTGGCTTGGTGAGTGGCTTGTACCGCCCCCAGTCGCTCTTGAGGAAGCCACCGGCGAAGGCCTCGAGCGAGTCCGCCAGCGCGGCCCGGTCAGCCTCGGCCAGGGCCACGAAGAAGCCCACAAAGGCCTTGTCGACCTGTGCCTTGCCCTTCGCATTCAGGTAGGCGCGCGCCTTGTCCAGGGCGGCGTCGCGGCGGTCCCACGCGGGATTGTCCAGGCATGCCATGGCATTGACGGCATGGCAGTAGGCGGCGTATCCCCTGACGGACAAGGGCCGCTCGCAGGCGAAGGCAGAGGCGAGGTAGCCGCGCCCCAGCACCGCCGAATGAAGGGCCGGCCAAAGCAGGCTGCAGTGATCGCAGCCACCCGGATAGACGCCCTGCTCGTCCGGCGTGCCGAACGCGGCGTGCGCGCACGCCGTAAAGCGCACGAACGTGTCATGCAGCTGGGCTGCGTCGTTCCTGGCCATGGCCTCGGCGACACCCGAGCCGATGAGCCCCCAGCCGAGATCGGGGAACAGGCCTGTCGTTGCGAATTTGTGTTGGACGAACGCGGGCGGGCTGTCGGGGAAGTACCCGACGAAACGCGCGTACTCATCCTGCAGTGCCCCATCGAACGCCGCGAGCGAACCGGAAAACAACGGCATATGTCGCCCCCTCCCCCTGCTGCAACCCGGAAACCGGTCAGCTGCACAGGCGCCGCACCGGGCAGCGCCCGGTTCCGGAAGGCACCACGCCCCTTTCCGTATCTGCGCTCCGGTACCGTTCGATTGAACGGCCGGCCGAGCTGCGACTGGCCCCGTACCGGCGACCCGTGCGCCCTGCAAGCGCATCCGGCCGGTACGGCGCCGGAAACCACCGGGTGCGCCCGGAACGGTCGGCGCAAGATCATGCGCCAGTGTACGCGAGAAACCCGGATGTCATGCAAATCACCGGTTCGCCCGGCAAGGCAGCCGGACCCGTCAAACCGGCCGCGACTGTGTGCCGATGCGTATGACCCATGGCACGGCACCGTCGTGCGCCATGGCGTCGCAAGCCCCCTGGACGAGCACCGCGTGCAGCGGAACGTGCGATGCGAAGACACCGCACCCGGTCAGACCTGGGCGCCACACCGCTCAGGCCTTCTTTACGAACTCCGACTTGAGCTGCATGGCCCCGAAGCCGGCGATCTTGCAGTCGATATCGTGGTCGCCCGTCACCAGGCGGATGTTCTTGACCTTGGTGCCCACCTTGACCACCGACGAAGAGCCCTTGACCTTGAGGTCCTTGATCACGATGACCGAATCGCCATCGCTGAGGACCGTGCCGTTCGCGTCCCGCACGACCGTTTCATCGGCCGCGACGGTGCCGCCTTCCGCCGACCATTCGTGGGCACATTCGGGGCAGATGTACAGCGCGCCGTCCTCATAGGTGAATTCGGACTGGCAGTTGGGACAGGGCGGCAAGGCACTCATGCTGGATTCTCGATTCGAAGACCAGCCGCATGCCTGCGGGATGCGCGCCGGTCGGAGTTGCAGGATACGACCACGCATCCCGCACGCGTGACCGGCCCGCAGTATACCGGCTGGCAGCGGCTTCCCTGCCCTGCGGTCTACCAGCGGGTTGCCACCCGCCTGCGCAACACCGGGCCCGGCACGGGGCACGCCCGCGGACGCCCCGAGCCGCGACACTAGAACCACATGTCGCGGATGCAGCGACCGTCGTGCGGCAGATCGTCGAACGTATCGAGCCCGTCGAAGTGGTCGATCGGCAGGTCGGCGATGGGGCCGGGCTCCGTCAGGCGCAGATTCACGGCCATGCGGCGACGCCCCGCCTCGTCCGGGTCCAGCGCCCGCCAGTACGCCACGCAGCCGCACGTCGGGCAGAAATGAAACGCCAGGTAGCGGGCGCGAACGTAGGCGGTGGTCGGGCCCGAGACGCGGATCCCCTCGTTCTCGTAGTCGTAGGCCCACAGCGCCCCGTGGCGCCGACACACCGTGCAGTTGCACGCCGTCGCCGACTCGGGCATGCCTTCGAATGCCCACGAGACCGAACCGCAGTGACACTGACCTTCGAGCATGACAAACCCTCCCCACGGGAAAACAACCGGCGGCCCTTGGGAGCCAAACCGAACTCGACCTCACGACGCCCACGGCCTGAGGACCCGGCCCCATCGCGGCCGACCCGATCCACGTACGAGCGCGATCGGTCGAGTGCCCTGGAACCCGGCTCGGGTCAGCTTTGCCGGCCCGCCAGAACATACGCCACGATGGCGTTCGCATGGCCATGCCCCAGCCCGTGCTCGGACTTCAGCCAGGCGACCCGCTCCATGTGCTTCATGTCCTTCAGCTCGCCCACGAGTGCCAGCCAGTGCGCGATGGGCTGTCCGTACTTCTTCTCGATCGACGGAAAGTAGGACGCGGGCCCCCTGGGCTTTTCATCTGCAGGCATCTCTGCTCCTCGGCGATGGCGACTTCAGGCTCGGATCGAGCGTTAGTCGAACCCCATTGATTTCAGCTGCTCACACAGCCCAAAACCGCGAAATGCCCCGGCACCTCAGGCCAGGCGACGCGGCGCAGCCGTGGCTGCGTTGCCTGTATTCGGCGTACCCGTCGGCTCGATGAGCAGGAGATGCGCCTCGTCCTCCGCGACGGGGCAATGCTCCACGCCCCGCGGAACCACGAACAGTTCCCCTGGCCCGAGCGAGACATCGCCATCGCGCATGCGGATCGTGACACGCCCCTTGAGCACCAGGAAAAAATCATCGGTGTCGGCGTGCGAATGCCAGACAAACTCACCCTTGACCTTCACGACCATGAGATCGTGGCCATTGAACTGGCCGACCACCCGGGGCTGCCAGTGATCTTCGAAGCCGGCGAGCTTCTGCGCGAGATTGATGGAGGGCATGTCGATTCCAATCGTGGATGTGGGGCAATCCCGCCAGGACCTGCAGCCCTGACGCCGTCATTGTGGCGCATCGACCGCGCCGGCGGACGCGCGCGCGGGCAGGTAGTCAATCCGGATGCCATTGGTGTTGCGCTGCGCTTCGATGAGGCGGGCCCATGGTGGATGCACGATGCGCATGCGGGAGGGCGTAACCCATGTGACGCTCACCGCCGGGCCACCACCCGATCCCGCCGGCGACGCATCGCGACCGGTGTACGCAATGAAGACGCTGCCGCCGCCGTCCGGCAACCCGGCCCCTGCCCCAATGACCGACACATGGCTCGAAACGCCCGCGGTGGCACCGCAGTCGCGCTCGAAGACAACGGCCTTCCAGCCACCGTCCGGCGACGGCACTTCGAGCACGGGCCCATTGCCACAAAGCGCCTTCGCGCCCGACAGGAACAGCGCGGGCACGAGCACGAGAACGAAGCCGAGGAAGGCCGCGACCCCCAGCAGAGCGCCTAGTCCAACGCCCATGACCTTGAGCAGATGCGCGGCAAGGGGATGCATGGGACAGTGGGCGCCTCAGGCCGGCGGCTTCGACGTGTGATCCGACGGCGCCTTGCGCCGCTTCATGACCACGGAACACAGCACCGCGATCGCAGCAGCGACGAGCGCTGCCGCTGGCAGGAAGAGGACAAGCGCCCCCGCCATGCCAGTCAGTTCGCTCTCATATGCGGCGCAAAGGTAGGACGCCATCGGAAGCAGCGGCAGGAGCACCAGGGAATGACCGGGCGCCGTTCGCAGCTTGATCACGCTCCCGATGTACGCCAGGCCCAGCAGAACTGAAAAGGACAGGCCCGCCATCAGGCTTCCGTCGCTGCCCCGCGTGCAGAGGTAGCTGACTAATGCGTATGGGATCAGCCAGAGGAAGATCAACTTCTCTCCAAAGTCACTGAATGTCGTGTCGGGGAAGTTTCTGGGCACCACCCTGGCTTCATCAGCACAGTGCCCAGGCGGTAAGACTGCACTGTTCGCGCACTACCCCCCTCCTGAAGCCAGCCTGGAATAGACAAACTTTCCGGTGCGCTTGCAAATGGACAGACGCTCCCCAAAACCACCAGATGGCGAACACGAAAGTCCGACCTCCCAACTGTCTGGATTCTCGGCCACGATGAAAATATCCGATTGCCGCCGGACGCCATTGAGAAGATCCTGCCCCATCGCGAGCGCCTGATGTCTGCTTGTCGCGCCAATGCCTTTGCGGTAGCCAAGACGTCGCTCCAGGAGCTGACCCCAAGTGCCTACGATTGCACTTGGCGACTGACCCGCTATCGCAGCGCCTTTCGACACAATAGCCAGATCACGCTGGGAACCCCTAAGCACGATCAGGCCAAGGTAGGCGTCGACGCATGCCAGGATGTATTTGGCCTTCGGGCACAAGGGCTCGCCTGCGAGTTCCAGCAGCAGCGGAAGGTAGTTCTGATCATGAAGCACAAGATCTTCGTCCTGCTCGGCCAGGTAAAGGTCTTCGTCATAGGCCCACCTGCGCAGAGTCGCTTCAGAGGGGTTCCAGTCTTCGAGAATGAATTTACTCACTATGGTGCCTACCGTGCGCTCAGCGACCGATGGGGAATGCCGAACGATGCGCATCAGACTGCAATGTCATCATGAATCCTGCACTTCTCGGTCGTCCGTCCCGAAGGAGCATTCCTCTGGTGCCACGCGGCACCTGGGGCGCATCTCCAAACGAGGCGACAAGTACCTCCGAATGCTGCTCACCCATGGCGCCCGCGCAATTCTCAGAGCTGCGCAGCTGGCCAGGCAGGCCCAGCGCCCGCTGGACACCTTGCGACTATGGGCCGTTCAGGTTCAGGCGCGAACGAATCACAACAAGGCCGCCTGCGCGCTCGCCAACAAACTCGCCCGGATCTGCTACGCGGTACTGCGCGACCACGAACCCTACGGCAACCCGCAACCACGTCAGACCAAGAAGCTTGAGCGCACTGCGTTTTCGCTTGCCGCCTGATCATCTGGCTTACCCACCAGGGCTACCGCAGCTACCCATCTGTCGTTGACCCGCTGAAAATGTTGTTCACGATCACGCACTTGCGAAACCGCTGTTCACAGAGGCCGGTTTTGTGTAGTTTCCTGGCTTTTTGGCGGAGCCATGGAAACGGAAAAGCTGGCGTCGATGGTCGAGGTATTCGAGGGGCTCGAGGACTGGCGTAGCGCGCAGCAGACGCGACATGTGCTGAGCGAACTGCTGACGGTGGCGGTGTGCGCGGTGCTGAGCGGCGCGGACGATTTCGAGGAAGTCTCTCAATGGGGTCGGGAGCGTCTCGACTGGCTGCGCGGCTTTCTCTCGCTGGACTATGGTGTTGCCTCCCCTGATACGTTCGAGCGTGTTTTTGCGGTGCTCGACCCAAAGGGTTTCGAGAGGGCGTTTCGGATCTGGGTGGGCTCGGTGGTCCCGGCGCTGGGGCGCGACCAGGTGATCGCCATCGACGGCAAGACGAGCCGGCGCACGACCAGCAAGGCGGCGGCTGCACCGCTGCACATGGTGAGCGCCTTCGCGGCCAACGTCGGCATTGTGCTGGGGCAGACGGCGACCGCCGCGAAATCCAATGAGATCACCGCGATCCCGGAGCTGTTGCGCACGCTCGACGTCGAGGACTGCATCGTGACCATCGACGCCATGGGTACGCAGACGGCGATCGCCGACCAGATCCGCGCCGGCCACGGCAACTACGTGCTGTGCGTGAAAGACAACCATCCGAAGCTGCTCGAATCGATCCTGCTGGCCCACATCGGCATAGAGACACCTCTGGTCGCGGTGAGCACCAGCGAGACGCGCTCGCGCAGCCACGGCCGAGAAGAGATCCGGCGCTGCCAGGCCTTCGAGGCGGGGAATCGGCTCTACAAGACCGAGCAATGGCGCGATCTTCACAGCTTCGCCGTGGTCGAGCGTACCCGCACGATCGGCGACCGGACCACGGTCGAGCGACGGCACTACATCACCAGTCTGCCGCCGGACGCCGAGAAGATCGCCCACGCCGTACGTAGCCACTGGGAGGTAGAGAACCGCCTGCACTGGTGCCTCGACGTTCAGTTCGCCGACGACTACGCCCGCGGGCGCACCGGTCATGTCGCACACAATCTGGCGCTGGTGCGACACATGGCCCTCAAACTCCTGCGGCTGAACACATCGCGCAAGGCGAGCATCAAGACCAAGCGACTGCTGGCCGCCACCTCGGACCTGTATCGCGCCGAGTTGCTTGGCTTCACGACAGAAGAAGATGAGGACGACGATTGATGTCATCTGCGTAGCTGCGGGAGCCCTGGCTTACCCACCACCCCTTGCGACGAGACTGATCGCCCACCATGGCACTCAGGGTCACACCCACGCGATTCGACGCCGATAACTCTTCCGGCTCAACAGCAGCCGTTTGTATCGATTGGCGCTTCGCGGGCAGATTCCATGTCGGCACGGGTCACACAGAACCCACTTCAGATGCCGGATATACGACTGCAGGTGATTCACCCAGAAAAGCCAGACTATAGGTCAGCCTTGTATTGTGGGGGAGTCCATATAGGAATTGTTAGCTTTTTCGATACGTGTCTTCTTGAACAAGTGTTGCTTGACTCTTAATCGTTTCGATCAAAGAGCGACGGGCTTGTTTTTCACGAATCCAGGTGACGGTAAAATTAAGCGACGAAATAGCAAGAACGATTGTTGCCGAAACATAGATGGCATAGCTAGTGGCAGTAAGATTAGAGGCTCCTACCCAGGACAAAATTGTGGAAATTAGCGCGCCAATACTAGCGCTGGCGAATCCAAGAGCTTGATTTTCTGACTGCATTGATCGATCAAGCGCTTCTATATCTCGCTCTTGCACTTCGAAGGTATTTAATCGTCGAATTCGACGCAATGATATTTCGGGACGCCATGTCGGAAATGTTGGGTTTTCCAATAGGCTTGAAGTTGGCTTTCCACCCAACGAGCTAGATGCATCGAGCTGAATTTCGTCCGTCATGATTCAGCTCCTCCCCACCCACGAAGCAATGATTTGACTGAGCTTCGCCTCGATAGCAGCTCCCGGTGTTCAGTCAGAAAACGCTTGGCACGATCGGGGGATATTTCTCTAAGTTGATCAAGCGCTAAATCCGCTTGAGTATTCAAGCCAGATTTTGAGAAAATCTCGATCGCAGTTTCGATGTGGTCGGGGTCTGTGGGCTGTAAAGACAAAGTTCTTTTTGCGTATTTTAACGCTTCGTTAAGCATTCCCATTTGCTGCAAGACTAGCGACGTATTGTATTGATAGGCAATTTCCTCTGGCACTAGGTCTGCAGCTTCTTTCTGGACCTCTAGGCATTTTTCAAACTGTTTTGCCCCATAGTAGAGCCGGCCCAGCTGATTGAGATAAAACGCACGATCTTTTGTAGCTTTTCCTTCCTTGCCCAGCGCATACATTCGGCTCTCTAGTAGTTGTATTCCTGCAAGCGCGTCATCCCGTACGTTGTAATACTGGACGAGGCTTCCGTATGCATGGCGTATCTGCTCGTCACTAAGATCATAAGAATCAATAAGTTCTAATAAGAGTTCCGCCCCCTCGCGAACCCCGCCAACAGAAAGTACGACTGCCGAAGCAAAAAGTGCATCTTTTGCCTCTAATTCCCGGAGTTTGGGAAGTAGCTGGTAGATTCTAGAAAGATCGCCCTTTCGTATAGCCGTCTTCAACTCAACTCGTGGATCAATCTCAAACGTGTCTTCAGTGTCCGTGTCCGAGAACTTGTCGTTGCTTAGAACGGCTGGAGCCTTGGTCGTGAAACCAAGCTTTTCGCTAACCCAACGGATGATTCTGGCTTGGTCTCGTTCGGGAAACTCACCCAAGATATCAATTATCTTTCTTATTGCGTCTAGATCATCCATATGCATTCCTAATTTATTAGCAAATGTGCCGAAAGTGGTATGTAAAGCTAACGTTGGAGTTCAGCGGCTGCCGAAGGCAGTCCGCTGCAATGACGGGTTGGGCGTCGTGGCTCGGAACATTGCCAGCATGTGCAGTGACTACTTGGCATACGGCGTGATGCTGATGAGCCGTGCTTTCTGGGCCATGAATGACGCCTCGAATTCGTAGCAATGCTCAAGCTCAACTTGCAGGACTTGACGCGCTGCTTCATGTGGGTGACTGACCACCTCAAGGTTAAGCGCTGACAGAACGTTTTGATTATTGAAGCCCTGGATTTGCACGCGCAAGACTCCCTCGAACCGGAAATGAAAGATTGCGTCTCCGTGAAGCCTGTAGAAGCCTTCTTCTGTGACTTCGGATGTCATAACCCAGCCACGCAGATGAAGATCTAGGACCGGCGAAAGCTCTACGGACGTTGCGACGTGCGAGCGGTCGATTGCTAGCTTGAAAACCTCAGCGTCGTGAAAGCTAGGCCACATGCCGAGATGGGACACAATTGATTCGTAGCCTTCGATGAACTCATGAGCTTCCATACGACGCCCAACTAGATGTAGACGACACGGTGCGTCCGATAAACTGGCCCCTGTCCAATAAGCTGGAACAGAGGACACGCGAAGCCGCTTGCGCCATGCGGAAGTCTGGCATATACCTGTATACCCATACAGTTCTCGCCAGTCATGAAACCGGACACCCCTACCTCCTCTTCATCCAGACCTCCGCGCCTGCTCGACCAAGTGCGCGCAGCCATCCGTTACCGTCATTACAGCTTAAGGACGGAGCGGGCTTATGTCTATTGGGTGCGGGCGTTCGTTCGTCATCACGGCATGCGACACCCCAGGGAGATGGGCGCTCGGGAGATTCGGGGCTTTTTGCAGTGGCTGGTTTCCGAGCGTGACGTGGCGGCGGCGACCCATCAGCAGGCCTTGTCGGCCCTGCTGTTCCTGTACCGCCACGTGCTGGAAATCACCCTGCCCTGGCTTGACGAGATCGAGCGGCCGAAGCGGCCCGCGCGCGTGCCGACGGTGCTGAACGTCACCGAGGTTCAGGCGCTGCTCGGCGCCATGTCTGGCCTGCACGCGCTGATGGCACGGCTGATCTACGGATCCGGCATGCGGCTGATGGAGTGCCTGCGCCTGCGGGTCAAGGATATCGACCTGCACCGGGGAGAGATTCGGGTGCGGGACGGCAAGGGAAGCAAGGACCGTGTCACCGTGTTGCCGACTTCTCTTGGGTCCGGGCTCGAATTGCAGCTCGCCAATGCGCGGGTCATGTTTGACCTCGACCGGAAGCTGAGCCGGCCCGGTGTGCACCTACCTCACGCGCTCGCCCGCAAGTACCCCAACGCCCCTGAGAGTTGGGCCTGGTTCTGGCTTTTTCCAGCCCCCGAGCTATCGACAGATCCCGTCAGCGGCATCACGCGCCGGCACCACATGCATGAGAAGAGCCTGCAGCGGGCGATCAAGCGCGCGTCCAGCGCGGCGGGCATCTGCCGCCCGGTCAGCGTGCACACCCTCCGCCACTCCTTTGCCACCCACCTACTGGAATCGGGCAGTGATATCCGTACCGTTCAAGAATACTTGGGGCTGCCAGCACGGGCATCGCACGGGGCGCGTGCCGGGCTTGGCTCATCGAATCGGACATCCCTCGCCACCCATTGTTCGACGGCCGAGGAATTTCCCGGGGCACGCCCTGCGGGTGGCGCCCGCACGGCACCGCGACGGCGTTGCACGCCTTGCCAAGCGAACCACGCTTGGCTGCGCCGCGCGCCTTGTCGCGGCACCGTGTGGACACCACACCCCGCACGCTGCCCATGCCGACAGCCCCACGGCCACTCGAATGTTTCGACCACGATGATCACCACCCACGTCCTCAACCGCGGCGCGTCGGGTGTCGTCAGCCCCCTCGACCGGCTCGCCTGAGCATGCACGCCCATGCCCGCCTACGCCGAGCTACACTGCCTCTCCAATTTCACCTTCCTGACCGGCGCCTCGCATCCGGAGGAGCTGGCCGAACGGGCGGCGGCGCTGGGCTATGCGGCGCTGGCGATCACCGACGAGTGTTCGCTGGCGGGGGTGGTGCGGGCGCATCTGGCGATCCGCAAGGGGGGGCTGGCGCTGAAGCTG
>JAGRFX010000129.1 GCA_020445805.1 Rhodocyclaceae bacterium
AACCCAGTCCGGCCCCCAGGACGAGGGCGATGCCGGCCATCACGAGCAGAGCTTCGAGCATCGGGCGCGTCCTACTGGTAGCGGTCGAGGCCGGCGAAGCCCATGAAGGCCAGGCTCATCAGGCCCGCCGTGATCATGGCGATCGCGGTGCCGCGGAAGGGGATCGGCACGTCGGCCCCGTCGAGGCGCTCGCGGATGCCGGCGAAGAGGATCAGCGCCAGGGTGAAGCCCACCGAGCTGCCGAAGCCGAACAGCAGGGACTCGAGCAGGTTGTGCTTCAGGGAGACGTTGATCAGGGGCACGCCGAGCACCGCGCAGTTGGTGGTGATCAGGGGCAGGTAGATGCCGAGCACCTGATGCAGGACCGGGCTGGTCTTCTCGATGATCAGCTCGGTCAGCTGGACGATCGCCGCGATCACCACGATGAAGGACAGGGTGCGCAGGTAGGTGAGATCGTTGGGCGCCAGCAGGTAGTGGTCGATCAGGTAGCTGGTCCCGCTGCCGAGGGTCAGCACGAAGGTCGTGGCGTAGCCCATGCCGAGGGCGGTCTCGAGTTTTTTCGAGACGCCCATGAAGGGGCACAGGCCGAGGACCCGGACGAACACGACGTTGTTCACCAGGACCGCGCCGAGCACGACGAAGATATAGCTGGTCATGGTCGTGTTTCTGCTGTCAATCGCGGGATTATCCCAAGTCCCAGGAGGCGAGCCAACCCTGATACCGTCATAGGCATTGCCCTTCGTCGCGGCAGGCGGGGCGGGGCCGGCTCATCCGCAGGCCCGCACGCATTCGCGTACCAGGGCCGGGCCCCGGTAGATCAGGCCGCTGTAGACCTGCACCAGGCTGGCACCGGCCTCGAGCTTGGCCTTGGCACCGGCACCGTCGAGGATGCCGCCCACGCCGATGATCGGCACTTCGCCGGCCAGCGCCCCCGCCAGGGCCCGCAGCACGGCGGTCGAGGCCTCGAACACCGGCGCGCCCGACAGCCCGCCCGCCTGGTCCCCATGGGGGATGCCCTGGACCTTGTCCCGGGCGACGGTGGTGTTGGTGGCGATCACCCCGTCGATGCGGTGGCGTCGCAGGGCGTCGGCGATGGTGGTGACCTGCTCCGCCTCCAGGTCCGGTGCAATCTTCAGGGCCAGCGGCACGTAGCGGCCGTGGGTCTCGGCGAGCCGGGTCTGGGCCGCCTTGAGGGGGCCGAGCAGCTGGTCGAGCTCGGATTCGCCCTGGAGCTGGCGCAGGTTCTTGGTGTTGGGGGACGAGATGTTGATCGTCACGTAGCTGGCCAGGGCATACACCTTCTCCAGGCAGGCCAGGTAGTCGTCGGTGGCACGCTCGATCGGGGTGTCGAAGTTCTTGCCGATGTTGATGCCGAGCACGCCCTTGAATTTCGCCCGGCGCACATTGGCCAGCAGCGCATCGACCCCATGGTTGTTGAAGCCCATGCGGTTGATGATGCCCTGCACCTCCGGCAGGCGGAACATCCGCGGCCGCGGATTGCCGGGCTGCGGGCGCGGCGTGATGGTGCCGATCTCGATGAAGCCGAAGCCCATCTGGGCCAGGCCGTCGATGGCCTCGCCGTTCTTGTCCAGCCCGGCGGCGAGACCGACCCGGTTCGGGAAGCTGAGGCCCATGACGGTGGTGGGGGTGCCGCGCAGCGGGCTCGCCGCGGGCAGCAGGCCACCCGCCAGCCGCAGGCTGCCGATGGCGAACTCGTGGGCCGTCTCCGCGTCGCAGGAGAACAGCAGGGGGCGGATCAGTGGGTACATGGCGCGCGATTGTATCGCAGCGCACAAGCGCGCGCCGGCTGTGTCGGCCCGGGACGGGCCCGCGGGGGATGCGCCGACGCGGGGCGCGTGGCAATTCCGGTGCGCTCAGCGGAGGGCGAAGCGGAACTGGACCCCGATGTAGCCGCTGTAGCCGGGCAGGTTGGGCACCGCGAGGAGGTTGGCGCCCACGCCGTGGCCCTCGATGACCAGGGTCGGCAAAACCAGCACCGGCGAGGGGTAGCCGGTGGCCAGGAGACCGAAGAAGCCCAGCCGGGCCGGCCCCAGCGCGAGCGGGGTCCACCGTCCGCCCAGGTAAACGCTGCGCTTGTCGTAGCTGTTCTTGAGGAAGCCGGCAGAGATGGTCCACGGCCCGTAGGGGCCCTCCGCCACGTCGCGCTCGAAGCCCAGGCCCGGGTTCACCTCGCGCCAGTCGCGCCGCTCCTGGAAGTGATGGGAGAGGCCCGAGAGCACCAGCCAGTCGGCGGCCGTGGCGGGCAGACAGAGGGTCGCCGCCGCGAACAGGGTCACCAGCCGGCGTTTCAGCACAGATCCTCGAAATCGCGTCGCGTGAGTTCGCGCCACAGGCCGCCCACGCGGCCCTCGAGGGGCCGGTAGCGCGACTTGTAGGACATTTTGCGGCTGTCGCGGATCCAGTAGCCCAGGTAGAGGTAGGGCAGGTCGAGCTGCAGGCAGGTCTCGATCTGCCACAGCACGCCGTAGGTGCCCAGGCCCAGCTGGTCATGGTCCGGGTCGAAGAAGGTATAGACGCTGGAGAGGCCGTCGGTCAGGCAGTCGATGACGCTGACCATGCGCAGGGCGCCCTTCGCCTGCGGGTCGCGGAACTCGACGATGCGGGTCTCCACATTGCTCTGCAGGAGGAAGTGGGCGTACTGCTCGCGGCTGTCCTGGTCCATGCCGCCGCCGGCATGCCGGCTCGCCTGGTAGCGCTTGTAGAGCGCGTAATGCTCCTCGGAGAAGGCCAGCGGGCGCTCGGCAGCCTGCAGCCCGCCGTTGGTCCTGATGCAGCGGCGCTGGCTGCGGCTGGGCGTGAATCGCGCCACCGCCACGCGCACCGGGATACAGGCCCGGCAGGTGTCGCAATAGGGCCGGTAGGTGAACACCCCGCTGCGGCGGAAGCCGTTATGGACCAGTTCGCTGTAGACCGGGGTGTCGATCAGGTGGCCCGGGGTGGCCACCTGGGAGCGCGCCATGCGCTCGGGCAGGTAGGAGCACGCGTACGGTCCCGTCGCGTAGAACTGCAGCAGGGCGTAGGGGTAGTCCTTCAGCATGGCGTCTGCGTGCCCCAATCCAGGTTCGCGACCGCGTCCTCGGGCCAGCGGGCGGGGGCCTCGCCATCGCGGGTGAGGCGCTCGAGCTGCTCGGCGAACAGGTCGCGGGGAATTTCGCGGCCACCCAGGGAGGTCAGATGGTCGGTCGTCATCTGGCAGTCTATTAGGCCGAAGCCCTTGTCATCAAGCAGGCGACAGAGGTGGGCGAGGGCCACCTTGGACGCGTCGGTGGCGCGCGCGAACATGGATTCGCCGTAGAACATGCGGCCGATGGCGATGCCGTAGAGCCCGCCCACCAGGGTCTCGCCGTCGTAGCATTCGACGCTGTGGGCGTAGCCGAGTTCGTGCAGGCGCCGGTAGGCCTGCTGCATGGCCGGCGTGATCCAGGTGCCGCCGCCGGGTTCGCGCGGGGCCGCGCAGGCCCGGATCACGGCCGCGAAGTCGTGGTCGAGCCGCACCCGGTAGTCGCGCCGCCGCAGGCGCCGAAGCAGGCTGCGCGAGCGCTTCATGGCGGCCGGCTCCAGCACCATGCGCGGGTCCGGGCTCCACCACAGGATCGGATCCTCCGGCCCGAACCACGGAAAGATCCCGCGCCGGTAGGCCGCCAGCAGCCACTCGGGCGAGAGCGCGCCGCCCGCGGCGAGCAGCCCGTTGGGCTCCTCGAGGGCCATCACCAGGGGCGGGAAGACGGGCTCGTCGGCGAGCCAGGGGATCATGGAACGGGGATGATCGCGATCGAGCGGCGCGCGCCCGGCATCGGCACCGGGGGCGGGGTGGTCTCGTCATGGAAGGCCACCACGTGGTCCACGTCGAGGCGGATCCCGATCGGTTCGCCGAGGGCGTGGTTGTGGTGGCTGGGCACCAGCGACAGGACCCGGGCGCCGCTCTTGAGCCGCAGGGTGTAGAGGATGTCCGCCCCGCGGAAGGCCTTGGAGACCACCTCGGCCCGCATCGGGCTGGCGTCGTCGTGGACGATGTCGTCGGGGCGCAGCAGCACGTCCACGTGGCAGCCCAGGTTGCAGTCCTGGCAGCCCACGCCGCACTCCACCGGGATCTTGCTGTCGAGGATACCCAGCTCCATCTGGACCTGACGGTTGTTCAGGACCTTGCCGGGCAGGAACACCCCCTGGCCGATGAAGTCGGCGACGAAGCGGTTCTGGGGCCGGTGATAGAGGTTGTAGGGGCTGTCCCACTGCTGGATCCGCCCCTCGTGCATGATTCCGATCTCGTCCGCCACCGCGAAGGCCTCGTGCTGGTCGTGGGTGACCAGGATGGCCGTGGTGCCGGAGGACTTGATGATCTCCCGCACCTCGGTGGACAGCCGCTCGCGCAGCTCCACGTCCAGGTTCGAGAAGGGCTCGTCGAGCAGCAGCAGGGCCGGCTTCGGGGCCAGGGCGCGGGCCAGGGCGACGCGCTGCTGCTGGCCGCCGGAGAGCTCGTGGGGATACTTGCTGCCCTGGTCGGGCAGGCCGATGCGCTCGAGCAGGGCGGTGACGCGGCCCCTGACCTCGCTCTCCGGCAGGCCGCGCAGGCCGAAGCCGATGTTGCGCGCCACGGTGAGATGCGGGAACAGGGCGTAGTCCTGGAACACCATGCCGATCCGCCGCTGCTCGGGCGGCCGGTGGTGGCGGGCGTCGCTGACCGTGGCGCCGTCGAGGCGGATGTGGCCGCTGACCACCGGTTCGAAGCCGGCAATGGCGCGCAGCACCGTGGTCTTGCCGCAGCCGGAGGGGCCGAGCAGGCAGCCGATGCGTCCCTGGTCGAGGGAAAAACCGAGCCCCTCGACCACCTTGTGGCGACCGAAGGCGAGGGTCAGGTCGTGGAGTTCGAGGTGCGACATGGGCTTCCGGTCGGTGCGCTGCAGCATGGTGTTGGGGGCGTCAGAGGCGCTGGCGCGCAAAATACACCTTCAAGCATCGCGGGTTTGGTAAACGAGATCAATTATAATTTCGCTTTCGGGCCCGCGCGAAGCGGGCCGCTTGCCTGGAGTACAGCCCCTTGCTCACCGCGCTCGGCCCTGCCCGACGCCCATGGTCGGTCCTCGGCGTCAGCGCGGCGGTGCTGGCACTGCTTGTCATCGTCCCGGTCCTGTCCGTGTTCTCGAATGTGCTGGCCGGCGGCACCAGCGGCACCTGGAGCCACCTGGCCGACACGGTGCTGCCCGAGTACCTGCTGAATACCGTGATCCTGATCGTCGGCGTGGGGCTCGGCGTGTCCTCGATCGGGGTCACCACGGCCTGGCTCACGGCCATGCACGACTTTCCCGGCCGCCGCTTCTTCGAGTGGGCCCTGGTGCTGCCGCTGGCCGTGCCGGCCTACGTGATGGCCTATGTGTATACCGACTTCCTGCAGTTCGTCGGGCCGGTGCAGTCCTTCCTGCGCGAAACCTTCGGCTGGCGCGCGCGGGACTACTGGTTTCCGGACGTGCGCTCGGTCGGCGGGGCGGTGGCCATGTTCATGTTCGTGCTCTTCCCCTATGTCTACATGCTGGCGCGCACGGCCTTCCTGGAGCGGGCCGGCGGGGTGCTGGAGGCGGGACGCTCCCTCGGGCTCGGCCCGTGGGCCTGCTTCTTCCGCCTCTCGCTGCCGCTGGCGCGACCGGCGCTGGTGGCCGGCACCGCCCTGGCGCTGATGGAGACCCTGGCCGACTACGGCACGGTCTCCTACTTCGCGGTCCAGACCTTCACCACGGGCATCTACCGGGCCTGGTTCTCGCTGGGCGACCGGGTCGCCGCCGCGCAGCTCTCGGCGGCGCTGCTCGGGGTGGTGGTGCTGGTGCTGGTGCTCGAGCAGATGAGCCGGGGCCGGGCCCGCTTCCACAACACCTCGCGCCAGCACCGGCCGCACCCGGGCCGGCGCCTGTCGCCCCTGGCCGGGGCCATCGCGGCCGTCGCCTGCTTCATGCCGCTGCTGTTCGGCTTCCTGATTCCCAGCGGCCTGCTGCTGCGCATGGCCATCGTGGAGGGCGACGCCCATTTCGGCGCACGCTTCCTCGAGCTCGCCGGCAACAGCTTCACCCTGGCCGTGGTCACCGCCCTCATCGCGGTCTGCTTCGCCCTGTTCCTGGCCTACGCCCGGCGCCTCTCGCGCAACGTGGTGACGGCCGCGCTCAACCGCCTGGTGGGGCTCGGCTACGCGGTGCCCGGCACCGTCATCGCGGTCGGCGTGCTGATCCCGGTCACCCGCCTCGACAACTGGATCGCCGAGTGGTGGACCGCCAGCTTCGGCCATAGCCCGGGCCTGCTCCTCACCGGGGGCATCGCGGCCCTGATCTACGCCTACCTGACCCGCTTCCTGTCGGTGGCGCTGCACACCACCGACACCTCGCTCTCAAAAGTCACCCCCAGCATGGACGACGCGGCCCGCAGCCTGGGCTACGGCCAGTGGCCGACCCTGACCCGGGTGCACCTGCCGATCGTGCGCGGGGCACTGCTGACGGCGGCCCTGCTGGTGTTCGTGGACGTCATGAAGGAGCTGCCCGCCACCCTGGTGATGCGGCCCTTCAACTTCGACACGCTGGCCACCCAGGCCTTCAACCTGGCCTCCGACGAGCGCCTCGCCGAGGCCTCCTCGGCGGCGCTGACCATCGTTGCGGTCGGCCTGCTGCCGATGATCATCCTGTCGCGCCAGATCGCCCGGCAGCGGCGCTCGGAGTAGCGCCCGGCGGCCTCAGCGCGCGGGCGTCGCGGCCCGTCCGGCGCAGGCCTTGCGCACACCCGCGATCAGATCTCCGAGCCATTGGCGCGCCTCGTCGGCGGCGTCGTGGAAGACGATCTGGAGCTGCCCCAGCTCGGCCTTGTGCCAGCCGATCAGGTGCACCTCGCCCAGCTGCAGCGGAATGATCGGCCGCCCCAGCTGCGAGGCCATGGCCAGCTCCTTGTAGACCTCGTCCGACTCGAGCGCCGAGGCCGACATCAGGAACACCAGGGCATCGCAGTCCTGGATGGCCTGGGCAATGGCGTCGCGCCAGCGGCTGCCGCCGCCGATGTCCTCCCGGTCCACCCAGACGCCGAAGCCCTGCTGTTCCAGGGCCTCGACCACCGAGTCCGCCACCGCCGAGTCGGCCCGCCGGTAGCTCAGGAAGATCCGCCGCCGGACGTGGGTCAGGGCGATGGGCTGGGGCAGGTTCCAGGACCACATCTGGGGCGTGGTGGGCGGAAACGCGCCGCCGGCCCGGGCCCTCGGCAGCACATAGCGGAAGAGCTCGTCGGTGGTGACGACGCCGTCGCCGTCCGCATCGGCACGGGCGCCCGCCAGGCCTTCGACCAGCAGGCGCGAGAAGGCGCCGCCCGCCGCATCGCCGTAGCTGATCTCGTCCGCCGAGCAGGAACTCAGGGCGAAGAAGCCGTTCGGCACGCCCCGGTTGTAGGCGAAGAAGGCACCGCTGTGGCAGCCGTCTAGCAGGATCACGATCTGCTCGCTGAGGCTGTGGCGCAGCTCCTGCAGCAGGAAGTCGGCGTCGAGGCAGGTGGCCTCGATGAAGCTGGCGTCGGCGTCGCGCATGGGCAGGTAGAGCTGTCCGCCCACCTTCAGGCTGCAGCCCGAGTAGTAGATCAGCAGGGTGTCTTCGGGCCCGGCGCTGCGGGCGATGCGGGCGATCTCGCGGCGGGCGTCGATGAGGCGCGGCTCGAACAGCGAGATCACCTCGAAGCCGGCACTCTCCGCGTCGCCCAGGACCGCCGCCATGGCCTCGAGATCGCGGTCGATGCCTTCGATGTCGAGACAGAGGCCGCCCTCGGGCCCATCGACGCGTCCGTTGCCGATCAGCACCGCGAGCCGCCGGGGGGCCGTCGGCGCCGGTGGCGGTGCCTCGTCGTGCTGCTGCTTTCGCTTGGTGCCCATGGCCGCTCCCGATCCGCTGCGCCATTGTGGTCCATCGCGATGGCCCGCGCGAGGGGGGCGCCGCTTGAGGCACGGTCCGGCAATCGCTTGGTACGAATGGACTTGAAGCCGCGCCGGGTGGCTGCTTCAATCGAAAGCATGCGACGCCTGTTCCCCTGGCTCCTCGCCGCGCTGTTGCTGGCGGGCTGCGGCACCGAGACACGCAACCTGCGCGTGACGGCCACGGCCTACACCTCGAGCGTGGCCGAGACCGATGGCGATCCCACCCTGGCGGCCTGGGGCGATCGGCTCAAGCCCGGCATGAAGGTGGTGGCGGTGTCCCATGACCTGATCCGCGAGGGCCTCGAGCGCGGCACCGAGATCGAGATCGAGGGCCTGGACGGCACCTACGTGGTGCTCGACAAGATGCACCGCCGCTGGAAGCGCAAGATCGACATCTACATGGGCAGGGACCAGGCGGCCGCCAGGGATTGGGGCGTGCGCCAGGTGGAGATCCGCTGGGCGGCGGACGACTAGGGGCTGTCCCGCCGGCGCAGTCGATCGGTCTCGAGTCCGACAGCCTCCCGGGTGCGCCGGCCGCCGGGCGGCTCAGCGCGCCAGCCGCAGGATCTGGCCCGCGGCCTCGTCGGTCAGCAGGTAGAGCCAGCCGTCCGGTCCGACCCGCACGTCGCGGATGCGGCGCCCCAGGTCGTGCAGCAGCAGGTCGCGGCGGCGCACCGTGTCGCCATCGAGCTGCAGGCGCCACAGGCCCTGGCCGGCCAGGGCGCCCACGAACACGTCGCCGCGCCATTCCGGAATCCGGTTGTCGTCGTAGAAGGCCAGCCCGCTCGGTGCGGTCGAGGTGGGCACCCACCAGCTGATCGGCTGCTCGAGGCCGGGCGCGCTGCTGGCGCCGCCGACCGGCGTGCACAGGTTGGGGATGCTGCCGTAGTTGCAGCCGTAGGAGATCAGCGGCCAGCCGTAGTTGCGTCCCCTGCGCACGATATTGAGCTCGTCGCCGCCCTGGGGCCCATGCTCGACGGCCCACAGCTCGCCGCTCTTCGGGTTGATGGCGGCCCCCTGGGGATTGCGGTGGCCGAGGCTCCAGATCTCGGGCAGGGCGCCCGGGGTGTTCACGAAGGGGTTGTCGTCGGGCACCGTGCCGTCGCTGCGGATGCGCACCACCTTGCCCAGGTGGCTGCCCAGGTTCTGGGCCTCCTGCCGGTCGCCCGGACGGTCGCCATCCAGCTGTCGCTCGCCGAGGGTGACGAGCAGGGTGCCGTCGTTGGCGAAGACCAGCCGGCCGCCGAAGTGTCCACTGCCGCTCACCTTGGGCTGCTGGCGGAAGATCACCTGCAGGTTGCCCACGGTGCCCCGGTCGGCCGACAGCACGCCGCGGGCCACGGCGGTGCCTTTCACGCCGCCTTCGGCTTCGGCATAGCTGAGGTAGATGCGGCGGTTGGTGGCGAAGTCCGGGTCGATGGCCACGTCGAAGAGGCCGCCCTGGCCGCCGTAGGAGACGGCCGGCACGCCGGCGATGGGCGCCGACACGTCGCCACCGGAGGTGACGAGGCGCAGGCGACCGGGCTTCTCGGTGACCAGCATGTCGCCGTCGGGCAGGAAGACCAGGCCCCAGGGGTAGGCGAGGCCGGTGGCAAAGGGGGTGGCCCGGAGCTCGTCATTGCCCTCGCCGACACCGACGCTGATCTCGACGCTGCCGCCGCAGCCCGGCAGGAGGCCTGCACACACCAGCAGCAGCCCCGGCAGCCGGCTCTGGCGCCCGTTCGTCGTGATGCCTGTTGTCTCGCCCATCGTGTCCCCGCCGTGTCGATACCGAGCCCCGATGCACCCCGCATGGAACTCGCCCGTTCGAAGGATACGGCGACGGAAAGTTCCACGTCTCGACCCTGACGTCAGCAGGGAGATACGGGATTGTCCGAATAGACGATTGCAACTAATGAAATTACATTTCACATCACAAAACGACAAACGGGCACCACGGCGGGCGATGTACCCGACCAACCCCGACCCCAACAGAGAACTCATCCGGCGCATCCGTGCGGGCGGCTGCGCAGCCACTACAGGAGTGAACTCATGTTTCAGGTCCGTATTCACGGGCGGGGCGGGCAAGGGGTCGTAACCGGCGCCGAAATGCTCTCCATCGCCGCTTTCCTCGAGGGCAAGCATGCCCAGGCCTTCCCGAGCTTCGGCTCGGAGCGCACCGGCGCGCCGGTGGTGGCCTTCTGCCGCATCGACACCAAGGAAATCCGCCTGCGCGAGCCGATCATGGCGCCCGACGCCCTGATCATCCAGGACCCGACCCTGCTGCAGTCGGTCGATGTCTTCCAGGGGCTCAAGAAGGACGGCTACATCCTGCTGAACTCCGGCCGCGGCTTCGACGCGCTGGGCATCGGCGAGTTCGTCGCCGACTTCCGGCAGGACCGCATCTGCTGCCTGCCGGCCACCGAGATCGCCATCAAGCACCTGGGCCGTCCCATGCCCAACGCCGTGCTACTGGGCGGCTTTGCCGCCATCTCCGGCGCCATCACGCTGGAGTCGGTGCACGCCGCCATCCGCGACAAGTTCTCCGGCAAGGTCGCCGACGCCAACGTGGCGGCCGCCACCGACGCCTTCGAAACCGTCAAGTCCTTCATCAACAAGGAGGCCGCCCATGCTTAAGCAGACCGAGGGTTCCCACGGCGTCGCCGAGGCCATCGCCCTGTGCCGGCCGGAAGTCATCTGTGCCTACCCGATCAGTCCGCAGACCCACATCGTCGAGGGCCTCGGCGAGATGGTGAAGGCCGGTGAGCTGCGCGCCGAGTACCTCAACGTGGAGTCCGAGTTCGCCGCCATGAGCGTGGCCATCGGCTCCTCGGCGGCCGGCGCCCGCACCTACACCGCCACCGCCTCCCAGGGCCTGCTGTTCATGGTCGAGGCGGTCTACAACGCCTCCGGCCTGGGCCTGCCGATCGTCATGACCGTGGCCAACCGGGCCATCGGCGCGCCGATCAACATCTGGAACGACCACACCGACACCATGAGCCAGCGCGACTGCGGCTGGATCCAGCTCTTCGCCGAGACCAACCAGGAAGCCATGGACCTCCACATCCAGGCCTTCAAGCTGGCCGAGGAGATGTCGCTGCCGGTGATGGTGTGCATGGACGGCTTCATCCTGACCCACGCCTACGAGCGCCTCGACGTGCCCTCGCAGGAGCAGGTCGATGCCTACCTGCCGCCCTTCGAGCCGCGCCAGGTGCTGGATCCGGCCCAGCCGGTGTCGATCGGCGCGATGGTCGGCCCCGAGGCCTTCACCGAGGTGCGCTACCTGGCCCACGCCAAGCAGATGCAGGCCCTCGAGCGCATCCCCGAGCTGGCCGAGGAATTCCAGCAGGTCTTCGGCCGGGAAGCCGGCGGCCTGGTGCGCCCGTACAAGATGGACGGCGCCGAGACGGTGGTGATCGCCCTGGGTTCGGTGCTCGGCACGATCAAGGACGTGGTGGACGAGATGCAGGAGGCCGGCCACTCGATCGGCGTGCTCGGCATCACCTCGTTCCGCCCCTTCCCGCTGGACGCCATCCGCGCCGCCCTGAAGGGCGCCAAGCGGGTCGTGGTGCTCGAGAAGTGCTTCGCGGTGGGCGTTGGCGGCATCGTCGCCACCAACGTGCGCATGGCGCTCGACGGCACCGGCCAGGAAGTCCTGACCGTGGTGGCCGGCCTCGGTGGTCGCTCGATCACCAAGGACAGCCTGACCCACACCTTCCTCGAGGCGATGGACGACAAGCTGGGTGCGATGACCTTCATGGATCTCGACCACGGCATCGTCAACCGCGTGCTGGAGCACGAGCGCAAGGTGCGCCGCTCCGGCCCGATCGCCGAGAACGTGCTGCGCGATGTCGGCACGGTCGCCTCGAAAATCGCCTGAGGGGGAAAACAGAATGTCATTCCAACCCGTCAAGTTCTACCAGACCGGCACCTTCACCGTCGGCAACCGTCTGCTCGAGATCGACGAGCGCACCGTGCAGGCCACCCAGGGCCGCGACAACTCGCTGAACTCCGGCCACCGCGCCTGTCAGGGCTGTGGTGAGGCGCTCGGCGCCCGCTACACCATCGACGCGGCGATGGCCGCCTCGGGCCGCAAGCTGATCGCCGCCAACGCCACCGGCTGCCTCGAGGTGTTCTCGACGCCGTATCCCGAGACCTCCTGGCAGATGCCGTGGATCCACTCCCTGTTCGGCAACGCGCCGGCCGTCGCCAGCGGCGTGGCCGCGGCGATGCGGATCAAGGGCAAGTCGGACGTGCGCGTGGTCGCCCAGGGCGGCGACGGCTCCACCACCGACATCGGCTTCGGCTGC
>JAGRFX010000130.1 GCA_020445805.1 Rhodocyclaceae bacterium
GTCAGGATGTGGCCGTAGTCGTTCTCGTTGATGTAGTCGACCATCGCGGCCAGCGTGGTCGACTTGCCCGAGCCGGTGGGGCCGGTGACGAGGACGATGCCCCGCGGCGTCTCGGCGATCTCCTTGAAGATCTTGGGGCAGTTCAGTTCCTCGAGGGTCAGGACCTTGGACGGAATCGTCCGGAACACGGCGCCGGCACCGCGGTTCTGGTTGAAGGCATTGACCCGGAAGCGCGCCAGGTTGGGCACCGCGAACGAGAAGTCGCACTCCAGGTGCTCCTCGTACTGCTTGCGCTGGCCGTCGTTCATGATGTCGTAGACCATCGCGTGGACATCCTTGTGTTCCATCGGCGGCAGGTTGATCCGCCGCACGTCGCCGTGCACCCGGATCATCGGCGGCAGTCCGGCGGAAAGGTGCAGGTCGGAGGCCTTGTTCTTGACGGAGAACGCGAGGAGTTCGGTGATGTCCATGTCGGTTGCCAGGTGGTGGGGCAGAGAAGTCGATTAACGGTCGGCTGGTATACTTTTTGAGGGCCAATTCATGCCAACCGGTCAAACCGATATGACAACAATCGCGGCGCGCCTGCAAGCCGTTCGTGCCCGTGTGGCTCAGGCGGCGCATGCCTGCGGGCGGCGCCCGGAAGACATCACCCTGCTGGCGGTCAGCAAGACCTGGCCGGCCGAAGACGTGCGGGCGGCGGCGGAGGCCGGGCAGGGCGCCTTCGGCGAGAACTACGTGCAGGAGGGCATTGCCAAGATCGCGACACTGGCCGGGATGGCCCTCGAGTGGCATTTCATCGGCCCCCTGCAGAGCAACAAGAGCCGCGACGTGGCCGGCCATTTCGACTGGATCCACTCCATTGACCGCCTCAAGCTGGCCGAGCGGCTCTCGGCGCAGCGGCCGCGCGCCATGAAGCCGCTCCAGGTCTGCGTCCAGGTCAACGTGAGTGGCGAGGAGAGCAAGAGCGGCGTTGCGCCCGACGAGGCCGTGGCGCTGGCCGAGGCGGTGGGCGTCCTGCCGGGCCTGCAGTTGCGCGGATTGATGTGCGTGCCCGAGCCCACCGACGATCAGGCCCTGTTGCGCAGCCGTTTTGCCGAACTGCGTCGTCTGCTGGCGGTCCTGAAGGAGAGGGGGCTGGCCGTGGATACCCTGTCGATGGGCATGTCCCATGACCTGGAGGTGGCGATCGCCGAAGGGGCGACCCTGGTGCGCGTCGGTACTGCGATTTTCGGCCAGCGCGATTATTCTCACGCTTCGAGAACCTGAGCGGATTTGCGAATGAGCATTGTGTTTGTGGGGGGCGGCAACATGGCCGCGGCCCTGATCGGCGGCATGCTGGCCGGCGACTTTGCGGCCCACGAGATCACGGTCGTGGAGCCCTCGGAGGCTTCCCGAGCGCGCCTGAACGAGCAGTTCGGCGTGCATGTGGTGGCGAGCGCGGCCGACGCGCCGCTGCCCGCGGACGCCCTGGTGCTGGCCGTCAAGCCCCAGCAGATGAAGGCCGCTGCCGCACCCTACGGCCCGCGCCTGGGCGATACCCTGGTGGTCAGCATCGCGGCCGGCCTGCGGGTCGAGGCCCTGAGCCGCTGGCTGGGCGGTCACCGACGGCTGGTCCGCTGCATGCCGAACACCCCGGCGCTGATCCGCGCCGGCATTACCGGCCTCTACGCGGACCCCTCGGTCGACGCCGCCGGGCGGGCCCTGGCAGAGCGTCTGCTGGCGGCCGTGGGCTCCACGGTGTGGCTGGATGAGGAGGCACGCATGGATGCGGTGACCGCCATTTCGGGCAGCGGCCCGGCCTACGTGTTCCACTTCATCGAGGCGCTCGAGGCGGCCGCGGCCGGCTTCGGCTTCGACGCCGCCACCGCGCGCAAGCTGGCCATCGATACGGTGCTGGGCGCGGCGCGGCTGGCGGCCGGCAGCGACGAATCCCCGGCGGTCCTGCGCGAGCGGGTCACCTCCAAGGGCGGCACCACGGCCGCGGCGCTGGCGGTCATGGGCGAGCGCGACCTGGTGGGCCTGGTGGCGGCGGCCACGCGGGCGGCCGAGGACCGCGGCCGGGCGCTGGGCGACGAACTGGGCGCGGAGGCCTGAGCCATGCTGACCAACATCCTGATGCTGCTGGTCTCGGCGGCCGCCAGTTTCCTGACCGTGCTGCTTCTGGCGCGCTTCTTCATGCAGTGGCAGCGCCTGCCCTTCCGCAACCAGATGGGGCAGTTCATCGCGGTCACGACCAACTGGATCGTGCTGCCCCTGCGCAAGCTGATTCCCGGCCTGGGCGGGCTTGACCTGGCCAGCCTGGTGGCGGCCTGGCTGGTCCAGGCCCTGGCGGTGGGCATCGAGTACGCCCTGCGTGGCGCCGGGCTCGGTGGGGGGCTGCTGGCCCTCATGTTCGGCCTGGGCCTCTTTGAGGTCCTGCGGATGATGGTCTACCTGCTGATCGGCGTGGTGCTGATCTCGGCCGTCCTGTCCTGGGTGAACCCGCATGCGCCGATCGCCCCGACCATCTTCGGCCTGGCCGATCCCTTCCTGCGGCCCTTCCGCCGCATCGTTCCGCCGATCGCGGGCATCGATCTGTCGCCGCTGGTGCTGCTGCTGGTGCTGCAGGTGGTGCTGATGGTGATCGGTAGCCTCCAGGCCGCGATCCTTCCCCTGGTGCTGGGCTGAGTGGCCTGGCTCCAGCTTGCCGGCGATGGCGATCTGCTGCTCAGCCTGCATGTGCAGCCGGGTGCCCGCAGGACGGAATTCTGCGGCCTGCACGGCGAGGCCCTGAAGCTGCGCCTCGCCGCGCCGCCGGTGGATGGCAAGGCGAATGCGGCCCTGCTGGGTTTCGTCGCCGACTTCTGCGGACTTCCCAGGGGCGCGGTCGAACTGGTCTCCGGCGCCAGCAGTCGCCAGAAGCGGATTCGCATCCACGGCGGCGGGCCCGACCTGCAGGCCCGCCTCGAGGCGCTGGTCTGAGGCAGGACCCTGCTCCGCTTCGGCGCAGGGCTGTACAGGGTCTGGACAAGGCACAGCGTTTGTGCGCCTGCGTCGCGGATCCTGGCTGACCCTGCACCGCGAAGGGCTTTCTCCGTAGTTTCACGGAGGATTTTCGCTTGTTGCGATGCAAAAAATCCACCCCGGTTCCGGGGTGGGGCCTGCTCTTGCATGTCGTGTCCTGATGACAAGCCTGAGGCCACCGCAGATGTGGCGCCGGGTGACATGAAAGGAGACCGCGCGCAATGAGTGCCGACGCTAGACAGTTGTGGACCGAACTGCTTCGACTTGAATCCCCCTGGGCCGTAAGCCGCTATGAAACCAATGCCGCCCTCAAGCGCTATGACGTCTGGGTGGAGTTCGAGGTCCGTCGGGCCTGGTTCGGCCTGAGCCGACGGACGAGCAGTCCCGTCGAGCAGGCCAGCTGGCGGCACGTGAACTTCGGCGACTGGCAGACCCATGTGCATGTCAC
This sequence comes from Rhodocyclaceae bacterium, assembly GCA_020445805.1. Classification (GTDB taxonomy): domain Bacteria; phylum Pseudomonadota; class Gammaproteobacteria; order Burkholderiales; family Rhodocyclaceae; genus Cognatazoarcus. Next base: position 3,452 of record JAGRFX010000130.1, read on the forward strand.
GCTGCCGAAGGGGGCCGACCTCTCGCGCTATGGCTGGGCGGGTGATCGCGACCTGCCCCTGTCGAAGGGGCTCTCGACCCAGGTCTTCGGACTGCTCCGCGCCGGCTGCTCGCTGCAGACCGTCTGCGATGCCCTCAACGTGCCCATGTCCGAGGTCTGGCGCTTCCGCTTCTTCATCGACAGCGGCCGCTGGGCGTCGGAGGACCAGGCGATGGACGCGACCGCGCCCCAGGCCCCCAAGGCCGCCGCCAACGGGGCGCTCCCGGGCGCCGACGACCCGGTGTGGCTGTCCATCCTGGAGGGCCGGCTGCAGCTCGAGATCCGCGCCCTGGGGCTCAAGCTGCTGATGACCCGCCTGCGGTCCCAGCTCGACGTGATCGTCGATCCGGAGGTGCGGCAGCTCAAGGCGGGAGAGTTCTACCGCTATTTCCTGAAGAACCGGCATCTGCTGGCTCATGAACTCGAACAGATCAAGGCGGCATGACGATGCAGATGGCAGAAATGACACGTGCCTGTGGCGAACTGGTTTCCCTGCAGGAGGCCTGTGACCGGATCTCCGCGGGGGGAGCCTGGATGGTGGCCGCCGACGAAAGCCAGCTCAGGGCGCTGCCGCGGGGTCAATGGATCGGCGGGACGATCCCCTATTTCATGGCGCGCGACGGTGGCGTCACGAGCCGCGACGGCGTCTTCCTGAAGCCGATCGACCTGCCGGGCGGCGCGCCGTCGATCCGCAGCTACGACGCCAAGGACATCCACCAGGTGTGCACCGACGCGCCCGAGAACGGCTACACCCTGCTGATCGTGCCGGCCTTCAGCGATGTCCATTCCGAGTTCGCCCGCAATGCGCCGAACTTCGAGGACATGTTCGGCAAGCCCCTGGTGGGTTGGATCTCGGGCGTCCACCTGGACGACCTGGGCCTGCGCCAGCCGGCGACCATCGACGGCAGCCGGTGCGTGCTGGATCCCCTCCACGCCGTGGCCATGCACGTGCCGCTGCCGGCGGACATGTATGCCAGCGTGGACATCGTCAATGGCATGGTCCAGGGCAACGGAGACCGCATCCGCTTCCGCACCACCGGCTTCGACGCCGGCGAGTGCCTGATCAACGACGTGCCGGCCAACCTGGCCGACTATGTCGAGGATCTGGACGCCGACCTGAAGCTGCCCCTGGTGGCGGACTACTGCGGGGCGGCGATCAACGTCTCCCTGAAAGGCATCGACCGGGCGGCCCGCAAGGTCAGCTTCTACGCGCCGGTGTTCGAAGGGATCGAATACCGCTTCGCCCAGCCCCCGGGCACCCTGCCGTCGATCGGCCGGGACGAGGGCGCCGATGCCAGCTTCTCGTGCAACTGCATTCTCAACTACATCTACGGTGAGCTCGAGGGCCGACGGACCGGGCGGTTTACCGGCCCCATGACCTTCGGCGAGATCGCCTACCTGCTGCTCAACCAGACCCTGGTGCATCTCTCCGTGCACCGGGTCTGACGCCCCCGGGCCCCGCGACGGTGCTACTCTTGCCGGCAGAGCAGGACACCTGCCGGAGGAGACGACTTTGGTCGAAGACCGCTACGAGGCCATCTGCCGGGCCCATCGCTGGCACGTACCGTCCCCGTTCAACATCGCCGATGTCTGTTGCCGGCGCTGGGCGGGGGACGCGGGGCGGATCGCCCTGATCGCCGCGCGCGAGGACGGGACGGACCGCGCCTACACCTATCGAGAATTGCAGGCCGCCGCCGATGCCCTGTCGGCGGCCCTGCGGGCCCGAGGGGTCGGCCCCGGTGACCGGGTGGCCGTGGTCCTGCCCCAGCGTTTCGAGACCGCGGCCAGCCTGATCGCGCTGCTGCAGCTCGGCGCCATCGCCATGCCGCTCTCCATCCTGTTCGGGCCGGACGCCCTGTCCTACCGGCTGCAGGACAGCGAGTCGGTGGCCGTGATCTTCGATGCCCGCGCTCGCGATGCCGTCCTCGAGGTGCTGCCCCAGTGCCCGACCGTGCGTGTCCGGGTGGCGGTGGACGGCGTTCCGGGCGGCGAGCCCTGGGCTGACGTCCTCGGCGCGGATCCTCCTGCCTTCGAGCCGGTGCACACCGCGCCGGATGATCCGGCCGTCCTGATCTACACCAGCGGCACGACCGGCCCGCCCAAGGGGGCCTTGATTCCGCAGCGGGCCATGATCGGCAACCTGTCGGGCTTCGGCGCCAGCCAGAACGGTTTTCCAAGGCCCGGTGACGTGTTCTGGTCGCCGGCCGACTGGGCCTGGACCGGTGGCTTGTGGGATGCCCTGATGCCGACCCTCTACCACGGCATGCCCATCGTCGGCTTCGACGGCCGCTTCTCGCCCGAGCAGGCCTTCCGCCTGATGTCCACCTATCGGGTCACCAACACCTTCCTGTTTCCGACCGCCCTGAAGGCGATGATGAAGGCCTTCCCGCGCCCCAGGGAGCACTTCGACCTCTGCCTGCGGGCCCTCATGAGCGCGGGCGAGGCGGTCGGGGACGCGGTCTTCGAGTGGTGCCGGAGCGCCCTCGGCGTGACCGTCAACGAGATGTTCGGCCAGACCGAGATCAACTACATCGTCGGCAACAGCTGCGAGGACTGGCCGGCCCGGCCGGGGTCCATGGGCCGCGGCTATCCGGGGCACCGGGTGGCGGTCATCGACGAGCACGGCGAGGTGGTGCCGGCCGGCGAGGAGGGCGAGATCGCCGTCCATCGCTGCGACATCCACGGCGACCCGGACCCGGTCTTTTTCCTGGGCTACTGGAAGAACCCCGCCGCCACCGAGCGGAAATACAGCGGCGACTGGTGCCGGACCGGGGACCTGGCGGTGGCCGACGAGGACGGCTACCTCTGGTACCGGGGCCGCGCCGACGATGTCTTCAAGGCCGCGGGCTACCGCATCGGCCCGAGCGAAGTGGAGAACTGCCTGGTCAAGCACCCGGCCGTGGCCAACGCCGCGGTGGTCCCCAAGCCGGACCCCGAGCGGGGGGCCCTGGTCAAGGCCTATGTGGTCCTGGCGGAGGGCTATGCCGCTTCCGAGGCGCTGACCCGCGAAATCCAGACCCACGTCCGCACCCTGCTCGCACCCTACGAATACCCGAAGGAGATCGAGTTCATCGAGGCGCTGCCCATGACCACCACGGGCAAGGTGCAGCGGCGCGTGCTGCGCCTGCAGGAGGAGGCCAGGGCCGGCGGCAGCGAACCGGCCTAAGCCGGTCGGGTACCACCCAGGATGGGTTCCGGCCACCCACGAAAGCGGGTCAGGAACGCTGTCGGCAGGCAAAGCCCGGAGCTTGTGGACAGACGAGGCGATTTACCCTGAAGGCTTTTCCGTCCGCGGCCTTTGCGCGCGCGCTGCCGGCCCGTCATCTCGCCCGGCTCGCTGCGGCCAGAGGCTGACATGGGAGACCAGCCCCCTCTGTCCTTCTCGTCACGCGTCAGCGCTGCGAACCCCCATGCTTATGCGACACACGCCCGCCAGGGCGTCGGGCGGAAGAGCCGAAGGCGTCATCCGCCCATCGGGACGCGACCCCGGCGGATGACGCCGCGCTTTTCCGCCCTGCAAGGGCTTCGTAGAGACGCATTGCCGGCACTACACTGAGGCACCAAAGACTCTGCACGCACGGTCATGTCATCCCTTGAGAAGGCCATCCAGATCGCTGTCCGAGCACACCTCGGCCAAGTCGACAAGGCGAGCCAGCCCTACATCCTCCATCCGATCCGGGTCATGCTGCGTCTGACTTCGCAAGACGAACGTATTGCCGGCGTGCTTCACGACGTCATCGAGGACACCGCTGTCAGCTATGACGAGCTCAGGTCCGAAGGCTTCAGCGATGCCATTCTTTGCGCCCTGGAAGCGCTGACCAAGCGGCCCGGCGAAAGCAGACTTGAGGCCGCCGCTCGTGCCGCCGCGAATCCGATCGCCAAGGCGGTCAAACTGGCAGACAACGCGGAAAACATGGATCTGAGCCGGATTCCGAATCCGACCGCCAGGGACCTGGCGCGCCTGGAAGAGTACAAGGCCGTTCGGGCCTTGCTCACCGGCGCAAGTGAGGCCTGACGGTTCGCTTTTCGACAGCGAAGCGCTGCGCGGCAGATCAGCCCTCTCCCCGGATGCGGAAGGCCGACTTGCCGGCGCGCTTGGCCTGGTACATGGCCTGGTCGGCGCCGTTGAGCAGGGCGTCGAAGGGCTCGTCGGGATTGCTGGCGACGGCGATGCCGACGCTGGCGCCGACCCGCACCACCACCTCACCGATCGGCACCGCTTCGGCACAGGCGGCGACGATCTTGCCGGCGATCTGCGACGCCGCCTCGGCGTTGGCCAGCCCGGTCAGGACCACGGCGAACTCGTCGCCCCCCAGCCGGGCCACGAAGTCGCTCTTGCGGACCAGGGATTCGATGGATTGCGAGATCCGCACCAGCAGCTTGTCGCCAGTCTCGTGACCGTGGGTGTCATTGACGGCCTTGAAGCCGTCCAGGTCCACCAGCAGGACCGCCACCTTGCGCTGCTCGTCGGCCGCATGCAGGACGCGGCCGGCGATGCGCTGCAGGCCGCGGCGATTGAAGAGGCCGGTGAGGGGGTCCCGCTCGGCCATCGACAGGACGTTGGCGATGGCGCGCTTCCGCTCGGAGATGTCGTTCGCCACGCCGTACATGGGGCCCTCGCCGAGGGCGTTGAGCACCACGTTGACCCAGCGCTCCTGGCCACCGGACAGGTCAGAGAGCCGGAAATCCTCGCTGCGCGCCATTTTCTGGCGTCGGGCCTGGCTGGCCAGCGCCGCCGCCTCGTGGGCCGGGATGCCGAGCAGCAGGTCCAGGCGGGGCGGCATGCCGGCACCCTGGAAGCGATCCACCCCGACGATGCGCGCCATGGCGGGGTTCCACGACTGGAGGTAGCCGTTGGCATCGAGCACGAAGATCCCGGTCTCGGAATTCTCGAAGATCATCCGGAAGCGGCGTTCGGACTGTTCCCGTTCCTCGCGCAGCGCGCGTTCGGCGACCAGGGCCGCGTCCATCCGGCGCACCAGGGCATTGACGTCGCGGACCAGCCGCCCGATCTCGTTGTGTTCGCCCCCCGCAGGCGGGGCCATCTGGGCGCCGTGCTGGATGTCGAGTGCGTGCAGGCCGTCGGCCACGCCCTTGATCGGTCGCGTGACGGTGCGATAGACCACCCAGGCCACGGCGCTGGCCATGGCGACCGCCAGCGCGGCCAGCAGGGCAGCCACGAGGTAGGCGTAGCGGGCGGCCTCGTCGCGGATCTTCTGCCTTGCGGGTTCGATCTCGATGTGGCCGATGATCTCCTCGCTGGCGAAGGGCGAGTGGAGCGGCCGGGAGATGCTGTCCAGGGAGGGGAGGCGATCCATGGCGGGGGATTCACCGGCTTCGGCCAGCAGGTCGTTGCCGGAGTAGATCCGAACCGAGAGTACGGCCTGCGTGTGCAGCAGGCCACCCGCCACCTCCGCGGCCAGCTGCGGGTCGTTGGCGAAGGCCGCCACGCTGGCCGTGCGTTCGATGGCGGCAATCAGCTCACCCAGGTTGTCCACGAGCCGCTCGTGCTCGTGGCGCTCGAGCACCCAGGCGCTGAGGAACACCACGATGAGGCCGATGACCACCGAGAGACCGATGAGCTGGACCGTGGTGCGCGCGACGATGCTGGTCCGCCAGCGGATCGGCGTGACCGTGCGCTCGCGGCCATCGGGATGGCCCAGTTCACTCATCGGGCGTTCCCGGGTTCGAGCGATGGATTCTGGATCCGGACGACCCGAGGGCGAAGACCGCAGCCCGCGCGCCGGGCGACAGCGCCCCCGGGGCGATCGCGCAGGGCGCTGCTGGAACAAGGGAACTCAGGGGACGGGAACGCATGCGGAAGCCGGGCCGGGACACTCGTCCACTATCGACCGCCCGTCGATTCGCTTGAGGGTGCGACGCCTGCACGGTCGGCGCAGGGATGCGGGACAGCGTGCCTCGTTCTGGTCCGGAACCCTGTACCGTGCGAGGACCGGCGGCCCTAGTCCTCCAACTGGTAGACCGGCTTGATGCCTTCGACCAGCCGGGAGCGGGGGATGTAGCCGATGGCGCCCTCGGTCCGCCGGATCTGGTCGATCATCGTTTCGATCGAGTCGATCTGGTCGGGCGGCACGGTTTGTCCGGAATACACCAGCCTGGCCCAGTAGGCGCTGATTTCGCCCGGGGTCTTGTTCACCAGGCGGCGGTAGAAATTGTCCTTCAGCTCCGCCAGATCGCTGGGGTGGGCCCGCCCGTCGCCGGGGAGCTGCTTGTAGCGACCCAGGAAGAGATTGGTGACCTGGGATCGCGACAGCTGCGAAACCGCGCTGTCGGCGGCGACGATCACCACGATTTCTTCCGCGCGGGCCGACCCCGGCGCTGGCGTCAGTACGGCGGCCATGGCCAGGGCGAGGAAGAGGAGGGAGGGGCGGAAGGCGTTCATGGCAGTGTCAGAACGCGAAATCCAGCGCCATGCTCAACAGGGTCAGGCGGCGGTCGTCATTGGCCGGGTCGGCCAGGTCCGTGACGACGGGCGAAGCCGACGCATGGACCCGGTCGATCTGGAACTTCAGGGCCATGCCCTGGCGTAGCTCGTAGCGCACGCCAATGGTCGTGGCGCGCTGACTCAGCGTGGCGTTGTCGACGGCCCCCGCGGCCGCGACCTGCAGGGCCTCCAGGCCGGGCACGCCCTCCAGCCCGGTGCGCGTATCGCGCCGGCTGGTGCGGGCGCCGGCAACGCCGACATAGGGGACGAAGCGCTCGATCCGGTAGCTGAGCATCAGCTGTCCGAGCCATTGGGAGGCGAGGGTGGGGTGGCCATCGGGCATGGCGAAGCGCAGCAGGCTGGCCTGCAGTCGCATCGGGCCCCGGTCATAGAGGGCGTCCAGGCCCGTGTAGCGCGTGACGATGTCGTTCACGTCCAGCCTTTGCGCGGCCGTCTGGGTCTGGGGCAGGGGAATCTGCCGAAGGGCCTCCACCAAGGGGGCCAGCGAGCCGGCGTCGAGGGTCTTGGCGATGCCCTTGCTCAGCCGGAACTGGAGGTTGTCCCCCAGGTAGGTCAGCTGGGCGCCGGTCACCCGCACGTCCGGCAGGCGGAAGGACTGACCTGCGGCGGCCACGTGCATGCTGGTGTCGCCGGCCATGAGCTTGAGCCGGAAGAGATGATCGCCCACCGGGGCCAGGTAGGTGAGGTCGGCGCCATCGATCGAATCGATGGGAATGCCCGAATAGAGCTCCGGCGCCGGCCGGACCGCAGGAAAGGCATAACCGATCAGGCGGGAGTTCGAACCCAGCGTGGTGTCCAGCCCCAGGCGGCCGAGGCGCAGCTGCAGGCTGTCGATCGGCTCCAGGCGGACAAAGGCCCAGGTCAGGCGTGGAAGCCAGCCGCCGTCCTCGTGCTGGCGGCTGACCACCTGGGCCGCGCCATCGACCCGTTCGTGCGCCTGCACATTGAGTTGCAGCCCGAGCAGGCTGTCGATGCCCGAATCGAGCATGCCACCTCGGGTACCTTCCCGCTGGGTCTGGCTGCTGCGGTAACTGAGCTGCCTGGCGTCGTGCCAGCTCAGGCCGAGCGTGCCGAAGACGCCGGGGCGCACGGTCGGTGCCTCGGCATGGCAGGCGAGGGCGCTGCAGGCGAGCAGCAGCCCGGCAAGGAGGGACTTCGCGGAACGTGGTGGCATGGGCAGGGCACGGGCGTGACTACCGGGCTATCGACCCGGGCGGCGGCAGACTTGAGCGCCGTGCCGCCCGCCCTGCGGCCGCGACCGGATGGGCGGCGCTCCCGGGCGGATCAGCGTCTGCGCAGACGCGTCACGTCGAGGCCGCCGTCGGGCGCCAGCTCGGCGCGGACCTCGACCGTGTCGCCGGGGCGGGGACGCTTGTCGATGCGCGTGCCCGGACCGACCCGCAGCGGGACGCCATCCAACGCCCACTGCCCGGTCAGCTGGCCGTCAAAGCGCACCCGGGCACCGACCGGCAGGGGGGCCGGCCGGCCCTCGGCATCCCGGGCGCCCTGCCGCACCCACTCGGTGATCAGGGCGATATCGTCCTCGGCCAGCCACGGGGGGCCGTCGAAGGGCATGCGCGGGCGCGACAGGCCCTTGATCCGCCGGACCAGCTCGCTGGCCTCCGGATGACCCGGGACCACCCGCACCCGGTCGCTGGCTGACAGGGTCTCGGCCAGCGAGGTCAGGCGGAAGCCTTCCGGCGGTGCGCCCATCAGGCCGTTGTCGGTGTGGCACTTGGCGCAGCGGGTGGCGAAGATCGGCGCCACGTGCGCATAGGTCACGGCTTCGCCGGGGCCGGGACGGCGCGGCGCGGGGGGCGTCGCGCCAGCCGCGGCCTCGTCCCCGACCATGCCCCCGGCAATCCAGGACTCGATGGTCGCCACCTCCTGCTCGGACAGGTAGGGCGGCCCGGTCATCGGCATGCGCGGCAGGCGGGTGCCGCGGATGCGCTGGACCAGTTCGCTCGAGGCCGCGTCGCCGGGGCGGGCGACCGGGCCGTTGCGGCTCCCTGCCCTGAGGCCTGCCAGGCTGTCGAGGCGCAGCCCGAGGGGGGCCGCGTCGCCGCTGTGGCACATCACGCAGCGCTCGGTGAGGATGCGGGACACGGCCGCAAAATCGGCCCGGGCCGGTCCGGCCAGGGCCAGGATCGCGAGCGCCAGGCGCGTCGCCGCCCGCATCGGGGTCAGCCGGCCCCGTACATGATCTGGCCTTCGACCATGGTCATGCGGACCTGGCCGGGCAGGGGCAGGCCGAGGAAGGGCGTGT
>JAGRFX010000131.1 GCA_020445805.1 Rhodocyclaceae bacterium
TGCGCGGCGTGCGGAAAGCCGGCGAACCGGAGCAGGCGGGTCAGCGCAGGGGACATGCCCGAAGTCTATGGGGCTGAGCCGCCGAATGGCAATCCTCTGGCGGACGGCGCAGGGGCGCGACGGGGGTGGTGGCCGGTCCGCTCACTGCCCTTCGAGAACGACGCGCACCCGGGCCTGCAGGACCGGCACGACCGTCTCGGCGAACCAGGGATTGGCCGCCAGCCAGCGGTTGTTGCGCGGACTCGGGTGAGGCAGGAGGATCATCCCCGGCCAGTGGCGCCGCCAGTCGCGAACCACATCGGTCAGCCCGCGCCGTTCGCCGGGCAGGTGCCAGGCCAGGGCGTGGCGGCCCAGGATCACCACCAGTTCGAGCTGCGGCAGGGCGTCGATGAAACGCTGGCGCCAGGTGGCCGCGCACTCGGGGCGGGGGGGCAGGTCGCCGTGGGGGCCGGATCCGGGGAAGCAGAACCCCATGGGCAGGATGGCCATGCGCTGGCGGTCGTAGAAAGTCGCCCGGTCGATGCCCAGCCAGTCCCGCAGGCGCTCGCCGCTGGGGTCGTCGAAGGGCTTGCCGCTGGCGTGGACCCGCGCGCCGGGCGCCTGGCCGGCGATCAGGATCCGGGCGGCCGGGTCGAACTGGAAGACCGGGCGAGGCCCGTGGGGCAGGTGGGCGGCGCAGAGCCGGCAGGCGGCCGCCTCGGCGACCAGGGTGGTGGCGTCGGACTTCATGGCATGAGCTCGTAAATGGCGGGCCCCGTTGGCAGGACCCGCCATCCGTCGAGCTTACTTGGCCTCGAGGATCGGCGCGTAGAACTTGCTGAACACCATGTCGGCGGTGGCGTTCTGGGCGTGGCACCCGGCGCAGGCCTCCTTCGGTGCCGCGGCCGCAGTCTTGGCGTAGGGCGGCGCGTGGTGGCCGAAGTTGAAGAAGCCCCAGCCGTTGGTGTCCTTGAAGCGGCGGGTGTCCTTGACGGCGATGTCGATGCCGTTGCGCTGGCCCGGGAAGAAGCCGCGGCCCGAGGCCTCGACCCGGGAGCCGTCGCTGGCGCGGCCCTCGAGCGTCAGCTGAAGCTCCTTCAGCAGGATGGTGCCTTCGGGCCACTGGCCGGTGCGCTGGTAGGCGGCATAGGCGACCGGATGCACGTAGACGTTGTGGTACTCCGGAAAGCCGGCCTTGCCCTCGTTCAGCGCGTGGGGTGTCAGCGGCGAGCCGAGGAAGACCCACTGGTGATAGCCGGCGGGCAATTCCAGCTGTCCGTCGCTGGTCCATTGGGGCCCCGAGGACTGCATCTGGGCCTGGCTGGTGGAGACGGTGCCGAAGGCCACGACAGTGGCCAGGGCGAGGGTGGCGGCGGTGCCGCGCAGGATGGTCTTGTTCATGCTGTTCTCCTTGGATGAGGCGGGGGTGGCGGCCGGCACGGGACAGGACCGTGCCGGCCACCGGCTCACACGCCGACCGGGGGGAAATCCACCTCGGTGGCGGCGACGTGATTGAGGGTGTTGGTGAGCTGGTTCAGGACCACGTGGGCCACGATCTCGACCAGCAGCCCGTCGTCGAGTCCGTCGCGGCGCAGGGCCGCCAGCTCGCCGGGCGAGAGGCGGCCCCGATGGCGGGCGAGGTCGCGGGCGTAGCGGGCGATGGCGGCATCCAGCTCGCGCGCCGCGCTGCCCTGGCGCGCCAGGCGGATGTCCTCCTCGCCGAGGCCGGCGCCGCGCCCCATCAGGGTGTGCGCGGCGAGGCAGTAGTCGCAGCTGTTGGCCTGGGCGACCGCCAGCGCCACGATCTCGCGCTGGCGGGCATCCAGGCGGCCGCCCGCAAGGGTCTCGGACAGGCCGAGATAGCCGTTCAGGGCGGCCGGTGCGTGTGCCATGGTGGCAATCACATTGGGCAGCATGCCGAGCTTGCGGCTGACCGCCTCGAGCGTGCGGGCCACGGCCGCGGGGGCGGTCTGGGGGGACAGGGGGGTGATGGTGCTCATGGTTCGATCTCCGTTGAGTGCAGGGGGCACGTGGCGAATGATCGAGGAATGTTCGATACTGATTGAACCGATACGTATCGAAATTGATTCTTGGAGTATCAGATATGACGGATCGACTGGCGGGCCTCCTGCGTCACTACCGGCTTCGGGCCCAGGTGTTCCACAGCGGCCGCTTCTGTGGCCATGCGCTCTATGACGGCGCTCACGGCTATATCCATCTGCTGCGCGCGGGTCGCCTGCGGGTCAGCAGCCCGCTGCATGCGGACTTCGCGCTGGAGGGGCCCTGTGTGCTGTTCTATCCCCGCGCAGCCGCCCATCATTTCGTGGCGGAAACGGGTGATGCCCCCGATCTGGTGTGCGCCGGTGTCGAGCTGGGGGCCGGCGCCGGCAATCCCCTCGCCCTGGCCTTGCCGGTGGTGACCGTGCTGCCGCTCGACCGGGTGCCGCAGCTGGCCACGCTACTCGACCTGCTGTTCGCGGAAGCCGCCGAGGTGCACTGTGGTCGCCAGGCGGCCATCGACCGCCTGTGTGAGCTGGTGCTGATCCACCTCCTGCGCTACCTGATGGACGAAGGTGCGGCCGAGCCCGGGCTGCTGGCCGGGCTCGCAGATCCTCGGCTGGCGCGGGCCCTGTCGGCGATGCACGATGCACCCGCCGAGGCCTGGTCGCTCGAATCGCTCTCCGGGGTTGCGGGGATGTCGCGGGCGCGCTTTGCGGTGGCCTTTCGCGAGACGGTAGGCGAGACCCCGGGCGCCTATCTGGCGGGCTGGCGCATCAATGTGGCCTGCAGTCTGCTGCGGCGGGGACGCCCGGTGGGCCTGATTGCCGACGCGGTCGGCTATGGAAACGCGCCGGCACTGGCGCGGGCCTTCCGCAGCCGGCTGGGGTGCTCGCCCACCGAATGGGCTGCCCGCCGCGGAGAGGCCGGCGCGTCTCAGTCGCGCCAGAACGGCTTGTCGGCCTCGAAGTCCGCCTGAGCGCGGCTCACACCGATGTCGCGCAGGATGTGGGGATCGAGCACGCGCAGCTCGGCCCGGGCGCGGTGACGGCGGGCCCACAGCACGACGAGACCCGCGAGGCGCAGCAGCAGGGGCTGACGGGCAAGGGCGGACCGGCGCGCAGCGCGGGGCAGGGACAGGGCTTGGGCGGGATGGAACATGGGGCTCTCCTGGGGGGCGTTGTGATGCCCTGAAGATTGGCGATCCCGGCCATGACAATCCAATCGTATTTCCGGAAGCGGGCCATCGGAATTCCTGATGGCGCCTCCGGACCTTTCGGATTACCTTGATATCGACGACCTAGCCGGACCGGATCCATGGAGCTCTATCACCTGCGCACCTTTGTCACCGTGGCCGAGGAAGGACATCTGACCCGCGCCTCGGAGCGGCTGTTCACCAGCCAGCCGGCGGTCAGCGCCCACATCAAGGCGCTGGAGGAAGAGCTGGGCGTGGCCCTCTTCGATCGCACGCCACGGGGCATGCAGCTCACGCCGGCCGGCACCCAGCTGCTGGCGAGCGCCCGGCAGACGCTGGCGGCCGCCAGCGCCTTACAGCAGCAGGCCCGCGGGCTGCAGGACCAGCTCATCGGGACGGTGCGGATCGGCCTCAATACCGATGCCCGCTTCCTGCGCCTGATCGCGCTGCAGTCGGCCGTGGCCGAGGCTCACCCCCAGGTGGCCCTCGAGTTCCTGGCCGGAAACACCGGCGCCAACCTGCCGGCCCTGCGGGCGGGCAAGCTCGACGCCACCTTCATCAGCGGGGAGATGGACGACCCCGCGATCCGCTCCTGGATCCTCTGCGAAGAGGAACTGGCGGTCGCGGCGCCGGCCGCCTGGCGGGCGCGTCTCGAGACACCCGACGTGCCGACCCTGGCGGACCAGCCCTGGGTGTTCACCACCGAAGACTGCTCGCACTACGGGGTGATGCGGGCCTTGTTCCAGTCCCATTGCTGCACGCCGCGCAAGACCGTGCTGGCCAACCAGGAGGACGCCCTGGCCGCCATGGTCGAGGGCGGGATCGGCCTGGGGATCATGCGGCGGGATGTGGTCGAGGCCGCCCAGCGCGAGGGGCGCCTGCACCTGGTGCCGATGCAGCTGCCCTCGGTGAGCCTGCGCATGGCCTGCCTGGCCCAGCGTGTCGCCGATCCGCTGGTACAGGCGGTACTGAGCGAGCTGGGCGCCCTGTGGGGGCTGGATCTCGCGCTGCGGCAGCGCGCCTCGGCCTGAGCGGTCCGCGGGCGGCTGCCGTCCTGCGTCGCGGCCTCAGCTGCGCGGCAGCATGTGGTCCGGGGCGAACTGGCGGTGCAGCCAGAGCCGGACAAAGTCGGTTTCCGAGGCCATGGCCGGCATGGCCACGGCCGGCACCGGCGGCACGAGCGCGTGGCCCGTGCTCAGCTGGCGGCTCAGCCAGGCCTGCGCATGGACGAGACCGTCCTGTTGCGGATCGGCAGCACGCGGCGCTGCCCGGCCATCGGCGTGCAGGGTGCTGAACTGGCTGGCCAGCCAGCGACCGGCGAATCCCTCTTCAGCGGAGGCGACAGGCGCCAGGATGAGGCTCAGTGAGGCCAGCGACAGGGCGGCGGCCGTCTTGCGGATGATGTTCATGCGGTTCTCCTGTTGGAATCGGGGGCTCGTGGCCACGCCTTGTTCGGACTTGCGGTCGAGCCATCGGCCCGCCACCCCCCTTGGTCGGGGGCAAGGCGCGATCCCTTACAGGCGTGCACCGGATCAGTCAGCGGCCAGATCGAGCGCGGTATCGAACTTGCGTCGGAAGCGGGACACCAGCGTGCGGAACTTGCGCAGGTTGTCGTCGGCATAGAGCACGGCATCGCAGACCCGGTCGTAGGCCTCCATGTCGGGCACGACCACGATCAGCACGAAATCCACTTCCCCGGTCACCTGGTAGCACTGCTTGACCGCCGTGCACTCGGCCGCGCGGTCGAGGAAGCGGCGGTACAGGGCCTTGTCGTCACGCTCCATGGTCACTTCCACCACGATGTGCAGCAGGGGGCCGCAGCGTGCCGGATCCACCAGCGCCACCCGGCGCGTCAGGTAGCCCTCGGCCTCCAGACGGCGGACACGCTTGAGGCAGGCGGGCGGCGAAAGCCCGACGGCCTCCGCCAGCGCCAGGTTGGTCCGGCCGGCATCCTGCTGCAGGAGGCCGAGGAGCCGGCGGTCGAGTCGGTCGAGGGTCTTCATGGTGAATTAAATTTCGTTTGGTAATTCATCAAAGAATAGTTGGAAAACAATTCGCCGCAGTTTGACGAATCTGATGGCGCTTCACACCGGACAATGTCAGCTCCTCGCACACCCGATCCTGTCCATGTCCCGCGGCGCCACCCTGATCTTCGTGAAGCAGTTTTCGGCCCAGGTCTGGCGGGTGTATTGGCAGCTGCTCCGCCTGATGGTGCCGACGCTGGTCGTGGTCCACCTGCTGGACCAGCTGGGTGCCACGGTGTGGCTGGGGCGCGCGCTCGGCCCGGTGATGGCCCTGGTCGGCCTACCGGACGCGGCCGGGGTGGTGTGGGCGGCGGTGCTGCTCACCAACCTCTACACGGGTCTGGTGATCTACTTCGCCCTGGTGCCGGGCCTTGGCCTGACGGTCGCCCAGGCCACCGTGCTGGGGGTCTTGATGCTGGTGGCCCACTCCTTGCCGGTCGAGGCCGGCATCGCGCGGGCCGCGGGCGTGCCGTGGCGCGTGACCCTGGTCCTGCGGGCCGGTGGGGCCCTGTTGCTCGGCGCGGTGCTGAACCAGGCGTATCGGCTGGGCGGCTGGCTGCAGCAGCCCGTCCAGCTGGCGTGGGCACCGCCTGCACAGGCGGCGAGCCTTGCCGGGTGGCTTGGCGAGCAGCTCATGACCCTCGCCTGGATCCTGGTGGTGCTGGTGGCCCTGATGGGCCTGCTGCGGCTCCTCCGGGCCCTGGGGATCGAGCGGCTCATGCATGCGCTGCTGGCGCCGGTCCTGCGCGTGATCGGGCTGGGGCGCGAGGCGGCCGGGCTGACCATCGTCGGCGTCACCCTGGGGATCACCTTCGGCGCCGGCCTCCTTCTTCAGGAGGTCCGGTCGGGGCGGCTGACCCGGCGCGAGGTCTGGCTGGCCCTCGGCTTTCTGGGGCTCGCCCACAGCCTGATCGAGGACACCCTGCTGGTGATGTTGATGGGCGCGGATCTGTCAGGCATCCTCTGGGCACGCCTGGGTTTTGCCATCGGTACGATCGCATTGCTGGCCCGGCTGCCGGTGTGGCAGGGCGAGGCCGTGGCCTCGCCGGAAGCCGGCGGGGGCCCACCCTGATCCCACGCGATTTTCCCCGGCCTGGATTCCGATGGACTACGAGACAAGCCCACTCACGCCCGAGGAGGTCACGGCCATGCCGGGCCTCCTCCTGCTGGACTTCGGCACCAACTGGTGCGGCTGGTGCCGCGGGGCGCGGGGCGCCGTCGATGCGGCAGTGGCGGCCCATGGGGGCGTCCGCCATGTCCGGATCGAGGATGGGCCGGGGCGTCGCCTCGGGCGACGCTTTGGCGTCCGCCTGTGGCCGACCCTGATCCTCTTGCGCGATGGCGTCGAGCTGGGCCGGGTCGTGAGGCCTGCCGACCTGGCCGATGTGCGCAGCTTGCTGGAGGCGCAAGGCCCGATCGCCTGAGACCGACCGTTGACGGCTGCCGATGAACGGCAGGCCGCCGGCCGCGACACCCTCCTCGCAAAAGCCCGTCCCTGCGGGCTTGGCGGGTATTCCAATGGGCTTTTCGACGGGACCGTCGATCCGGATCGACGGTCTGGAGCGCGTTGCTCCTGGCGCCGTAAATTGTGAAACCGATCACGAAATGAGGTCCCGGCAGATGCGGGGCCGTTCTGGAGCGAAGACCTTGAATTCCATGACCAAACCGATCCTGACCGGACTGACCCTGCTGGCGATGGCTGCGGGTGCGACCGGCATTGCCCACGCCGCCAAGCCGGAATTCCCCGGGCTGACGCTGCCCGAAGCGGCGAGTGGCCAGCGGGCCATCGATATGCTCGCCCAGCACCTGCCCGCCGTGGCGCGCTGGTATGGCAAGAGCGCCGAAGAGTTCGCCGCCATCCTGCTGCGTGATCCCTCGGCCCGCATCGACCGCAACGGGCGCCTGTTCTACGTGGAAACCTACGGCGTCGAAGACGCGGCGACGGCGACCGACGCGGGCGCCGCGCAGGCTGGCGCGATCCCGGCCGACCAGACCTTCCTGCTGCACAGCCGGCCGGGCGCGCTGCGCACCCTCTACCTGGATTTCGATGGGCACTCCATCACGGGTACGGCATGGAACGCGTCCTATGGCATTGCCACCATCAACTCGCCGCCCTACGACATCGACGGCCTGCCCTACAGCTACAGCGCGACCGAGATCGCCCGCATTCAGGGCATCTGGCAGCGGGTGGCCGAAGACTACGCGCCCTTCGATGTGGACGTCACGACCGAAGAGCCGCCGGCCGACGTCCTGACGCGCAGTTCGAGCGGCGACCTGCAGTTCGGCACCCGCGTCGTGATCACGCGAGATTTCGTGCCGGGTGGCTGCGGCTGCGGTGGTTTCGCCTATGTGGGCATCTTCGACACCAATGGCGACTACTACAAGCCGGCCTTTGTCTTCCTCGACCACCTGGGCAATGGAAACGAAAAGTACGTGGCCGAGGCCGTCTCGCACGAAGCCGGCCACAACATGGGCCTGAACCACGACGGCGATACCACCACCGGCTACTACGCCGGGCATGGCACGGGCGATACCGGCTGGGCGCCGATCATGGGCGTGGGCTACTACAAGCCGCTGGTGCAGTGGAGCAAGGGGGAGTACCCCGGAGCCAACAACCACGAGGACGACTTCGTCGTCATGCAGTCGAACGCGCTGCCCCTACGCCCGGACGACCACGGCGATACCACGGCCAGTGCCACGGCGCTCGGCGCCGTCGCCACCCTGTCGGCCAGCGGCGTGATCGAGCGGCGCACCGACGTGGATGTCTTCGGTTTTGCGGCGGGGGCAGGGGGGGCGAACGTGTCCGTCAGCTTCCCGAGCCCCTCGAGCAACCTCGATGCCCGGCTCGAGCTGCTCGACGCGGCGGGCAATGTGCTGGCCAGCGACAACCCGGCCGACACTCTGGGCGCCACGCTCAGCGCGACACTCCCGGCCGAGGGCAACTACTACCTGCGGGTGAGCGGCGTGGGCAAGGGCACGGCGGATACCGGATACACGGACTATGGCAGTCTCGGCGAATACCGGCTGGCCGGCACCGTCCAGCCGGCCGGCAACCTGCCGCCGGTTGCGGTGGCAAGCGCCACGCCGGCCAGCGGCGAGGCGCCGCTGGCGGTCACCCTGTCGGCGGTCGGTTCGAGCGATGCGGATGGCACCATCGTCGGCTATGTGTGGGACCTGGGCGATGGCTCTGCGCCGGTTTCCGGGGCGAGCGTCAGCCACGTCTACAGCACCGGCAGCTACACGGCGACCGTCACGGTGACCGACGACCAGGGATTGAGCGACAGTGATTCGGTGTCCGTCACGGCCATCGGCCCGGTCTCGACCCCCGCCATCCACGTCGAGTCGATCGCGGTTAGCCTGTCGGGGAACAAAAAGAGCACGGCAGCGGTTGCCGATGTGCTCGTGCGCGATGCCGACGGCAATCCGATCGCCGGCGCCCTGGTCAGCGGCCAGTGGAGCGGCGTGGTCAGCGGCGGCAGTTCGGCCACCACCGACGCTGCCGGCGTGGCAACCCTGCGCTCTGCCCGCAGCCGGTCGCGGGGCGAATTCGTCCTGAGCGTCACCAACGTCGAGCTCACGGGCTACGACTACGTGCCCGGCGACAACCTGGAGACGACGGACTCGGCCTCGAACTGAGCCCGGGCTTCGCGAGACGGCCGGCAAGCTTCGGGTTCGCCGGCCGTTCCGTTCAGTGGGCGGGCGCTGCTCTGGACACCTTGTCAGGGATCGAGGGCTGGCGTTTCAGGCGGGTCGCTGGGCGAGGGTCACCAGGCCTTCGACCGGTTTGCCCCCTTCGGTGCGCAGGTGCGCTGGCTGGATGTCCAGGTGAATGAAGCCTGCGGCGCGCAGCGTCGCGGCGAGGTAGTCGGCCGTGTGCTGGTAGCGGCCACTGGCGGAGAGACGCGAGGTTTCGCCGGGCTGCGGATCCACGATGCGTTCGACGGTGTAGCCGAGCGTGCCGCCGGGCCTGAGCGCTGAGAGCGCGGCGGCCGTGACGGCCTCCAGCGGGCCGAAGTAGCACAGCGTGTCGGCCGACACGATGACGTCGTAGGCGCCCGGATGGCTTTCCAGCCAGGCGGTCAGCTCGGCCTCCTCGAGCAGGTCGTAGCACTGCTTGGCCTGGGCCTGGGCGAGCATGCCCCCCGATAGATCGACGCCTTCCTGGCGCCGGGCCCAGGGGGCCATCAGGGGGCCGCACAGGCCCGTGCCGCAGCCCGCGTCGAGAATGTCGTACTGTTTGTCCGGGGGCCCCAGCCGACCGGCGAAGGCCTGCGCCAGCAGGGCCGGTGCCCGGTAGTGAAGCTTGCTCTGGAGCTGATCCTCGAAGCTCAGGGCGAAACGGTCGAAGGTGTATCGCACGTAGTCGTCGGACGCGCGGTCCGGCACATCCTCGCCTCGGCAGGCAGCATAGTGGTGATGGGCCGCCGGGTTGTCCGGGTCGGCGTCGATCCACCGCTTGAAGGCCTCGGCGGCCTTGTCGTGCATGCCCCGGGTGTAATACACCATGCCCAGCAGCTTGTGCCCCGTCGGATCCTGCGGGTCGATGCCGATGGCCCTGCAGAAGTGTCGGGTGCTGGCCTCGAAATCCTGTTGGTCCCAGTAGATCCGGCCGATGTTGTTGTGGGCCCCGACCATGTCGGGTTCCAGTTCCAGGGCCTTTCGGTAGGCGGCCTCGGCTTCGTCGAGGCGATTGCGGTTGCGGTGGATGGAGCCGAGGTTGTTCCAGGCCAGGCTGGAATCGGGCCGCAGTTTCAGGGCCTCCTGGTACTCGTGCTCGCCCTCGTCGATACGCCCGCGCTGGACCAGGATATTGCCCAGATTGACATGGAAATCGGCGTAGCCCGGCGCCAGCGCAATGGCCCGCCGGATCAAGTCGATACCGGCCTCGGACGCTCCCATCTGATGCTTCAGGATGCCGTAGAAATGCAGGACATCCGGGTGGTCGGGCGCCGCTGCCAGCAACTGCTCGTAGAGGTCTCGTGCGGGTTCCAGCTGAAATTCGCGGTGCAGGCGCGTCGCGATCTGGAGCGCCTCGTCGAAGGTGACCGTGCGGGTCAGTTCCGAATTGGGGGGAGTCGATGAGTTCATGAGCGTGGGGCTGAAGTGGCGGCGCCACTCATGCGTGGAGGGGAAAATCGCCGGGCCAGGCAGAGACGACCTGGTCGCCGTAGCGCCCTGCCCCGAGCTCGATGAGGTACTCGGGGCGTGGGCCGGTGCCGTCGATGGCGAGCAGTTCCTTGGCCATCAGGGAATCGCGAATGGCCGTCAGTCGCGACAGGGCACCCTGGAGGCGGCCGTCGATGTCTGCAAGGGGCCATTGGCCACGGCCGTTACTTTCGAAGATGTTCTGGTACGCGGCAGGGAAGGCCGCCTGGAAGCAGGCGCGGTGGTGCTCGTTGATCCAGTAGCTGCCCTTGCCGCCCCGGGTGTAGCCGTCCATCTTCGAGTGGGTGGCGAAGGCACGCCGCCGCAGGCCCATGCCGACCAGCCGACTGGCGATGCCGCTCGACTGGTAGGCACGGTGTTCGGACAGGGACAGCACGAGCCGTCCATAGGCCTGGCACATGTCCTCGGGCGAATTCAGATGGGCAAAGGCCTTGCGGGCCAGGGGCGAGCCATTGGCCCGCAGGAAGGCCGCGGCCAGGTTGCGCGTGATGTAGGCCGCGTCCGCCGGAATCTTAACCATGACCTGGGCGTTGTGGACGCCCGGCATCGGCAGCATCACGGCGGTGGTGGCGTGGGGCTGCAGCGCGATCCGGCTCCAGTCCTGGGGCTTGAAGGTCTGGCGCATCTCGTGCATCGACAGGATGCCGATGTAGCGTCGGACGTTCGGATTGAGGACCTGGGTGTCGCGCATCTTTTCGCCGGCATCGGCACCCGCCACCGGGTCGACCGCAAAGATGTTGCATTCGATGGTGGTCTTGAACACTTCGTAGAGCAGGTGGGCAATCCGGATGCAGGTCACCGCGCCGCGGCTCCAGCCCACCAGATTCACGCGGGTGATGGCCACCCCATGGGTGAACTGCATCTCCTGGATCACGTTGACCGTGCGAACGACGTTTTCGTCCCAACCCTCGCCGCTGATCTTGCCCTTGGTGGAGGCGAAGCGCGCGCGACCGTGGGTGTTCCCCGCCGCATGGTCCGCGAAGCCGGGGGTGCTGAAGAGCTTCTTGAGGGGCGTCCGCGTGCGGGATTCGCCCGAGATCGGATTGACGTTCTGGGCCTGCTCGAGGCCGTTCCCGCCATGACCCGGTCCTTCGTTGATCAGGTAGTTGCCGGGAACGACGGCCCCATTGACCAGCTTGGCTTCCCGACCATGGATGTTGTTGTGGCACCAGGCGACCAGCTCGTCGCACTCGCTTCCCTTGACGCGATTGAAGCCGGTGCCGTGGCAAAAGACGGTGAAGGTGGGCATGGGGAACGCTCCGGTCGGCCAGCGGGGTCGAAACGCCGGCGGGCGGCGGCGGATCGACCCTGATGCCGGTCGGGCCGCCGCCTGGGGGCCTTAGTCGAACACGTAGGTGAAGTTGTTGTCGGCGACGCCCACTTCCACCTTGGCCACCGCCCGGCCTTCCATCAGGCGACTGAGGAACTCCTTCGACAGGTCCGGCAGCAGGGTGTTGGTGAGGATGGCGTCGATCATGCGGCCGCCGGATTCGGACTCCGTGCAGCGGCTGACCACCAGCTTGACGACCTCGTCGGTATAGCTGAACGGCACCTTGTGGCGCTCCTCGACACGCTTCTTGATGCGACCCAGCTGGAGCTGGACGATCTTGCCGAGCATCTCGTCGGACAGCGGGAAGTAGGGGATCGTGACCAGGCGGCCGAGCAGCGCCGGCGGGAAGATCTTGAGCAGCGGCTCGCGCAGGGCCTTGGCCAGGCCCTCGGGCTCGGGCATCAGCTCGGGGTCGGCGCACATGTTGGCGATCAGCTCGGTGCCGGCGTTGGTGGTGAGCAGGATCAGGGTGTTCTTGAAGTCGATGAAGCGCCCCT
>JAGRFX010000132.1 GCA_020445805.1 Rhodocyclaceae bacterium
GGCGGCCATGATGTTGTCTTCCTCGTCGTTGGTCAGGGCGAGGAACATGTCCATGTCTTCGATGTTCTCGCCCGCCAGCAGGTCCTCGTCGGTGGCGTCGCCGTGGAGGACCAGGGTGTGCTTGAGGTTGACGGCCAGAAAGCCGGTGCGGGTCTGTTCGCGCTCGAGCACCTTGACCTCGTAGCGGTCCTCGATGGAGCGGGCCAGGCGGTAGCCGATGTTGCCGCCGCCGGCGATCATGATGCGGCGGATCGGGTTCTCGAGACGGCGGAGCTCGCGCATGACGTCGCGGATCTGGCTGGTGGGGGCCAGACAGAAGACTTCATCGCCGTGCTCGATGACGGTGTTGCCGCTCGGGATGATGGGATGTTCCTGCCGATAGATCGCGGCAATCCGTGCCTCGACCAGGGGCTTGTGGGTGCGCAGCTCGGAGATGGGCAGGCCCACCAGCGGCCCGCCCTCGAAGGCCCGCACGGCCACCAGGCTGAGCTGGCCGTGGGCAAACTCCAGCACCTGCAGCGCGGTCGGGAAGCGGATCAGCTTGCCGATGTAGTCGGTGACGATCTGCTCCGGGCAGATCGAGAAATCGACCGCGAAGTTGCTCTCCGAGAGCAGCTCGGGGTGTTCCACGTAGTCGGCTGAGCGCAGGCGTGCGATGCGGGTGGGCAGGTTGAAGACCGACTTGGCGATCTTGCAGGCGCAGAGGTTGATCTGGTCGGACTGGGTGACCGCGATCAGGAGGTCGGCGTCTTCCGCGCCGGCCTGGCGCAGCACCGAGGGCGACGCGGCATTGCCGACGACCGCCCGCAGGTCGTGCTTGTTCTGCATGGTCTGCAGCAGGATCGGGTCCGTGTCGACGACGGTGATGTCGTTGGCCTCGGACACGAGGTTTTCGGCCACCGATGAGCCGACCTGGCCGGCTCCGAGGATGATGATCTTCACGCTGGGCCTGTGGTTGGGCGGGGAATCCGGATTCTACGCCCACCCGAAGGGCAGGACCACCGGAATTGTGCAATGCAGCATCCGGTGGGGGATGTCGCGGCCCTCGCCGCTGCGTTCAGTCGTCGCCCTTGCGGGTGCCGTGCAGGCCCAGCTGCTTGAGCTTGCGGTAGAGGTGGGTGCGCTCGACGCCGGTCTTTTCCGCCAGGCGCGTCATGTTGCCGCCCTCGAGCCGCAGGTGGTGGCGGAAGTAGATCCGCTCGAATTCCTCGCGGGCCTCGCGCAGGGGCAGGTCCAGGGACAGGGGGCTGCCGCTCTCGATGGCCTGGGCCTCGCTCAGCAGGGCGCTGGCGTCGTCGGTGCCGATCTCCTGGTCGAGGCTCGCCATGGCCAGGGACTTCACGGTCGAACGCAGCTCGGCGTAGCCGCCGGGCCAGGCGTGGGTGCGCAGGATGTTGAGGACGCCGCTCGAGAAGCGTCGCATCGGCACCTCGCCCGACTCGATCAACTGCTGCAGGATCAGGCCGGCCAGCTCGGGAATGTCGTCCTTGATCTCGGGCAGACCGGGCAGCGGCAGCGAGGTTTCGAACAGCCGGCCCACCAGGGTCGGGTCCCAGCTTTCGGCCAGCAGATCCTCGCGGTTGGTCTCGGTGGCCACCACCAGGTGCAGCTGGTAGCGCTCCAGGCGGTCGAGCAGGAAGTTCAGGTTGACCCGCTGCTGGCGGGACAGGCGCGCCAGCTCGGGGACGAAGACCGTGCCCCCTGCCAGCGAGGCGAGACGCTCGCCATCGAGGGGATCGGTCGCGGAGCTCAGGTCGAACCAGGCGCCGCTGGCATTCGGGATGCTGCGGGCGGCCAGCTCGGCGAGGCTGCCGGGCCCGACCTTGAGCAGCAGCGAACGGGACCCCTCGGCCAGCTGGGTCAGGCGCTTGCGCAGGTCGCGGAGGGCCAGGGACCGGGTCAGGGCGGCCAGGGTCGGGTGGCGCGGGGTGGCCGGCATGGCGCGGTGGGAGAGGCCGCGCTTGACCGCGGCGAGCAGCTTCTGCAGCGCGATCGGCTTCTCGAGAAAATCGAGCGCGCCGATCCGGGTGGCCTCGACGGCGCTGTCGATGGTGCCATGGCCCGACATCATGATGACCGGCATCTTCAGCTGGCCATTGGCGGACCACTCCTTGAGCAGGGAAATGCCATCGGAGTCGGGCATCCAGATGTCGAGCAGGACGAGGTCCGGGCAGAGCTCGTTGCGGATCCTCCGGGCGGCTCCGGCGTTCTCTGCGAGCAGGACGTCGTGCCCCTCGTCGCGCAGGATCTCTGAGAGCAGTTCCCGGATGCCGACCTCATCGTCGACGATCAGAATGTTTGACATGGTCTAGCCTGTTTCCGTGTTTCTGTCGGTTCGCAGGCGGACGCGGATTTCGGCGCCGCCGGACTCCCGATTGGTGATGCGGATGTCGCCCCCGTGTTCATCGACGATCTTCTTGACGATGGCGAGACCCAGGCCCGAGCCGTGGGGCCGGGTCGTGAAATAGGGTTCGAATGCCCGCGGCAGGACATCGGCCGGAAAGCCCGGACCGTTGTCGCGTACCAGCAGGGCCACCCGGCTGCCGGAGCGTCGGGTGGTGAGTTCGATGGTGGCCCCCTCCTCGCTCTCGGGCTGCGAAGTTGCCGAATCCTCGGCGTTCTGGAGCAGGTTGTGGATGACCTGGCGAAGCTGACCCGCGTCGCCGAGGACCGCCGGAAGATCCTGCTCCAGCTCGGCCCGGACATGGACGGGAGAGGCCTCGTAGAGGGCCGCCACTTCCCGCACCAGCTGGTTCAGGTCGAGGGGCGAGAGCACCGGTGCCGGAAGTTTCGCATAGTCGCGAAACGCATTCACGAGGTTCTTCATGGCCTCGACCTGGGTCACGATGGTGCGGCACGAGCGCTCCAGCATCGCGCGGCGGTCTTCGTCCAGGTGGCTGGCGAGCTTCAGCTCGAGGCGCTCCGCCGAGAGCTGGATGGGGGTCAGGGGGTTCTTGATCTCGTGGGCGACCCGGCGTGCCACCTCGGCCCAGGCCGCGGTCCGCTGGGCCGAGATGAGGTGGGAGATGTCGTCGAACACCACCACGAAGCCCCCGCCCGATCCTTCCGGCAGGCGCGAGCCATGAACCAGCAGAGTCTGGGGCAGGCCGTGCTCACTGGTGAGTTCCGTCTGGCTGTTCCAGTCGCCCTCGTTCTCGGCAAAGCCCTTGAGGATGGCGTCGCGGAACTCCGGATGGCGAGGCCAGTGTTCGAGCTCGACGGCCTCCATGCCCACCAGCTCGTCGGCCAGGATACTGGTGGCGCCGGCGTTGGCGGCCCGCAGGGTGCCATTGGGATCGAAGGCGAGCACCCCGGTGGACAGGTTGGCCAGCACGCTCTCGAGATAGGCCCGGGCACCCTCGACCGCCATGCGGTTGCGCTCGGCCTGGCTGCGCGCCTCGTCGAGCTGGCGGGTCATCTGGCTGAAGCTCTGGGTCAGCACGCCGAGCTCGTCGTGGGCTGGCAGGGCGCGCCGCGGCGAGAAGTCGCCCTGGGCCACGGCCTGGGTGCCCTCGGCCAGGAGGCGCAACGGGGCGGTGAGCCGGCGGGCCAGGACCAGGGCCACGGCCATGGCCGCGAAGAGCGCGAGCAGCAGGGTCAGGGTCAGGGTCAGGGTGAAGATCTGCTTGAGTCCCTGGCGCCCGAGGGACAGCTGCTGGTAGTCCTGGAAGGCATCCTGGACGTTGGCCGCGTGCTGGGCGATGGCGTCCGGCACGGACTGGATGACCTGCATGAAGACCGGATCGGCGAGGAGCTGGCGCACCGGCAGGGCGACGATGACCCGCAGCCGCAGGCCCCCGGTCGAGCCGACGCTCTCGATGTTGCGGAGGCCCTGCTGGTCGCGCAGGCTGCGCAGGGTGATGGTGTCGGGCATCTCAGGCGGCAGCACGTCGGCGCCCGGATTCAGGTCGGCGGACGACACGGCGAGGAGCTGCCCCGAGCCGGTGAAGATGGTGGCCTGGTCGGCGGCGATGTCCTCGCGCAGGCGGTTGAGGCGGGCCAGGTGCAGGCCGTTGCCATCGGCGAGGGAGAGGGCGGCCAGGTTGGCCTTGTCCTCGAGCTGCTCGAGCAGGTAGTCGAAGGCGCTCTGTCCCAGTGCGAGTCCCCCTTCGAGGGCCGAGTCCACGCGGACGTCGAACCAGGATTCGATGGTGCGCACGGCGAACTGCATCGAGACCGCGTAGATCAGGAAGCCCGGGAGGATGGCTAGGGCGGCGAACATGGCCACGAGGCGCAGCTTGAGGCGGGAGCCGAAGAGCGAGGCCTGACGCTCGCGCCACAGCTTGCGCAGCTGGTAGATGACCATGCCGCCCAGGCTGACGACGAGCACGCCATTGGCCGCCAGCAGCACCGGGTAGTTGCGTGCGAACAGCGAGGTGTTGGCGCTGGCCGAGGCGAGCAGGAACAGCAGCAGTCCGGCCAGGGCTGCGACCGCCGCAAGCAGGACCGTTTTCATGGGATCGGGCGCGCGGTGGCCAGGAAGGTCCACTGCAGCCAGTCGGTATCCAGGGTCCATTCGCTGCTGGCCAGCGCTGTCACCTGGAAGGGCTTGGGCAGGCGCGAGGTGTCGAGACGGAAGCGGATGGCGGCGTCGTAGGAGGTGCCGGGGGCGAGCTTCTTGCGGGGGATGATCACCCAGCCGCGAATCTTGCGCAGGGGCGCGAGGGCTTCTTCGAGGGTGTCGAAGGACTGTTGATTGCCGTCTTCGGCGAGCTGGTAGCTGCGGGTCAGGGGGTGGTAGGTGAGTCGGTAGGTCCGCTTGCGCCGGACCATGCGTTCGTCGAGCCAGTACCAGCGATCGCGGGTGATCTCCACCTCGACCACGAGGTATAGGGGAACACCTCTCTGGACCGCGTCCTCGAGCTGGTCGCTGAGATCGAAGAGGACGTCGGCTTCGAGGACATAGCTGTCGTCCGCGGGTTGGACCGCGGCATAGCCGAAGCGGGCTTCCTGGGCGCTGGAGACGCCGGCGCAGGTGAGCGCGAAGACGAAGGCCACGATCTGGGCAATCGGGCCCAGGATCTCAGCCAGTCTTCTCGAGCAGCGCGTAGTAAAACCCGTCATGGTCGGCGCACGGCAGTAGTTGTTGCTCGGAGGAGCCCTCCAGGGATAGTACATGGGCATCCGGATGATGGGCGCAAAAGGCTGCAAGCTGCGCGGTGTTCTCTTCCTCGAAAATGGAACAGGTCGCGTAGAGCATTTTGCCACCCACGCGGAGGGTCTGCCAAAGCTGGTGGAGGATCGTGGCCTGCTCGCGGGCAAAGCCCGCGATGTCGGCCTCGCGCCGTAGCCACTTGATGTCCGGATGGCGTCGTGCCACACCGCTGGCCGAGCAGGGGACGTCGGCGAGGATGCGATCGAATGGCTGACCGTCCCACCAGGCGGCGGTGTCACGACAATCGGCGACCTGGATGGTGGCGGTGAGGCCGAGCCGGTCCAGGTTCTCGCGAATGCGCGTGGCCCGGTCCGGGGCAAGCTCCAGCGCGGTGAATTGGACGTCGGCCAGCTCGAGGATGTGGGCGGTCTTGCCTCCGGGCGCCGCGCAGGCATCGAGGACCCGCTGGCCGTCAGCCAGGTCGAGCCATCGGGCGGCGCGCTGGGCGCCGGGATCTTGGACCGAGCACAGCCCTTCGGCGAATCCCGGTATGCGGCTGACCGGCAAGGGATGGGCGAGTAGAAGGGCACCCTCATCCGAGAGGACCGCTTCTATGCCCTCGGCTTCGAGCTGCGCCTGCAGGGTAGCGGCAGCTGTCCGACGCCGGTTGGGCCTCAGGGCCATGGGCGGTGGTCGGTTGGCAGCGTCTGCCACGGCTTCCCAGTTCGCCGGGTAACGGTGCGTCATGCGATCGAGCCACCACTGGGGGTGGCGATAGCGGCCCTCCGGGTTGGCCTGGGCCTGGGCGGCGAGTTCTTCATGTCGGCGCAGGAGATTGCGCAGTACGCCATTGACCATGCCGGAGAGCTTGCCGGCAAGGATCTGGCCTGCGGCGCTGACCGCCTGGTCGACGACGGTGTGGGCCTGGTCGGGGCGCTGCTCGAGTCGACAGGCGGCGACCAGCAGGAGGGCGTGCAGGGGCTCCGGTGGGGGTGTGCGCAGGAGGGGCGCGAGCAGCCGTTCGCCATAGCCCCAGGCGCGCAGGGTCGAGTAGCTGAGATCCTGGATGGCGCCGCGCTGGCCCGGATCCATGTCCGGAGTCTTGCTCCAGAGGTGCGATAGCTGCTGCGTCAGGTTGTTGCCATCGCGGACAGCCGCCACGAGATGCGCCGCATGGAAGAGCGACAGGGCGAGGCTGTCGGGAGGCAGCTTAGGGCGTCGGGGAGTGGGGTTCGTAAAAGCGGGTTTGCGGCGCGCCGGCATGGCGGAGTCTCGGTGGATGGCTGGGTCTGGGGTGAGCTTAGCACCCGTGCCTTCATCGACCGAGCAGTTGGCGAATGTAGTTGGGCAAGGCAGCCAGTGCGTGGTGGGTGTTGCCGTTGTAGTACTGGAGTTCGGCGAGGCCGCGCGCCCGGATACGGGCCTCCACTTCGCTGGCCGTGAGGGCCAGAGGGTCGAGGGTGTCCGACGCGATGGCCATACCCCACAGGGCGCCGTAGAGCGGTATGTGGACGAAGAGCGGTGTGACCTGGTGGAAGACCTGGTCCAGATCGGCGATCTGCTGGCGGACTCGGTCGGGGTGAAAGAACGGGGCGCCGACGTGCAGGGTCATCGCACCGCCGGGGGTGAGCAGGGCCTTGCAATCGCGGAGGAAGGCCTCGGTATACAGCTCGGCGGCCGGTCCTACGGGATCGGTGAGGTCGAGGATGATGAGGTCGAAACGCTCGCCCGCCCGGGGGGCCGTCTGGCGTACAAAGTTGAGGCCGTCAGTGACGTGGATGCGCAGTCGCGGGTTGTCGAGCGCGCCGCGATGGACGGCCTGCAGGTGAGTGCGGGCGATTTCAATGACCTTCCCGTCGAGCTCCACAAGGCTTACGTGCTCGATGCTGGGATGCTTGAGTAGTTCCTCTGCGGCACCGCCATCGCCTCCGCCGATGATCAGGGCGTTACGTGGTTCGGGGTGAGTGATCGCAGCCGGGTGGATCAGGTTCTCGTGATAGAAGAACTCGTCCCGTTCGGAGGTCATGAAGGCACCGTCGAGCCGGAAGAAGGTTCCGAGCAGTGGGCTGTTCCAGACTTCGAAGGACTGGTAGGGGGTCTGGCCAGCGTCGAGAAGTGCGGCGCCATAAAAGAAAAACCCTGCTTCATCGTGCAGGGCTTCGTGGATCCGTTGGGGGGCGGGCGTGTTCATGCGGCCTCGAGGATCTTGCCGCGGACCACTTCGTGCCCCACGGCTTCGATGGGTGCCAGGGTCTTGAGGATGTTGCGGTAGACGCGACGTGCCAGGTCGCCGTTGTCTCGACTGAAATTGCAGACGTATATGTCGATCGTGACGTTGCCGGTCTCGGGCCAGGTGTGGATCGCCAGGTGGGATTCTGCGAGTACGACGGTGCCGGTCACGCCTGCCTTCTCGCCGTTGTCGTGGGCGAACTGGTAGAAGTAACTGCCGAGGGGGGTAAGTCCGGCGCTCGTGCACTCTTCGACGCACACGTTTTCAAGGGTCTCGCGGTCGACCAGCAGGTCATCGCGACACTGACAGCGGTAAAGATCCGCGATCAGGTGAAGACCGTTCATCGGCAGTCTCCTGGCTTTAGCGTAATACTGGAAGCCCGAAGTATACCAGTTAGTTTTGGGCAAATTGGTTGGCGCCGGCTTGGGGGTCGTCTGGACTGGGGCGGGGCACATGGTTTCACGTGAAACCATGGGGTTCAGAGCAGGTCGATCGACAGTTTGATAATCAGGACGACGACCACAAGGAGGAACACGCGTCGCACGAAGGCGGTGCCTTTCCTCAGAGCGAGCCGGCTGCCCACGATGGCGCCGCTGAGGTTGGCAGTCGCCATGAGTCCAGCAGCAAGCCACAGGACCGTACCATGGGCCGAGAAGAACACGATCGCGGCGAGGTTGGTGGCCACATTCACGAGTTTGGCCGTGGCTGACGCGCGAAGAAAGTCCATCCCCAGCAAGCGAATGAAGGCGAATATCAAGAAGCTTCCCGTGCCTGGGCCAAAGAACCCGTCGTAGAAGCCGATCACGGCCGATGCGCTGGTGGCGAGATGGACCTGTCTGGGTCTCGAATGGCCTGTGTCTCGTTGCAATGATCCGAAGTCCTTCTTTGCGAAGGTGTAGATCGCGACGACGATCATCAAGAACAGTATGAGCGGGCGCAGTGTGGCGGGAGGCAGCAGCGCTACCGAGCGAGCGCCAAGCCATGAGGCGACAAAGGCAGCGCCGATGGCGGGTGCCGCAAGGGTCCAGTCGATGTCGATTCGGCGGGTGTATTGGTAGGCAGCTGAACTGGTGCCCACCACGCTGGCGAGTTTGTTGGTGCCGAAAATGACCGCGGGCGACGTATTTGGGAAAGCGCTGAAGAGCAGGGGGATCTGAACGAGGCCGCCACCCCCAACGACCGCATCGACCAGTCCAGCAAAGAAGGCCCCCAGAGCGAGGAGGGCGAGGATCGCCAGGTCGAGCGAGGGAAGTGCGAGATCAGCCATGGCCGTGTTTCACGTGAAACGTGTGCGCCCTACTTGCCAATACAGAATCGCGAAAAGATCTCGCCCAGCAGATCGTCGGCCGAAAACTCACCGGTGATCTCGCCCAATGCATCGTGCGACAGACGCAACTCTTCCGCCATCAGCTCCAGTGCGTGAGACATTTCGACAGCCTGACCCAGATGCGCGTGTGCGGAAACGAGTGCATCCAGGTGGCGCTTCCGCGCCAGGAAAACGTCTTCCGAGTGACTGTGCCACCCGGCGATCCGAAGCAACTCAGCGCGCAGCAAGGCCACCCCAATCCCGGACTTGGCAGACAGGTCAATCCGGACACGACCCTCCTGATCCGCACGAACCGGGACGCCGCCAGACAGGTCGATCTTGTTGCGGACCAGGATGCGGGGAATGCCTGCCGGCAGCCGCTCATCAATGACGAGATCCTCGGGAGCGAGCTCGGCGTGACGCGCGTCGACGAGCCGGAGAATCACATCCGCACGCGACACTTCGTGCCAGGCCCGTTCGATCCCAATACGTTCGACCACATCCTCCGTTTCCCGAAGTCCGGCCGTATCGATGATGTGAAGCGGGATCCCTTCCAGATGGATCAGCTCGCGCAGCGCATCCCGAGTGGTGCCAGCAACCTCGGTCACGATCGCTCGATCTTCGCCGGCCAGCTGATTCAGCAGGCTGGATTTGCCCACATTGGGCTGGCCCACCAGAACCACCGACATGCCGCTTCGAAGCAGGCTGCCCTGCCGGGCCCGGTCCAACACTTCGGCGACCTGGTCGCGCAAGGCGGCGATCCGGTCAAAGGCGTGGGCCGCTTCAAGAAAATCCACCTCTTCCTCGGGGAAATCCAGCGTGGCCTCGACCAGCATGCGGAGGTCGATCATGCGGTCGCGCAGCTCGCCCACCTCGCGTGAAAAAGCGCCCGACAGCGAACGCACCGCCGAACGGGCAGCTGCCTGAGACGAGGCCTCGATCAGGTCTGCCACGGCTTCGGCCTGGGCGAGATCAAGCCGATCGTTGAGGAAGGCACGCCGCGTGAACTCGCCGGGCTCCGCCAGCCGGGCGCCCAGCTCAAGGCAGCGCGCCAGCAGCATCTGCATGACCACCGGACCACCATGACCCTGCAGCTCGATCACGTCCTCGCCGGTGAACGAGCGGGGGGCGGGGAAGTACAGCAGGATGCCTTCGTCGATCTCGCTGCCATCGGCGGCAAGGAAGGGCGTGAAGTGGGCATGCCGCGGCTTGGGCTCGACGCCCGAAATGGCCTGCGCAAAAACAAAAAGGGATGGACCGGAGACCCGGACCACCCCAATGCCGCCACGGCCCGGGGCCGTGGCGATGGCCGCGATGGCCTCAGGCTTTCTTGCCACCCTCGATCATCCGGGTGATCTGCCACTGCTGGGCAATGGACAGCAGGTTGTTCACAACCCAGTACAGCACCAGGCCCGACGGGAAGAACAGGAACATGAAGGTGAACACGATGGGCATCGCCATCATGATCTTCGCCTGCATCGGATCCGGCGGCGTCGGATTCAGCTTGGTCTGAACCAGCATCGACACACCCATGATGATGGGCAGCACGTAGTACGGGTCCTTGGTGGACAGATCCTGGATCCAGCCCAGCCACGGCGCATGGCGCATCTCGACGCTGCCGAGCAGCACCCAGTAAAGCGCGATGAACACGGGGATCTGCACCAGGATCGGCAGGCAGCCGCCGAGCGGGTTGATCTTCTCCCGCCGGTACATCTCCATCATCTCCTGCTGCAGCTTGGCCTTGTCGTCGCCGTACTGTTCCTTCATGCGCTGCAGGCGGGGACCCAGCGTACGCATCTTGGCCATCGACTTGTAGCTGGCTGCCGAGAGCGGGAAGAACAGCGCCTTGATGCAGAGGGTGACGAGAATGATGGCCCAGCCCCAGTTGCCGGTCAGGCCATGGAACCACTCCAGCAGCCAGAACACCGGCGAGGCGATCACCGTCAGCCAGCCGTAGTCCACGACCAGGTCGAGACCCGGGGCGATGCTCTTCAGCTTGTGCTGCTCCTGCGGGCCCGAATACATGGGTACGCTGAGCGAGCCCGTCTGGCCATTGTCGACGTTGCCAACCGGCAGGATCACGCCGGTGGAGAACAGGTTGTCGCCGACCTTGCGGGCGATGAACTCGCGCTCGGCACCGGGCGCCGGCAGCCAGGCACTGACGAAGTAGTGCTGGACCATCGCGATCCAGCCGTCGGTGGACTTGCGGTTGAACTTGGCACTGCCATCCGCGATGTCCTTGAACTGGAGCTTCTGGTACTTCTCGGTTTCGGTGTAGACCGCCGGGCCGGTAAAGGTCGAGACGCCCATGGCCTTGACCGATTCGGCCGGCTCGCCGTCGCGGGTGAACTGGAAGTAGGCAAAGGGCGAGATCGCTTCGCCGGAGGCGTTGGCCACCTCGAAGGTGGTCTCGATCTCGTAGCTGCCGCGGTGGAAGGTCAGCACCTTGGTCACGCTGAGCCCGGCGGGGGCCTGCTCGGCCTGCATCCGGATGCTGAGCGTGTCCTGTCCAGCTGCCAGGGCCTGGTCACCCTGGGGCAGCAGGAAGCGGGTCTTGTGGTTGGGCATCCCGTCGCCGATCAGGCCGGTCTGCGCCACATAGATGTGCGGCTTGCTGCGATCGAGCAGCACCAGGTTCTCCTCGCTGTCGCCGGCCTTCTTGTGCTGTTTCAGCTCGAGGTGGACCAGGGTGCCGCCCTCGGCGGAAATCTCGGCGATGACGAGGTCCGTCTCGACGTGGATGCTCGGGGCGCCGCTGGTCATCGCGTCGACCGTCGGCGCGGCCGGTGCCCCGGCCAGCGAAGTGGTCGGCGCGTCGGCCTGGGCTGCACCCGTGGCGGTAGCCGCGGCGGTGGGCTGGTTCGCTGGAGGCTTGGGGGCGGTATGCTTCATCCAGCCCTCCCACAGCATGAACAGCGCGAAGAAGAATACGAGGGCGGGTATCAGGCGACGGTTGTCCATCGGGGTGATCGCTCAGGCGTAAGTGGGTGGGGAATCAAGGCACGGGGTCGTAGCCGCCTCGCGAAAACGGGTGGCAGCGGCTCACCCGTTTGACTGCGAGCCAGCCGCCCCGCAGGGCGCCGTGGCGCTGGACGGCCTCGATGGCGTACTCGGAACAGCTGGGATGATAGCGGCAGTTGCGACCCAGCATCGGGCTGATCGCGTAGCGGTATCCCTTCAGCAGGGCGACGAGGAGGAGCTTCATGCGCGCACCTTGCCGAGCAACTGTTCCAGTTCTTCGCGCAGGGCCTTGCGGGTCGCGTCGCGGGGCGACGCGGTGAGCCGCACGACAATGTCGCAGCGGGGCAGGGCCGTCCGGCGGAGCCGGAAGCTCTCGCGGGCGAGGCGCTTGATCAGGTTGCGCAACACGGCGCGGCGGGCGAGCTTCTTTGCCACCACCAGGCCAAGCCGGGCGGTGTCGAGCTCCGAGGGGCGGACGTGGAGCGTGAAGTACCGCCCCCGAATCGCGCGCCGAAAAGCAAAAACGGAT
>JAGRFX010000133.1 GCA_020445805.1 Rhodocyclaceae bacterium
GCAAGGGCTTCGAAGCCGACACGGCGCGCCTGCCCCACGAGATCGTGCGTGAAGAGCTTGGCGAGGACGCCCCCTGCGGCGCCCTCACCGGACCGAGTTTCGCGGCGGAAGTCGCCCGGCACATGCCGACGGCCATCACCCTGGCCTCCAGTCTGGATGGCTTTGCCGAGCACTGGATTCACCAGCTTCACCGCCCCACCCTGCGGCTCTACGCCAACAATGACGTGGTCGGCGCGGAGGTGGGGGGCGCCGTCAAGAACGTCATGGCGGTCGCGGCCGGCATCTCCGACGGCATGGGTTTCGGCCTCAACGCCAGGGCTGCGCTGATCACGCGCGGCCTGGCGGAAATGTCGCGCCTCGGCGTGGCCCTGGGTGCGCAGCCGGAGACCTTCATGGGCCTCGCCGGCATGGGCGACCTGATCCTGACCTGCACGGGCGATCTCTCGCGCAACCGCCGGGTCGGGCTGGCGCTCGCCCAGGGCAAGGGCCTGGATCAGATCCTCGCGGAACTGGGGCATGTGGCCGAGGGCGTCAATACGGCCCGCGTCGTGGGCCGCCTGGCCGAACGCCACGCCATCGAGATGCCCATCTGCGCGGCTGTCAATGCAATCCTGTTCGAGGGCCTCGATGCGCGCGGCGCCGTCGGCGAGCTGCTGGCCCGCGATCCCCGCAGCGAGTAGCCCACCCGCTCGTACCGCGCGGCGCTCGCCGGAAGGCATTCACTCCGTCACGGCCGCACCTGCGAATCCCAGCTGTCGCCACGCTTCGAAGACGACCACCGCCACCGTGTTGGAGAGATTGAGGCTTCGATTGCCGGCGACCATCGGCAGACGGAGCCGCCGATCCGGCGGAAACAGCCCGAGCACAGCCTCCGGCAGGCCAGCCGTTTCGGATCCGAAGAGCAGCACGTCGCCGGCCTGGAACGCCACCCCATCGTACTGCACGCGGCCCCGCGTACTCAGGGCGAAGACCCGCGCCTCCGGCTGCAACGCAAGGCAGTCTGCCAGGGAGTCATGGACCGAGACGCGCGCCAGATCGTGATAGTCCAGCCCCGCCCGGGCGAGCGAGCGATCATCGAGGGAGAAGCCCAGCGGACGGATCAGGTGCAGGTGTGCGCCCACATTGGCGGCGAGCCGGATCACATTGCCGGTGTTGGGCGGAATCTCGGGTTGATGCAGAACGATATGGAGCATCGGCGGGATGCTACCGAAAGGCGCGTCCGGCCGCAGCCCTCAGTGACCCGGCGTTCGTGCCACAACCAGATTGAGGATCGCTTCGGCACCGGCGCGCTTCAGCACGCCAGCCAGTTCGTCGAGGGTCGCTCCGGTCGTCATCACATCGTCCACCACCACGATGCGACGACCGGGCAGCGCGCCGGTCAGCTCGAAGGCCCCCTTCAGGTTGCGCCGCCGTTCCCGCGCCGCCAGACCCGCCTGGGACGGCGTGGCGCGGCTTCGCCGGACACCTCCGGCCGCCAGCGGTATCGATGCCGTGGCGGCAACCCAGCGGGCCAGCTCGCCGGCCTGGTTGAATCCCCGTTCCCGCAGCCGATCGGCGTGCAGTGGCACAGGGATCACGGCATCCCAGCCGGCGGGATCAGCGATCAGGCCCGCAGCGCATTCGCCGAGCCATCTGGCCAGGTCGAGGCGACCGCCGTACTTCAAGGCCCGCACCAGCTGCATGGCCGGAAACGCATAGTCGAACAGCGCACGGCTCTGGTCGAATTGCGGTGGTCGCCGCAGGCATCGCCCGCACACGGTGGCCGACCCGACCGGGAGGGCACAGCAGGGGCAGGCCCGCTCGGCGCGCCAGGTCGGCAGGTCGGCCGAACAGGCGGGACAGACGGCCGCCTGCCCGTCTTCCCGTCCGCACAGGAAGCACTCGGCGAGCAGGATGGGCCCCATGCCGTTCCGCAGTGCACCGACCGTTCGGGATGTCAGGTTTGACAAGTACTTGCCCAATCCGGGACCATTGGTAATTTTGAATTATAGGCGCCCGCCGAAGGCGAATCACCATGCAATCATCCGAGGCTACCATCACCCTCCACCAGCCGCCGCGACAGCCCGCGACTGAGCCGCGCTGGAGCGTGGACGCCGTACAGGCCCTCTTCGACCTGCCCTTCAACGACCTGATGTTCCGCGCCCAGCAGGTCCACCGCGCGCATTTTGACCCGAACGCCATCCAGCGCTCCACCCTGCTGTCGATCAAGACGGGTGGCTGCTCGGAAGACTGCGGCTACTGCTCCCAGTCGGCCCGCCGCGACTCGGGCGTCGATCGCGAGCCGGTGATGCCCGTTGACGCGGTCGTGGCCAACGCGCGTGCCGCGAAGGACAAGGGCGCTACCCGCTTCTGCATGGGCGCCGCCTGGCGCGGGCCGAAGGACAAGGACCTCGAACCGGTGCTCGACATGGTTCGCGAGGTCAAGAAGCTGGGCCTGGAGACCTGTGTGACGCTCGGCATGCTGAAGGATGGCCAGGCCGAACAGCTCAGGGAGGCCGGCCTCGACTACTACAACCACAACATCGACACCTCGCCCGAGAACTACCCCAAGGTGATCGGCACCCATACGCTCCTCGACCGCCTCCAGACGCTGGACAAGGTGCGCACGGCCGGCATCAAGGTCTGCAGCGGCGGCATCGTCGGCATGGGCGAGGGGCAGCGGGGCCGTGCGGCCATGATCGCCGAACTCGCCAACATGGAGACCCCGCCCGAGTCGGTCCCCATCAACAGCCTGGTGCAGATCGAGGGCACGCCGCTGGCCGGTGCCGAGAAAGTCGATCCCTTCGACTTCGTCCGGACCATCGCGGCGGCCCGGATCACGATGCCGACCAGCTACGTGCGGCTGTCGGCAGGCCGCGCCGAGATGAGCGACGAGATGCAGGCCCTGTGCTTCCTGGCGGGCGCCAATTCGATCTTCTACGGTGATCGGCTGCTGACCACGGACAATCCCGACGCTGATCGCGACGAGGCCCTCTTCGCGCGCCTGGGTCTCCACGGCGCCTGATGGCCGACGACGCCCCCTACCGGATCGACGCACGGGCAGTCCGTCAGCACTATGACCGACACGCGCCGACGGCCGCCGGCTGCGATGCCGTGGCCCGCGAGGTGTCGGCCCGCATGCTGGAGCGCTTCGACTACATCCGTGTCGCGCCCGCCACGATCCTCGACCTGGGCTGCGGCCACGGGGCAGACAGAGCATCCCTCGCCAGTCGGTTTGCCGAGGCGCACATCGTCGGCGCGGACGCGTCCCTGCCGCCGCTGGCCCTCCAGCGGGGCTCCGACGGCGGGCTGCTGAAGCGCCTTATCGGCCGGGCTCGCCAACCGGCGCTGGTTGCTGCCGATGCGCGTGCCCTGCCCTTTGCGCGCGGCAGCATCGACCTGGTGTGGTCCAACCTGATGCTGCAGTGGCTGGACGATCCGGCCCCCGCCCTGGCCGAGATGCACCGCTGCCTGCGGGTCGACGGACTGCTGATGTTCTCCGCCCTGGGACCCGACTCCCTGAAGGAGCTGCGGTCCGCGCTGCCGCCGACCAGCGTGCACCGCTTCATCGACATGCACGACCTGGGCGACGCGCTGGTCAAGGCGGGCTTCGGTGATCCGGTCATGGACATGCAGGTCATCACCGTGACCTATGCCAACGTGGAGACGCTGCTGGCCGACCTGCGCCAGGGTGGTCACGCCAACGCGCGCGCCGACCGGCCACGGGGGCTCAGGGGCCGCCATCGCTGGCAGTCCGACCTGGCACGGCTCGAATCCGGGAGACGCGACGGGAACCTGCCGCTGACCCTGGAGCTGGTCTTCGGCCACGCCTGGAAGATGCCGCCCAAGGCCGACGAACACGGCCGGTCCATCATCCGCTTTGCGGAGCGTCCGACCCCATGAAGCGCGAGCCGGTCTGGCTGTTCGATCTCGACAACACGCTCCACAACGCCAGCCACGCCATCTTTCCGTCCATCAACCGGCGCATGACCGCCTACATCCAGCGCCACCTCGCCCTCGACGAGCCGGCTGCCCAGGCGCTGCGCGAACGATACTGGCGCCGCTACGGCGCGACCCTGACCGGACTGGTCCTGCATCACGGGACCGACCCGGATCACTTTCTCAGTGAAACCCACCAGCTGGGCGACATTGCGCCACTGCTGCGCTTCGACGCGCCCATCCGCCGCGTGCTGCGGCGACTGCCGGGTCGCAAGGTGATCTTTTCGAACGGTCCGCGTCAGTACGCGCTGCAGGTCGTCGCGGCCATGGGGCTGTCGGATTCGATCGATGCC
Organism: Rhodocyclaceae bacterium; assembly: GCA_020445805.1. Taxonomy (GTDB): domain Bacteria; phylum Pseudomonadota; class Gammaproteobacteria; order Burkholderiales; family Rhodocyclaceae; genus Cognatazoarcus. Next base: position 4,272 of record JAGRFX010000133.1, read on the forward strand.
CTCTTTGCCATCGAGGACATGCGCTACCAACCCAAGCCCGGGATGCCGGCCTTCCGCCGTCTCCTGGCCGCGCTGCGGGTTCGCCCCGAGCGCTGCATCCTGGTCGAGGACAGCGCCGCCAACCTGCTGCCGGCCAAGCGGCTCGGCATGCGCACCGTATGGATCAGCAGCAGCGTCCGCTGCCCTCCCCACGTGGACCTGCGCCTGGGCCGCGCGACCGCCCTCGGTCGCGCCAGCCTGCGGGCGCTGGGCCCCCTTGCCGCGAGCTGAAACCGCTCAGCGGGCCTTCAGGGCGCGCGCCGCGTCGAGCGCATAGTAGGTCAGGATGCCGTCGGCACCTGCCCGCTTGAAGCACAGCAGCCCTTCCAGCATGCAGGCCTCCTCGGACAGCCATCCATTGGCCGCGGCAGCTTTCAGCATGGCGTATTCGCCGCTGACCTGATAGGCATAGGTCGGCACCTGGAGCTCCGTCTTCACGCGCCGGACGATGTCGAGGTAGGGCATGCCGGGCTTGACCATGAACATGTCGGCACCCTCGGCGATGTCGAGGGCCACCTCGCGGATGGCTTCGTCGCTGTTGGCAGGGTCCATCTGGTAGGTGTATTTGTTGCCGCCCTTCAGATTGCCGGCCGACCCCACGGCATCACGGAAGGGCCCGTAGTAGGCAGAGGCGTACTTGGCCGAGTAGGCCAGGATGCGGGTATGGATATGACCCTGACCGTCCAACTCGGCCCGGATCCGCCCGATCCGCCCGTCCATCATGTCCGAGGGGGCGACCACGTCGGCCCCGGCTTCGGCATGGCTCAGGGCCTGTTTCGCCAGCGCTTCGAGGGTTTCGTCATTGAGGACGTAGGCGCGCGGGTCTTCCGGATCGATCAGGCCGTCCTGGCCGTGACTTGTGTAGGGGTCGAGGGCCACGTCGGTGATCACCCCCAGTTCCGGGAAACGGGATTTCAGTTCCCGGACAGTGCGCTGCACGAGGCCGTTCGGGTTCCACGCCTCTTCCGCGCCATCGCTTTTCCTGTCCGCCTCGACCACCGGAAACAGCGCCATGGCCGGCACGCCCAGTTCGCAGGCCTGCTCGGCAACGCCCATCAGGCGGTCCACCGAGACGCGCGAGACCCCCGGCATGGATGGCACCGCCTGCTCGGCGCCCTGGCCGTCGAGCACGAACACCGGGTAGATCAGGTCGTTGGCGCTGAGCAGGTTCTCCTGCATCAGGCGGCGCGAAAAGGCATCGCGCCGCATGCGCCGCATGCGGGCCGACGGGAACGCAGGCGTGGGTCTCATGTTCATCCTCTTTGCATCCAAATGAAAACGTTGGAACTTACGACGGGGCGACTGCCTCTGACAGGCAGATGGTGCTGAGCCGTCTCCCGCTTCACCTCCCTGAGCGGGTACCTCGACTCCGGTCGAGGCATTTCGACCCCCGGCAACCTCCCCTTTTGCCGGGGGTTTTCTTTGCACGTTCTATGCCGGCGGGTCCTCGTTCGCGCCGAGCCACCGGCCGACCACATCCTCGACTTCTTCACGACCCGTCTTCTTGAGGCTCGAGAACAATTGGCAGCTCACCAGAGGCCCCCAGGCCTCTAGCGAGGCCCGCACTTGCGACAGGGTCCGGGCCGCCTCGCTGCGGGTCAGCTTGTCCGCCTTGGTGAGGAGCACGTGAATCGGACGCCCGCTCGGTGCGAACCAGTCGATCATCTGGCAATCCAGCGGCTTGAGCGGATGACGGGCGTCCATGATCAGGACCAGTCCGACAAGATTCGGGCGGGTCCTGAGGTAACGCTCCAGCAGCCCCTGCCACTGCAGACGCACCTTCTCCGGAACTTCCGCATAGCCATATCCCGGCAGGTCGACCAGCGCCGAACCGTCCCGCAGCCTGAAGAAGTTGATCAGTTGGGTGCGACCGGGTGTCTTGGACACGTACGCCAGACGGGTGTGGCTCGCCAAGGTATTGATGGCACTCGATTTGCCGGCGTTGGACCGTCCGGCGAAGGCGATCTCCATGCCATTCGGCTCGGGCAATCCGCTCGGATTGGCCACCGATATCTCGAAACGGGCATTCTGGAACAGGGACATTGCGAAATCCGGGGCGACGCCGCCCGGACCAGTAAACCGTCCGTAGAGCGGGAAAATTCTTTTGCGGTGGTATACAATAACTGGTTTGAGAATTCCAATCACGGCTTTCGAGGACACCATGATCAAGCGTTCATTGCTGCTTTCCCTGCTCTTCGCCGCGGGTGGCGTTTACGCCCAGCACGACGGCGCCGCGCCGGACCTGGCCAAGGCAAAACAAACCGCAGAAACCATCTGCGCCGGTTGCCACATGGCCGACGGGAACAGCATGCTTGCGACCAACCCGAAGCTCGCAGGCCAGCACTCCACCTACCTGTACAAGCAACTGGGTGACTTCAAGAGCGGCAATCGCATGAGCCCCATCATGGGCGCGATGGTCGCGTCGCTCGACGACAACGACATGAAGGCCCTGGCCGCTCACTTCTCCTCCCAGACCCTGAAACCCGAATCTGCCCGCAATACCGACACGCTGGCTGCCGGCCAGAAGCTGTGGCGCGCCGGCAATCAGGAAAAGGGCATTCCCGCCTGTGCGGCCTGCCACGGCCCCGCCGGCGCCGGCCTCCCGGCCCAGTATCCCGCGCTCGCCGGCCAGTTTGCCGAGTATATCGAGACCCAGCTCAAGGCCTTCCGCTCGGGCGACCGCGCCAATGACCCGAGTCGCATGATGCGCGATATCGCCATCAAGATGACCGACGGCGAAATTCAGGCCGTGGCCGACTACGCTGCCGGGCTGCGCTCGAACGCGAAGTAATCTTCACGCTCGAACGAAAAAGGGCGCTTCGCGAGAAGCGCCCTTTTTTATTCCCTGCCAGGAGACGGCAGGGCGACTGGCCTGCGCAAGGTCTATCGCATCATTCCGGGCAGCATGCCCTTCATGCCCCGCATGAGCTTTTGCATGCCGCCTTTCGAAAACTGCTTCATGACCTTCTGCGTCTGTTCGAACTGATTGAGCAGGCGATTGACCTCCTGCACCGAAACCCCTGCCCCGGCCGCGATTCGCCGCTTGCGCGAGGCCTTGAGAATCTCGGGCTTGGCTCGCTCGAGCGGCGTCATCGAATTGATGATGCCCTCGATCTTCCCCAGCGCCTTTTCCTCGACGCCCCCCTGAAGCTGCCCTGCCGCCTGCGCAAACTGGGCCGGCAGCTTCTCGAGCAGCGAGCCGATGCCGCCCATCTTGCGCATCTGCAGCAGTTGCTCCTTGAAGTCGTTCAGGTCGAAGCCCTTGCCTGACTTGAGCTTCTGGGCGAACTGGCGGGCCTTCTCCTCGTCGACACCGCGCCGGGCCTCCTCGACGAGACCCAGGATGTCGCCCATGCCGAGAATCCGCGAGGCCATCCGCTCCGGGTGAAACTCCTCCAGCCCGGTGAGTTTCTCTCCCACACCCGCGAACTTGAGGGGTTTGCCGGTCACGTGGCGAACGGAGAGCGCCGCACCGCCGCGGGCGTCACCATCGAGCTTGGTCAGGACAACCCCTGTCAGCGGCAGGGCCTCATTGAAGGCGCGTGCGGTATTGACGGCGTCCTGCCCGAGCATGGCATCGACCACGAACAGCGTTTCGACAGGCTCGACCGCGGCATGCAGCGCGCGAATCTCGTCCATCATGGCCTGGTCGATCGCCAGGCGTCCGGCCGTATCGACGAGCAGCACCTCATAGTGATGCTTGCGGGCGTAATCGACGGCCGCGTTGGCGATATCGACGGGCTTCTGTCCGACCGACGAGGGGAAGAAATCCATGCCCGCCTGGGACGCCACGGTCTTCAGCTGCTCGATGGCCGCGGGACGATACACGTCGGTCGAGACGGCCAGCACCTTCTTCTTCATCCGCTCCCGCAGGAGCTTGCCGAGCTTGCCGGTGGTGGTGGTCTTGCCGGCACCCTGCAAGCCGGCCATCAGGACAATCGCCGGCGGCTGCGTTGCCAGGTTCAGCCCGGCATGGGTGCCGCCCATCAGGGCCGCAAGCTCGCGGTGCACGACCCCCACCAGCGTCTGGCCGGGGGTCAGGGAGCCGATCACCTCCTCGCCGACCGCCTTGTCGCGGACCTTGCCGATGAACTCCTTGACAACCGGCAAGGCCACATCGGCCTCCAGCAGCGCCATGCGCACCTCGCGCAGGGCCTCCTGAATGTTTTCCTCGGTCAGCCGCGCCTGGCCCCGAAGCTTCTTGACGACGCCTGCCAGGCGTTGGGAAAGATTGTCCAGCATGATGAAATCCGCAGAAATCAGGCGTTGGAGTAAACTCGCAGAATGCCCGGCATTCTACTTCATCTGCTTCCAGCCTCGCTCTACGCGGCGCTCGGCATCCACTTCTGGCGCAACCGAAATGCCCCTCCGAGACCGCGATCGGAGCCGGCTCACCCCCTCGGCGAGCGCCTTTGGCTGGCCTTTGCACTGTTGTGTCACGGCATCGCCCTGCAGGGTGAGTTGTTTCCGGACGAGCGCATGCGCTTCGGGTTCAGTGTCGCCTTGTCGATGATGGTCTGGCTCGCCGTCCTGTTCTACTGGATCGAAACCCTCTACACCCGACTGGACGGCCTGCAGACCCTGGCCATGCCGGCCGCCGCCGTCGGCGCCCTGTTGCCGCTCATCTGGCCGAGCCAGCACGAGATCACGAACGCCGGGTCGATGGCCTTTCGCGCGCACTTCATCGTCGCCATGCTGGCCTACAGCCTGTTCACCCTGGCCGCCCTCCACGCCCTGCTCATGGCGCTGGCCGAGCGGCAGCTGCACAGTGCACGCCTGACCCGCGCATTTGCGAACCTGCCGCCGCTGCTGACCATGGAGGCCCTGCTGTTCCGCCTGATCGGCATCGCCTTCGTGCTGCTGACCCTGACCTTGCTGTCGGGCAGCATCTTCTCCGAATCCCTGTTCGGCAAGGCATTCCGCTTCGACCACAAGACGGTGTTCGCGATCATTTCCTGGCTGCTGTTCGGCGCCCTGCTGTTCGGGCGCCACGCCTGGGGATGGCGAGGCCGGGTGGCACTGCGGTGGACGCTCGCCGGCTTTGCGGCGCTGATGTTCGCCTATGTCGGGAGTCGCTTCGTCCTCGAAGTCGTCCTGCATCGCGCCGCATGACGCCCGCCCCTCCTCCCCGGCCCGTCCGAACGACTGATCCGCTCGGCCGGAGGCCATGGCCGTGACCGACGCGCCGCTCTCGCTCAAGCTGGTGTCGCTCGCCATCCTGCTGGTGCTCTCGGGCACCTTCTCGATGGCGGAGACGGCCATGATGGCGGCCAACCGCTATCGCCTCCGCTCCCAGGCGGCCAGCGGCCACAAGGGCGCCGCGCTGGCACTGGAACTGCTGGGTACCACCGACCGGCTGCTCGGGGTGATCCTGCTGTTCAACAACCTGATCAATGCCGCCGCGGCAATGCTGGTCAGCCTGATCACCATCGACCTGTTCGGGGAGTCGGAGTGGGCGCTCGGCCTGGCGACCGTGCTGGTCACCTTCCTGATCCTGGTCTTCTCCGAGATCACGCCCAAGGTCGTTGGCGCCAACCACGCCGACAGACTGGCCATATACGCGTCCTACGGGCTGGCATTCCTGCTGAAGGTCACGGGTTTCGTCGTGAGCTTCGTCAATGTGTTCGTCTTCGGGCTGCTTCGCCTGCTGCGACTGAACCCATCCGACAGCCAGGAGCGCCATCGACTGGCGCCCGAGGAACTGCGGGCGCTGGTGATCGAGTCGGGCCAGTACATTCCCCAGAAGCACCGCAGCATCCTGGTCAACCTGTTCGAGCTCGAGGACATCACGGTCGAGGACGTGATGACACCCCGCAGTTCGATCGAGGGCATCGACCTGGCCGATCCGCTGGACGCCATCAAGCAGCAGATCGCCACCAGCTATCACACGCGCCTGCCGGTCTTCTCCGAAGAGATGGACGACATCGTCGGCGTGCTCCATCTGCGACGCCTGCTCGGTCGGGCCATCGATGCGGACTTCGACATCGACGACATCCGGTCGGTGCTGCAGGAGCCCTACTTCATCCCGGCCAACACGCCGGTCTTCTCTCAGTTGCGGTTCTTCCAGGAAAACCGGCAGCGGCTGGGCCTGGTGGTCGACGAGTACGGCGAGCTGCTGGGGCTCGTGACGCTCGAGGACATCATCGAGGAACTGATCGGAAAGTTCACAACCTCGACGCCGGACTCCGGCGACCGCCTCGCCTGGGGTGATGACGGAACGGTGCTCGTCGATGGCAGCCAGGGCATCCGTGACCTCAATCGAAAATTGGGGCTCAACCTTCCGGTGGACGGGCCGAAAACTATCAATGGGTTGCTCATCGAATATTTGCAGGAGATTCCCGAGACAGGTCTCTCCGTGAAATTCGGCGACATTCCGATCGAGGTCGTTCAGACCCAGGACCGCATGGTCAGAACGGTCAGGATCTTTCGCCCCCAGGGGGCTGGCAACGAAAATTGATGTTTGCATAGACGCATGACGGCTTTACAGCCACCCGATGGGGCATGCAACATGCGCGCGGTCGTCAGACAAGGGATGAAATGGCAGCAAACCCGCAGATCGCGATGAGTGGTCTCGCTCGCGCCCTCGTGCAGCAGGGAAAGCTGGACGAGAACGCGGCACTCGAATGCAGCAAACCTGCACCTGGCAAGGTCAATGCCTTTCTCTCGAACCTGATCGAGAACAAGCACATGACCTCGCTCGAGGTCGCCCGTTTTTCTGCCGAGACCTTCGGCTATCCCCTCCTCGACGTATCGGCACTCGACGCGGCCAACCTGCCCAAGGACGTGGTCGACAAGAAGCTTGTGGACAAGCACGAGGTCCTCGCCCTCAGCAAGCGGGGCAACCGGATCACCGTCGCGATGGCGGATCCAACCAATATCCGTGCGCTCGACGAGATTCGCTTCCAGACCGGCCAATCGGTCGACCCGGTGGTAGTGGAACTGCCCAAGCTGGCGGAACTGATCCACTCGCAACGGGAGTCGGCCTCCGATTCGCTGCGGGAACTGACCGGCGAAGATTTCGACATGGACCTCCTGGGGCAGGAGGGACCTGCCGACCAGGCGGATGACGATAGCGCCCAGGCCGAAGTCGACGACGCCCCGGTCGTGCGCTTCATCCAGAAGATGCTGGTCGATGCCATCAACGAGGGGGCGTCCGATATCCACTTCGAGCCCTACGAGAAGTACTACCGGATCCGCTTCCGCACTGACGGCGTATTGCGGGAGATCGCGCAGCCCCCCCTGATCCTGCGCGAGAAGATCGCGGCCCGGATCAAGGTGATATCCCGCCTCGACATCTCCGAAAAGCGGGTGCCACAGGACGGCCGCATGAAGCTCGTCCTGTCGAAGAACAAGGCCATCGATTTCCGGGTCTCGACCCTGCCGACCCTGCATGGCGAGAAGATCGTCATGCGTATTCTCGATCCGTCGTCGGCCATGCTGGGCATCGATGCGCTCGGCTACGAGGCGGAACAGAGAAAGGCGCTGCTCGAAGCCATTGAGCGCCCGTACGGCATGATCCTCGTGACGGGCCCGACGGGTAGCGGCAAGACCGTGTCGCTCTATACCTGCCTCAATCTGCTGAACAAGGCCGGCGTCAATATTTCGACCGCGGAGGATCCGGCTGAAATCAACCTGCCCGGCATCAACCAGGTGAACGTGAATCCCAAGGTGGGGCTGACCTTCGCTTCGGCCCTGAAAGCCTTCCTGCGTCAGGATCCGGACGTGATCATGGTC
>JAGRFX010000134.1 GCA_020445805.1 Rhodocyclaceae bacterium
CCCTGGGGGGTCTGTTCCCAGCGCACGTGCTTGCCCGGCGAGCAGGCGCCGTTGCAGTTGGGGGACTCGCCGGTGGCGTAGGCGGAGAGGGCGCAGCGGCCCTCGACCATCACGCACAGGCCGCCGAAGCCGAACAGTTCGAGCTCGACCTGGGTGTTGCGGATCACGTTCTCGACCTGGGCCAGCGACAGCACCCGCGGCAGGACCGCGCGCTGGATGCCGAAGTGCTCATGGTAGAAGTTGATGGCCTCGTAGCTGGTGGCCGAGCCCTGGACCGACAGGTGCAGGCGCAGCTGGGGGTGGGTGCGCAGGGCGTAGCGCATCAGCCCCGGGTCCGCCAGGATGACGGCGTCGATGCCGCGCTCCGCGGCCTTGTCCACGGCCTGGGTCCAGCTTGCCCAGTTGTCGCTCTGGGGGTAGGTGTTGAGGGCCAGCAGGACCTTCGCGCCGCGTGCGTGGGCGTAGGCGATGCCCTCGCTCATGGCCTTGTCGTCGAAGTTCAGGCCGCTGAAGTTGCGGGCATTGGTGGCGTCCTTGAAACCGAGGTAGACGCAGTTGGCGCCGTAGTCGACGGCGGTCTTCAGGGCCGGCAGGCTGCCAGCCGGACAGACGAGTTCGATGCGGGCCATGGGCGGACGTGAGGACTCAGCGTACGAAACCCGCAAGGGTAGGCGGATCCCGCCCGGGGTGAGTTGACCCGCATCAACGTCGGGCCGCTTGCCGATGGACGGCGGTGCTCAGTGATGTTCTGCCCGGATCTCGCCGAAGGGCATCCGCTCGCCGGCCATGGAGCCGGCGGGAAGCCGGATCAGCAGCGCCAGCAGCAGGCCGATCAGGGCGAGGGACAGGAACTTGAGCAGGCGCATGGGGGGCGGGCGTCGAAAAGCGATCGGCGCCGAGTTTATACGACGAAGGTTATATCGGGCGTGATGGTCGCCACGCCGCGGCAGCGGTGGGGCGCTCAGGGCGGGGGCGTACGCCCCGGATCGGCCAGCAGGTGGGCCGCCACCAGCCCGTTGCAGAGACCGAAGACCAGCGCGGCGCCGAGGAATACCGGGGTCAGGTAGAACACCCCGTCGTGGGGCACCAGCCAGAGACGCGCCACCAGCAGCTGCCCGCCGATATGGGCGAAGGCGGCGAACAGGCTGTGGCTGACCGGGCCGAACCAGCGCCGGGGGAGCCACCCGGCCAGACCCAGGGCCGCCAGGCTGGCGAGGCTGCCCGACAGGCTGAGGAAGAAGCCGGGCGCCAGGAACTGGCCCAGCAGCAGGCTGCCCGCCAGCACGCGCAGCAGGGACACCCAGGCCGCGTCCCGCCAGCCGTATCGCCACAGCACGACCAGCGTGATGATGTTGGCGAGGCCCGGCTTGACCCCGGGCAGGGGCATCGGGATGGCCGCCTCGGCGACGGTCAGGGCGATGGCCGCCGCGGCCAGCCGGGCAATTCGGATGTCGTCCGCGGTGACGGGCAGTTCAGTAACTGAGCGAGTCATGGCTGGCGCCACCGCCATTGAGCGACAGGGAGACCTGGTTCGGGGCACAGATCGCGACCGCGCCGCCGCGGCTGAGCCAGCCCTGGCGCACGCAGTACTGGCGTGGCCCCGGATCGGAGGCCACCCGGGCGCGGCCGGGTTCGACCTCGATGACCGTGGTGCCCAGGGGGCCCTCGACGCTCAGGGCACGCCGATCGTTGAGGGGCAGCTCGGCCACGATGGCGCCCCCGGCCCGCACGATGGCCCGGTCGGGTACTTCGCCCTGCCACAGCAGCAGGAAGCTCGCGACGGTGGCGACGAGGCCGCCGGCCAGCACCAGCAGGTCGCCGGCCAGCAGGTGGCGCCGCCAGGCGGCCAGCGCGGCACGGTCCATGCGCTACCCGGTGATGCCGTGTCTCGGTGGCATCGACGCCGCCACCTCGCTGCGCAGCGAGCGGTGACGCACCAGCACGTTGGTGCCCGGCCGGAAGCGGGTGGCCAGCCATTCGGCGAGATAGACCGACCGATGCTGGCCGCCGGTGCAGCCGATGCCCACGGTCAGGTAGCTGCGGTTGTCGCGCACATAGCTGGGCAGCCAGGTGGCGACGAAGCGGTAGATGTCCTCGGCCATGCGCCCGACCTCCGGCACCTTCTCGAGGAACTCCACCACCGGCAGGTCCTTGCCGGTGAGGGGGCGCAGGCGCGGATCGTAGTAGGGGTTGGGCAGGCAGCGGGCGTCGAACACTAGGTCGGCATCGACGGGCAGGCCGTACTTGAAGCCGAAGGACTGGAACATCAGGGTCAGGCCCTCGGCGGCCTTGAGATCGAGGAAGTTCTTGATCCAGCCCCGCAGCGTGTTGGCAGCCTGGTCGCTGGTGTCGATGCGGTGGCCCAGGGCGGCCAGGTCGGCCAGCGCCTCGCGCTCGCGGTGGATGGCCTCGGCCAGGGAGACCCCCTCCTCGGCCAGCGGATGGCGACGGCGGGTCTCGGAGAAGCGCTGGATCAGGGTGTCGTCGCGCGACTCCAGGAACAGGAAGCGCAGGTCCTCGACCATCCCGCGCAGCTGGTCGAGCTGCCGGGGCAGCGCCGCGATGCTGGCGCCGGAGCGGACATCGACGGCCACCGCCGCGCGCTTGAAGCCGCTCGCCCGGATGTGACCGATGAACTGGGGCAGCAGGGTCGCGGGCAGGTTGTCGACGCAATAGTAGCCGGCATCCTCGAGGGCCTTGAGGGCCACCGACTTGCCCGAGCCGGACAGACCGCTGATGAGAACCAGTTGCATCGCCAACCCTGCATGACCGTGCAATGCTCCCTTGTACCAAACGCCGCTGACATGCGCCACCTCGGGGCGCGCACCGGTGGTGGTCAGACCGCGTGCAGCATGTGGTGGTCGGTGCGTGCGACGCCGGCGCGAACCAGGTCGCGGGTCAGGGACTGGGCCAGGGACTCGGGCGTCAGCCGCAGGTAGCGCCGGTTGATCTCCCGGTACAGCCCGACCTCATCCAGGTAGGCCGGCAGGGCGTCCAGGTCGACGCTGCGGCACTCCATCAGGTTGAAGGTGAGGCAGGCCCGCAAGGCGTTGCGGGCCATGCGCTCGGCGTCGGCCTCGAAGGCGGCCAGGCGCGCGAAGGCGCGTTCGAGGGCCTCGTGGACGTCGCCGAAGGGCGAGCCGTGGCCGGGAATCACCGCGTCGACCGCCAGCCGGCCGATGGCCTCGAGCGTGGCGCGGGTCGCGGCGAGCCCGTCGGCGGTGCCGAAGAGCTGCGGAAACTGCACCCCGAAGCCATCCCGCCAGAGGGCGTCGCCGGAGATCAGCAGGCGCCGGTCCGGGCAATGGAACATCAGCGCCCGCATGTCGTGGCCCGGGGCTGCGCGGGCCTGCCACTCGAGGCCGCCGAGGACGAAGCGATCTCCCTCGGCGAGGGTCTCGTCGAACTGGAAGCGGTCGCACTGCTGGTCGATGGGCCTGAGCAGCAGCTCGTCCTCGTCCCAGCGCGTGACGATGTCGGACATGGCCTCGGGGACGCAGATCCGGCACCCGAAGGCGGCCTGCACGGCCGCATTGCAGCCGATGTGGTCGGAGTGGGCGTGGGTGTTGATGAGCCGTGCGAGGCGGCGCCCTTCGAGGGCGTGTCGCACCAGGGTGACGGTCTGGTCGGCATGGGTGACGTAGCCGCTGTCGACCATGGTGGCCTCGTCGCCGTCGAGACCGATCACGTTGTTGGCCGACAGCCAGCCGCGCTCGAGCACGACCAGCGCGTCCGGCAGCGGCGGCGTGCTCATGACCGTATCGGGCCGGTGGCCGCGGCCGCCGTCATGGCGTCTTGAACAGGGCCCTTTCGTCGCCGGCCACGATCTCGTCGCCATTGGCGAGCTGGACCGGATCGCCGCCCAGCGGCTTCTTGTTCACCCGCACCGGCTTGCCGCTGACCTGGGTCAGGAAGCAGCCCAGCGGGCGGCGGTTGATGACCCCGAGCGACTGGCCTTCGTGGCCGACGGGCGCGAGCACGCCGTCGATGGGCACCTCGCTGCCGGCGCGGGGCCCTTCGACCACGATCAGGCGGCCCTTGGGAAAGCGGGAGCGGGTGGCCTTGGTGGAGGCGGCGGCCGAATCGAGGGCAGCCGGAACCACCTGGGTGTTGGCCGGCGAGACCTGGGGCCGGACCGGGGCGATGATCTGGGTCCGATCGAAGCCGACGCCCGAGGAGGCTGCGTTCATGTACTTGACGCGGTACGAGCCCAGGAACACCACGTCGTTGTGTTCGAGCAGGTGGCGGGTGATGCGCTTGCCGTTCACCAGTGTGCCGTTGGTGCTGCCCAGGTCCTCGAGGAAGTGGTCGTTCACCACCGTGATGATCGCGGCGTGCTGGCCGCTGATCTCGGCCGAGTCGATGGCGAGGTCACAGTCCTGGCTGCGGCCGATGACGAGCCTGGCCTCGGGAACGACCCGCTGTTCGATGATCTCGCCGTCCAGGCTGAGCACGATCTTGGCCATGGTGTCAGTGTCCTCCGCCGAGCAGTGAGCGCAACCAGCCACGCAGTCGCCCGATGGCCGACCCGTCGCCGCCCTCGGGCGCCGCGCCCGGGGCATCCTTGGAGGGCACGCGCGCCAGGGTCGCGGTGATGTTGTCGAAGCCGCCATTGTCGCGGGCGATCATGATCAGCTGGTCCACGGCCAGGGGCAGGTTGCTGCGCAGGACCCGCAGGGCCAGCTCCAGGTCGAGGCCATCGACCATGTCGTTGAGGCCATCCGTGCACAGCAGGAAGATGTCGCCCGGCATGCAGGGCACCGTGTGGACCGCCACCGGTGGCTGCAACTCGCGGCCCAGGGCGTGGGAGACCAGGTGGCGGTTGTGGCTGGCTGCGATGGCGTCCTCGCCGATCACCCCCAGTTCGCGCACCTCCTGGGTCAGGCTGTGGTCGCGGGTCAGAAGGCGGAGCTTGCCGGTGGCGAGGCGATAGGCGCGCGAGTCGCCCAGGTGGGCGATGGTGGCCTGTTCGCCGTGGAGCAGCAGGCAGGCCACCGTGGTGCCCATGCCCTTGTACTGCTCCTTGCCGCGGGCGCGCTCGAGGATGGCCGAGTTGGCGTGGGTCAGGGCGTCGCGCAGCAGCGACTCGGCATCCGAGGCGCCGGCCGGGGCGCTGCTGGCGATGGCGTCGCGCACGTGGGCAGTGATGGTTTCGACGGCGATCTTGGCCGCGACGTCGCCCGCATTGTGGCCGCCCATGCCGTCGGCAACGACCATCAGCCCGAGCTCCGGCTCGATGCGGAAGTCATCCTCGTTCAGGGAGCGGACGCAGCCGGGATTGCTGAGGCCGCTCATCTCAAACCGGGGCTTAGAGGTCAAGTCGCTTCTCGTCTCGATGGTGCCGGCCGGGGACACGGGGCCGCCACGGGGTGGCAATCGTCGGAAATCGTCGGATTGAGCCGGATTATTCCATAGTCGGCAGTACAGACGTAGCACGAAGACCACCCGGCATGTGATAACTTTTGCCGGTTCCGACTCCCGTATGACATTGCGCACAACCATGCACGCCCCCGCCAGTACCAGTGGTCGCCCGGCACCCGGCTCTGCCCGGATCGGCCGGTATGTGGTCACCGGCTCGCTGGGCAAGGGCGCCATGGGTACCGTCTATCGGGCAGAAGATCCGCTCATCGGGCGCAAGGTCGCGCTGAAGGTCCTCAGCCTCGACCTGTCCGAGCAGGAGCGGGTGCAGTTCCGCGAGCAGTTCTTCAGCGAAGGCCGGGCCGCCGGGCGCCTCAATCATCCCAATATCGTAACGATTTATGACATTGGGGAGAGCGAGGGGGTGCCCTACATCGCGATGGAGTTCCTCCAGGGCTACACCCTGCGGGAAGCCCTCGACAGCGGCAGCGTCATGCCGGTCCGCCGGGTGGTCGATATCGGCCTGGCGGTCTGCCGCGGACTTGATTTTGCGCATTCCCAGGGTGTGATCCACCGCGACATCAAGCCCGCCAACATCATGCTCAGCCGCAGCGGCATGGTGAAGATCATGGATTTCGGCATCGCCCAGACCCGCTTCAGCCTGGGGGCCGACCGGACCCTGCCCAGCGGTCACGTGCTGGGATCGCCCAAGTACATGGCGCCCGAGCAGATCCAGGGGGGCACCGTCGATGCGCGCTCGGACCTCTTTGCCCTGGGGGTCACGCTCTACGAGCTGCTGGTGGGTCGCAACCCCTTCGAGGGCCGGCGCCTGCTCGAGGTGGTGGACAAGGTGCTCCACTCCGAGCCGCCCACGGCCCGCGAACTCAACCCCGACGTGCCGCGTGAGCTCGACCTGCTGCTGCTGCGGGCGATGCACAAGGATCCGGCCCAGCGCTTCAAGTCGGCCCGCGAGATGGCGTCGATCCTGCGCATGTTGCGCAAGCAGCTGCGCGATGGCCCCGATGGCGGGCGGACCCTGCGCCAGTCGAGCCCTACATCGGGCAATGGCGGTACCGTGGTGCTGCCGGCGGTGTCCAGCGCCCCCGAGGACCGCCCGGCCGCGCGCCGCTCACGGCGCAAGCTGGCAGTCGGCGTCGGGGCCGCGGTCATTGCCGCCTGGGCAGCCTTCCTGACCCTGCAGCGCGACGTGGGCAAGCCCGTGCTGTCACCCGAACTGGCGCCGACGGCTGCCGGTCCGCTGGCGGCGGCACCCGCATCGCTCGACGAGGTGGACATCTTTGCGCCGCCGATCCTGCCCCTGCCGACGGTTGACGAGGCACCGCCCGCCCTGCTCGCGCCGCAGCGCGAGCCCGAAGTGACCCGCGCGCGCGCGCCGGCGCCAGCACCCGTCCGCGCCGAGCCCAGACCTGTCGCCAAGGCCGAACCCGCCATCGCCAACGCCGCGGTCGTCCACCTCTCCGTGCTGCCCTGGGGCCAGGTCTTCGTCAACGGCAAGCGGGTCGGCGTGACGCCACCGATGCAGCAGCTCGAGCTCCCGGCCGGACGGCACCGGATCGAGATCCGCAATCTCGACTTCCCTCCCTTTATCGCGGACCTGAAGCTAGAATCCGGAGACGACAAACAGCTTCGGCACCGCTTCGGACAATGATTTCGCGCCTCCGGTCGGCGCTCGCGCTGTCGGCCATGATCCTGCTGCTGTCCGCCTGTGTCGTGGCACCCCAGCGCCCGTCCCCCGTGGTGGACCAGAACAAGGTCTGGCAGACCGCCAGCCTGGCCCTGGACCAGGGGCGCCAGCGCTACGAGCAGGGGGATTTCGAGGGCGCCACGATGTGGCTCGACGAGGCCCTGGTGCTCAAGCTGTCGAGCGTCGGCGAGACGGTCGAGGCGCACAAGCTGCTGGCCTTCATCGCCTGCAGCCGCGGCAATCTGTCGGTCTGCCGCGAGCATTTCCGCAGCGTGCTGGCGCTGGATTCCCGATTCGAGCTGGCCAAGGCCGAGGCCGGCCACCCCATGTGGGGGCCGGTCTTCATCGAAGAAAAGGCCGCGCTGGCCCACTGAGCCCGGCCCGCGCCACCACCGCGTGGCGCGCCCGGCTCAGCGGCCGCACATGGATTCGGGCGGGCTGCGGTAGAGGCTGCCGGCGGGCAGTTCGAGGCTGACGAATCCGAGCGCCTCCTGGGGAGTGGTTTCGTCGGTGTAGTAGATGCCATCGGCCACCTGACCACCCACATACGATCCGGCCACGCCGCCGCCCAGGCCGCCCACGATGCCGCAGGCCAGCAGGCCCCAGCCGCCCGAGGCGATGCCGAAGATCATGCAGATGCCCACGCCGGCACCGGCCCCGATACCACCGCCGATGTAGCCGCCCATCTCCTCGCCGATCACGCGGGGGAGTTCCTGCTCGCTGGCGTTCCAGATGCGGGCCGCCGACACCGCCACACCGACCACCAGTACCACGCGGCCGCCGTGCCGGAGGTAGGAGGCGCCGCGCATGGCGGCCGTGTTCACGGTGGTGTTCGAGGTCTGCGCCCCACGAATGATGTGCTTGTGCATGGCCTCGCCGCTGAGCCCCCGGCCCTGGTAGCGCTTCTGGATGTTGTCCCAGGTGCGCCCGCCGGGGCCGTACTCGCGCCAGTCCCGCAGCTCGTAGATGCCCCGGGTCACCAGGCCCGACGAGGATCGAATCCGGCCGATGATGCGATTGCGCTCGGCCGATACCCAGCGGGCGACGCTCTCCTTCGGCTCGCCGGCTTCGAGGCGACGTGCCAGCTCGGCCATCATGGCTTCGATTTCGCGCTTGTAGGCCGCTCGCAGGAGGGGCGCATTGATGCCGATTTCCACCATCTTCCGACCGGCACCGGCGGCGTCGCCGCCCAGCCCCTCGAGAAAGCGGCTGGCCGCGTCGGCGTCTGCGGCGGGCAGGGGCAGCCGATAGGCCGCCTCGTTCGTCAGCTTGAACGGTGGGCCGGGCCAGGTGGCATGGGGGGAGGCGGTGATTTCGCCGCAGGCGTTCGGGTCAGCCATGGGGGTCGGTGTCCTCGTCGAGATCCGGGAGCTGTGCGGACGGGAACACGCCCAGGCCGGGCATCGGGAAGAGCCGCAGGCCGAGCAGCCCGGGCGACCGCAGCCTGCGCGGTACGCCGGGCAGGCGGGCCCGACCCTCCGGCAGCCCGGGCCGTGCCGCGCGCAGATCGTCAACCGCGCCCAGTCCGCCGGCGGCAAAGGGGCCGATCAGGATGAAGCGGTCGCCAGCCAGCACGATGTGGAAGCCTTCGTCACCCTGGTGGATGGTGTCTTCGAGCTGGCATGAGACGAGCCGGTCGATCGCATCGAGCGGCACCTCTCCGTCGTGGGATGTGCCGGTGACGCGCAGCCGGTCGTCAATCAGGTCGATGCGGGGTGCGCTCATGGGCCTGTTCGTGGAGTCCGGCGGAAATGCTATCAGGCTATCCCGGGGCGCGGCTTCACGTTGTGTGTCGCGCGCCTGGCCAGGGGGCGCCGCGGAGAGGCTCAGTCGTTGGTGGGCGGCGCGTGGTACACGATCTGCTCCTCGACCACCTCGGCGTCGTGCGGCGCGGGGGGCTCGGGCTCGCCGTAGATTTGGGCCGAGGTGCGACCGCAGCCGAGACAGCGATCACTGTCCGGATCGATCTCGCACAGTCCGATGCAGGGGGAGTCGTCAGTCATGGTGCCAGCGTAGCGATGGTGCGATGCAGTATCCCACGTCAGCGGTCGCAATCACAGCGCAGATCGTCCTCGAACAGGGCGTGGGCGGCGCGGCGTGCCTCGACCTCCTTCAGGATGTCCTGCCGCTGGGCGTCGCTGGCCCGGGCCCACACGGTGATCTCCTCGATGGTGCGGAAGCAGCCCTCGCACGTGCCCCGGCGCGGGTCCATCCGGCATACGTTGATGCAGGGCGAGGCGACGCTCATTGCATGCCCCCGCCGTCCGGGTGGTGGCGCCGGTGCATGGCCTCGTGGTCCTCGCCGCCACAGGCGTGGCCGCCGGGGCCGTGGTGCATCATCGGGCCGCCCTCCTGGCCCATGCCGCGCATGGCGCCCCGCAGTTCGATATAGCGGGCGACCTGGCCGTCGTCCAGAATCTTTCGCTGGGCGATGTGGCTGGCCAGATGGCGCGCCTGCAGGGTGCCGCGCAGCGAGCCGATCCTGTCGACGAGGGGCTGCATGCTTTCGGGCGTGGCGAGGTGGTCGGCGAACAGGCGGTCGAGCTGGCGCTCGGCCTCGACCAGCTGGGCACCGAGCGCCTGCGCATCCGACTGCATGGCATCGAACAGGGCCTGGGTTCGCTCCCGCTGGGCCTCGCTCAGGTCGAGTTCGCCGGCCAGCTCGAGGACGTGCTTCGGGCCCGGGTAGCCGTTCAGCTCGGCGGCCTTCGCCATGCCCATGCCCTTGCCGGCGAGCAGGTCCTGTTCGCGCTGCATCCCCATGGCGGCCGGATCGCCGCCCCCGTGCATGCCCATCGGGCACATGGGCTGGCCGGGCTCGGCGGCCGCGGGGAGGGCGACGAGGGCACCCAGCAGGGCGGTGCCGATCAGAAATGCTTTCATGGTGTGCATCCTTGCTTGCGTTGTTTGGCCAGCAGCGCGCGGGCGACCCGCGAGGCCGGCTCGCGTCCCAGGCGGGCGCTGATCCAGTCGGCGGTCTCGACCAGGCGGCCGAGATCGATACCGGTCTCGATGCCCAGCCCGTCGAGCAGGTAGACCACGTCCTCGGTGGCGACGTTTCCCGATGCGCCGGCGGCGTAGGGACAGCCACCGAGCCCGGCCACGGAGGCATCGAAGACCGCCACGCCGGCTTCCAGCGCGGCGTGGATGTTGGCGATGGCCATGCCGTAGGTGTCGTGGAAGTGCCCGGCGGTCCGGGCGGGCGGTACCCGCTTGAAGACGGCGTCGAGCATGCGCCGCGTGGACGCCGGATTGCCGACGCCGATGGTGTCGCCCAGGCTGACCTCGTAGCAGCCCATCGCCAGGAGCGTGCCGGCCACCTCGGCCACGGCCTGCGGTGCGATGTCGCCCTCGTAGGGGCAGCCCACCACGCAGGACACGTAGCCGCGCACCTTCACGCCCGCCGCCTGGGCCGCTGCCATGACCGGCTCGAAGCGGGCCAGGGAGTCGGCGATGCTGCAGTTGATGTTCTTCTGGCTGAAGCTTTCCGAGGCGGCGGCGAACACCGCCACCTCCCGGGCGCCGGCCGCCACGGCCGACTCGAAGCCCTTCAGGTTCGGCGTCAGCACCGGGTAGTCCACGCCCGGACGGCGTTCCAGCCGGCGCATGATCTCCGGCGCGTCGGCCATCTGGGGCACCCACTTGGGCGAGACGAAGGCGGTGGCCTCGATGGCCCGCAGGCCGGCCTCGCCCAGGCGGGCGATCAGTTCGAGCTTGGTCTCGGTGTCGACCGGCTGCTTTTCATTTTGCAGGCCGTCACGGGGGCCGACCTCGACGAGGCGGACTTGGCTGGGCAGGGACATGGCGGCATTGTCCTCCAATCAGGCGGCCGCTTCGAAGTCGACCAGCTCGGCACCGTCGCCGACCTGGTCGCCGACTGCAAAGTGGAAGGCCTTGACGGTGCCGTCGGCCGGCGCAGTGATGGTGTGCTCCATCTTCATGGCCTCGAGGATCAAGAGCGGCGCGCCCTTGACGACCGAGGCGCCGGCGGTGGCCACCAGGGCGATGACCTTGCCAGGCATCGGTGCCAGCAGGCCGCCCTCGGTACCGCTGGCATCGGCGCCGTGGTAGAGCGGGTCGATGCTGGCCAGCATCCAGGTGCGGCCATGCAGGAAGACGTGGCGCTTCTCGCCGGCATGGATCACGGCGGCATCCATGCGGGTGCCGTCGAGCTCGACCCTCAGCTGGCCGCGCGGCTCCCGTTCGCCCCGCGCGTGTACCTGCCGGTCGCCGATCGAGAGCGTGTAGCCATCGCGGCGGTAGGTCACGCCGACGGTCTGTTCCTGTTCGCCGAAGCGCAGGCAGAGGTCGCGCCGCGCCGAGTTGTTGAGGCGCCAGCCATCCCGCGCGTGCCAGGGCGAGGCCGGCTCGCGGTCGCTGCGGGCCTGCGCCTCGCCGCGCTGGCTTTCGCGCAGCAGTTCGGCCAGCGCGGCCACCAGCCAGACCTCGGCGGGCGGCGTCGGGTCGGCCGGGAACAGGTAGGCCCGCTCACGCTCGATCAGGCCGGTGTCCAGGTCGGCCGAGGCGAAGGCCGGGCAGGCGGTCAGGCGCGACAGGAAGCCGATGTTGTTGGCGACCCCGACCACCCGGTACTCGGCCAGGGCCTGCAGCATGCGGGCGCAGGCCCGCTCGCGGTTGTGGTCCCAGACGATCAGCTTGGCGATCATGGGGTCATAGTGGGGGCTGATCTCGTCGCCTTCCTCGACGCCGGTGTCCACCCGCACGTGCAGGCCCTCGGTCGGCGGCGCCAGGTGCAGCAGCCTGCCCGTGGACGGGAGGAAGCCCTTGTCCGGGTCCTCGGCGTAGATGCGGGCTTCCAGCGCGTGGCCGTGGATGGCGAGCTGCTCCTGGGCCAGGGGCAGGGGCTCGCCCGAGGCGACCCGCAGCTGCCACTCCACCAGGTCCTGGCCGGAGATCATCTCGGTGACCGGGTGCTCAACCTGCAG